>PWDW01000238.1 GCA_003553225.1 Halanaerobiaceae bacterium
ATCATAATCATATTTTGATCATATTTTTATAATAATGTTTTTATAAACTGCAGACCTGCATATATCGGTGGATTTTTTTTATTATATCACAACAGCAAAAAAATACAATACTTTCTATCTTTCTATATAATTCCCAGCATACGCAGGCCTACATCCAGCAGAAATAAAAAGAGAGCAAATATTAATAAGGGAACCCATATATCTGCTGTACGCTCATAAGAAACGGCTCTTTCAGAAAATATCTCCCGGGCAGAAGACAGAACCCGCCCCCCGGTATTTTCAGCAATACCTGATAATAATTCATAATTGGTATCAGTAACCCTGTATTCGGGTGAATAAGATAGTACATCTGAAACCAGAACATTAATCTCTCTACCATGAACTTCGGTACTTATTTCTGCTGTATAAACCCCGGATTGTCCGGCCTCAATTTCTGATCTATAAAGACCCGGACCAGCCTGTTCCAGATTGAACTGTCTTAAGCCTTCACTGTGGGGTGACCGTAAATTTACCTCAAAATCAAGGAAATTGAGATAGTTACCTTCATCATCAAGAGCATTAACCACAATCTCACCCGAGATACCGTCTATATTCAAATCAGCTGATAAATATTGTGAGCTAAAATCCCTTGTAAGCCAGTTAAAAAGATTCCTGGAAAAAACGTCAAACTGTTCCCAGTTTAACCACTCAGATGTCCATTTTTCACCAAGATTTGAGGTAAACACAGCACTTCTTCCCAGACCATAATTCCAGGTTGATAAGAGAGGATAATTTTCAGTGGCTAACAAATGATGATCAGCCTGATCACGGGGAGTAGTTGCTACATATCCTGATAACAGAGGTATATTATTGGTGTCAATCCCCTCCAGAAGGAAAGATTCCCCGGGTAATCGAGGATAAAATTCTTCTTCTCTCACTGCTCTCCGAGGTATTCTCTGAACCTCCGATATATATATTTGAGGAATATCAGTTAAATCTGCAGTATAATAACTTTCTCCGGCACCCCATTCCGCAAGCTGCCTCATAAATTCCCGGTCTACACTCTCGCCCATTGATACAGTTGACAATGTAATATCCTCTTCTCTGAGAGAATTTACAATTCCTTCAAAATCTCCCGGTAAAGAAATACCATCTGAAAGCAGTATAATATGCTTTAAAGGACTTTCAACATCCTTAAGAATTTCATACCCGTGTTCTAGGGCAGTATAAATATCCGTCCCTCCACCCGGGCTAATACCCATAATCCGATCCAGTATTTGACCCCGATCCTCAATATCCTGAAGGGGAACAACCAGTTCTGAAGAAACATCGAAAGCAGTGATACCAATCCTGTCAGAATCCTGGAGTGTATTTAAGGCCGCAGCTGAAGCCTGCTTGGCCAGATCCATTTTTGTTAAATTATGGGCATCACCCAATTCTTCTCCCATACTGCCCGATTTATCAATAATTAATAGCAAAGTTAATGGTGAAAAAACCACTTCCTGTCTCAATGCAGATTCAACAGGTAACATTGATTCAAGTGCTGTGTCTGTATAATCTCCCGGCCCCAGGCTTTGCTCTCCCCCAAAAACCATTAATCCGCCACCTCTTTCATAAACATAAACATTTAAAGCCTGCAGCTGACTGCCGGTAAAACTATCAGCAGAAATATTATTAAGTACAATTCCATTATACGCACTTAATTGTTCTGCAGTTCCGGGCATCTCAGAAGGTGTTTTAAATACAAATTCATAATCTGTTTCAGAAAGAGCCTCAGACAGATGGGCAGCACCTTCATCTTGTTCACCTGCAAATAAGATCTTTTTATCTCCCCGAACCTGGACCATTAAATCACTGACATTATTGGCCTGTTTAGTATCAATTTGAGGTTCAATTAAAACTCTCAATCGGTTCAGGCCTGTCTCGTTTAGCTCGAGATTATAGGTGAATATATTTTCTCCTTCCTCCAGCAGAACCTCGTCTCTTAATAGAGTACTGTCCTCTCTCTGAACAAAAAGATCAGCTGTAGTTGAAACATTAGATTGAATATTGATCCTTATCCGAAAGGATTCATCTTGATCAACGATATCAGGACCGGCCATAGATTTAATTAATACTTCAGGTTCTATTTTTTGTTCCAGAGGATATACATCAACCGGAATACCCGCATCTGCCAGAATATGAGCCATATCAAGTGCATCTCCCTGATTTTCATTGCCATCTGAAATAAGAACAATTCTTTGGTTTACTGTTTTCTGAATTGAATTTTTGGCCAGCTGTAGTGCGGATTCAATATTTGTAAAATAAGGATTCGGACTGGACTGCATTCTGCTGAAAGTTAAATCTTCTTCCAGTACATTTTCAATAACAGGTTCCGCAGCAAAATTTATGATACCTATCCTGTCTTCTGAATCTTTAAACCGCAGGGTCTCACTTATAAACTCATTTATATTATCTGATTGTTCATCAGATATACTTAAAGAAGAATCAGCAATCAGCATGATATTTTGGTCTCTAACAGGAATATTTAAACTAAAACCACTTAACCCCAGAATAAGGATTACAACCAGAAAAATTCTTATCAGAAACGCTTTGTAACTTATATTTAAATATTTTCGATATAAAAAATAAAATAGGGGCAAAATAAATAAAAATAACAAAAAATTCGGTCTTGTAAAATCAACAAGCATGTTTACACCCCATTTCCATTTCGGGCATACAATAACCATTCAGCCGGTAGTACAATTAGAGCCAGGATTACAGTCAGAGGCCAGAGATTAATTCTGCTTTCAGCAGTATCTGTACTATCTTCAAGATCATTAATTTGATCTTCTTCAAGGTTTAGTCCGGTATTTCTTAGGTCAGATTCCTGCTGCGATAATAAATTAACCGCAAAATAATCATGAGAATTATCATTTATCACAGCTTGATAAATTCCTGTTTTATCTGTTCTGGTAAACACTTCTGTCTGTTCTTCTATACTGTATATTTCACCTGTCGGTCCCATAATATCAACAACATTACCCGGGACTGTTCGGCCAAAATTAAATGTTTCCCCACTTCTGATTTGTGAATATTCAGGATATATTCTTTCCTGAAAAAACATATCCAGAACATTATAGAAAAATACCGGAAATGAGGGTAATAAAGGAAAATTGGACTCTGTAAGAGCAAAATTTAATATTATTTTCTCTTCCGAAACTGCCAGAAGAGGAGCTTGTCTGCCTCTAATAATGACATCCTTTTCTTCTATTATCAGGGGAGCAGGATTCTCATATATTCTTAAATCATCTGGATTAATGTCTCTTAATAAAGGGTGATGCTGTTCCCAGAAAAAAGCTTCTACCGGAAATTCATCACCAGCTGATATATCATCAAGATCAATTTCGGGAGGTAAAGTATCTATATAAACCACCTTACCCTCAATATCATTCTGAGGATCATATTCATTGAAAATAACCAGATCATAATCATCATAATTTAAATCATCATCTGGTTCCTCACGATAAAACAGCCTTACTCCGGGCTGTAATAAAAGGGCTCTTTCCAGATAATTACTCTGCTCTCCTGCTATTAAAACAAATATATCACGACTTCTGCCCCCCACTGCATATGCCCGATTATCTAACTTTAGAGTATCATCTATCATTAATTCGACAATTAGAGGCGTCCTTTCCTCCAGATTCAGATTATAAACTTTTTGTTCTTTTTCTCCTCCCTGTATAGTGAAAGTGTCATCAACAAAAACCATTTCCGGACTCCTTATTACATATGGAATTTCCTGAAGAGTATCATAATAATTGCTAAATTCAACAAACAGCTGGAATTCATTTGCTCCTGCTGATGTGGGGGCCAGTTTTATTTCTGTAATTGCAATATTTCCGATCGGTTCACCAATAAGACGAAACTCAATATTATTCAAGATGTTTGTCTCTTCAATTTCCGACTCGGGAAAATTACCATCTGTAAAAAAAACAATACGTCCCCTGCCCTCATCAAGATAGGAATGGGCCAGTTCGGCTGTTTTCTGATAATTTAATTCAGTGTCAGAAACGGTAAGATCTGCCAGTTTTTCCTGTACTAATCCGTGGTCACTGGTCAGCTCTGACAGTACAGTCGGCTGACTGCCAGCCCCAATTAAGGCTGCAGAAATATTTGAATCCATATCTTCAATATA
Source organism: Halanaerobiaceae bacterium (assembly GCA_003553225.1). GTDB lineage: Bacteria > Bacillota > Halanaerobiia > Halanaerobiales > Halarsenatibacteraceae > T1SED10-99. The sequence continues at coordinate 4,157 of PWDW01000238.1, forward strand.
TGAACTGGCCATCATTTTAGCCCGGGAAAATCTATCCGGAGCAGCATCTTCTGCCTGCATACTTGCTGATTTGTCAATTATAATAACCACATTTTCTTCTGCAGCCCTGGTGCCCGTAAAATAAGGCTGCATTAAACCTAAAACAATTAAAGCGACAATCAGCATCTGCAAAAACATCAGGGGTCGTGGTCTAAATTTAAAACGAGGCCGCTTTTTTTTCTTTTGCTGCTGAATATCTTCCCATAAAAAGACAGCAGATATATAAACACTGTTCTGTCTGCCTTTAATTATATAAAACAAAATTATTAATATTAAACTTGTTAAAAAGTATATAGAAGTAAAATTTGCAAATTCCACTAATTTTATCTCCTTACATTTTTATTTTAAATTATCAACTTATTTTTTATGAGTTTCAAAATAAGATCCTCAAAATCGATATCAGTTTTATAAAAAATATATTTGATATCATAATGCAGGGCAAAGGACTGTAGTTCATTTCGGAAATTATCAACTTTTTTCCTGTAGCTGGAAAGAGCATCCTGATCTATATTAATGTTTGTTTTTTTCTCTGTTTCAATATCAACAATCCTGATATCACCTTCAATTTGGGGGTCAATTTCTTCAGGAGTTAAAACCTGAATTATAAAAATATTCCAGTCTTTATCGGCCAGGGAACGCAGTCCTTTTTGATAGCCCTTTTCATCCAGAAAATCACTCAATATGATTACAGTTCCCGGTTTTTTATACTGATAACTTAAATAATCAAGCACCCTGTTGAGATCGGTCTCACCGGCTGTATTCATGTTGTTTTCTAAAAATTGCAGATAAGCATGTATTTTATCCTGACCCCGGCCTGGTTTAAATGTTTCATCAAGACCTGTATTAAAAAGTGAGGCTCCGATTCTATCATAATTTGACAGTCCAATATAGCCTAAAGCACCTGCTAATTTAAGAGCCACCTGTATTTTTGAGGGCTGGCCAAATGACATTGATTGACTCTGATCTATAAGAAGATAAAACAAAAATTCCTTTTCTTCCTGGAATAATTTAATAAAAAGTCTGCCCAGCCGGGAATATAAGTTCCAGTCAATATAACGGTAATCATCTCCGGGAATATATGCTCTAAAATCATTGAACTCCATTCCACTTCCAGCCATACTGCTTCTGTGCTGACCCTGGAAACCAGACTTTAATATCCGGGACAAATCAAGCTTTAATTTTTGCAGTCGCTTTAAATACTCTTCATCAAATAGCATATTTATTCCCTTTCTGGAACTTCTGAAATCAGGATATCGATAATATCATCAATATTCTTATCAGAGGCTTCTCCTTCGAAATTTAACAGAAGACGGTGTCTTAGAGCCGGAAAAACCACCCGGTTAATATCTTTAAAACTCACATTATACCTTCCTTTAAGCCAGGCTCTGGCCTTTCCCGCGAGAATAAGTGTTTGTGCACCCCGGGGACTTGCTCCATAATTTACAAATTGTTTAATTATCTCCGGTGATTTTTTTCTTTCCGGCTGAGTAGCCATTATTATGCGGATCACATAATCCATAACTTCACTGGACACGGGTAGATTTCTGATCAATTCCTGCAGCCCGGCAATTTCACTGGCTGACATCTTTGGTTTAACTTCCGGCAGCCGTTCCAGAGTAGTTCGGTTTAAAATTTTCTTAAGTTCAGTGAAATCAGGATAATTAAAATTAATTTTAAAGAAAAAACGGTCCACCTGGGCTTCGGGAAGGGGATAGGTCCCTTCCATTTCAATGGGATTCTGGGTTGCAAGTACAAAAAATGGTTTTTTCAGCTGTCTTGTTTGGCCGGCTACTGTAATCTGGTATTCCTGCATGGCCTCAAGCAGTGCTGACTGTGTTTTTGGTGTGGCTCTGTTAATTTCATCTGCCAGAATGATCTGAGAAAAGAGTGGTCCTTTTTGAAAATCAAAATATCTTTGCCCTTCTTCTTCCATTAAAATATTGGTTCCGATTATATCAGCCGGCATTAAATCGGGAGTGAATTGAATACGGCTAAAATCCAGTTCAAAAACCTGACTGACTGTTCGAACCAGAACTGTTTTCCCCAACCCGGGTAAACCTTCCAGCAGAACATGACCTTCTGCCAGGATAGCTGTTAACACATCATCAAGAACCGTATCCAGACCCACAATGACATTTTTAATTTCTTCTCTGACCCTGCTGAATTTATGCTGATATTCCTCAACCTGATCCCTGGTTATTTTTTCTTTTTCCATATATGAGAACCCTCCATCAAATACCGTATTAACTACTTAAAGTTATAATATTACACACTAAAATGAAAACTGTGTTTAGGTTAACCGGTTTTATATTTTCAATACTCAACATATAAAAAGTGTATATCAATTTCTTTCTCCGATCATTTCTAGATAATTTATAATTAAATCTCTGTGAGTAACCGGAATATTATCAAAACTAATTCTTTCCGGAATATTTTCTGCATAATCAAAATCAAGTTCATCGAGATCTAGGCCTTCTCCATCTGGAGTGGTCAAATTTTCCATTTCAGCAATGATCAGTTCTTCATCAGTACCCCTGTCCAAACGATGTATTTCATATTCAGCCGAATGCTGTTCACTTTCTGTCATATAGTCCTCAGTATCTTCAAAATCACCGGCCCGGGGCAGCTGTTCTTCAGTCTCCTCTATTTCTTCATCATCTTCAATCATTTCATCATCTTCCGGAGATTGGAAAGATGGTGATGATTCCTGCTGAGGAGTCTGTGAAAATTCAAAGGGCAGCTCTTCTTCAAATTCCCCTTCATCGTTAAATTTTTCCTCCTCAGAGGGATCTAATTCAGTAAAATCCTCTTCCTGTCCATTAAAACCATTTCTTTCTCCTGTTTCTGGCGTAATTTCTCCTTCCTGATTACCTTCTTCAGATTCTCCTTCTTCTCTTTCTCTAAATTCTCCTCGTTCTTCTTCAGATAAATCATCTGTTTCCCCGCTAAAATATTCATCCTGTCTTTGTTCTGGAAAATCTTCCGGTGTTAATGTATCCTCAATATCCTGTACTTCTTCATCTTCATCTCGGGCAACAAGAAAATCTTCTGTACTCTGTTCTTCTCTTTCAGCCTCTACTTCCTGCCGGGAAATATATTCTTCACTGCTCTCAGGTCCGGTAAAATCGGCTGAATCAAAAACAGGATGTATCCTGTTAATGGCTCCCAGAAAAACCAGGACTGTAATCATTAAAACAGAGGTTAAATATTTAATTTCAGGATTCCAGTGTATAGAAAATATTTTTACATCACTTTTCAGTTCATCAGCATAAGAATCTCTAATTAATTCAAGATAGGGATTCCCCGGATCAGTATTTTTTAATTCCTGATAGGTGATTAACTTTTCTTCAAGTTCCAGTCTCTCATCAATTCTGGCATAAAGCTTTTTTTTGTTGACCGGCAAGCCCAGCCCCGTTAAAATTCCAATCCCGGGAACAGCCAAAAACAAATACCATAGTTCACGCCAAAAAGACCATGCTGGCTGAAAAATATTTAGTATAAATAATAGCAAAAACAGCATAAGGCTTAAAGTAAGACTTCGTAAAAAATATTTATGAGCTCTGTATATTCTATATTCTCTGCTGGCTTTTTTCAGAATTTTCTCCAGATTATTTTTCACCATGATACCTCCCCTCCACCGATTTTGCCATATAAAAACCTCACTTCCATAAATTATATTAGTAAAATTACAATCAATAATCAACACTATTATTATTAAATTTTTATTATAATTTAATACTACCATTTCTTTAAATTTAATGTTAGTAAAAAATAACTTCCAGAAAACAAAACGTTTTATCCACTACAGAACATACTACTCTATTTTTATGGGAGTTATAAAGTATCCGGTAAAGCTCTCCTGCCATTCTCCCTCAGGGCGGGGAGCACCAGCAGGCCGACTGCCCTCCAGAATAGTAACCAGAATAGTATATTCACCGGTATAGAGAATATCTGGATTAATTTTATTATTAATTATTCTATTTAAAATTCTAATTCTTAAATCAAGTTGAGAATCCGGTAATCTGCTAAAAAGAACCGATCTGTCCTCCTGCGAAACAGTTGTTTGCCCCTCTCGAGCTGTAAATTGATACCAGTCACCTTCCAGATGAATATAATTGGCTGTTATCTCCAGATGGGAGTTATTTTCTATCTCAAGTTGTAAATCTCCTTTATTAATAGTTCCCTCGACATAAACCGGGATATCAGTAATATAGTGGGTGCGAAAAACTCCGGGCAGCCAGTCACTTTCATTTTCAAAAGTATAAAACACATCTTCTCCCTGATATTCAATTTTATACTGTTCAGTAAACTGGTGCTGTAAATAAGGTACCAGGCTGCTAAAACTACCATCTATAGCAGACATCCGAAACCGGGGTTTGTTTTCTTCACGCCCCAGTAAAACTACATATCCTTCCACCCCGGTAGTGCTGGCGGGAGAATAATTTTCAATTACTGCTGTTTCTCGTAATTTTTGGTTGCGTACTATTAAAGGTTCTCCCAGTCCAGTATAATATATCAATGACAGCACAAAAATTATAATAAAAAAATATATAAAATAATGCATAATTTTCCATTTATAATAATTATACATATAATAAATAAAAGAAACTGATAATACCATTAGGAAGATAAAACCAAAAAACATTATATTATCCGGAAACCAGTATTCAGTTGTTAAAAAAATATGCTGTGTTAAAAAATCAAATAGTCCGGTATTTTCCCGAAAAAAAAGATTTATTTCAGAAAAACTATTTATTTCATCTCCCACTATACTTTCCGGTACATAAAATAAATTAAACTGCTCAGAAATGGTAAATAAGGTCCTATCATCAGCAGTTATATTTTCATTTAGTTGAATCACAGCAGGAAAATTTCTATTAATATAATCAGTATTAAAGTTCCGGTAATAACTGCTGCCCCCAAGAAACAGCAAATTACCCTGGATCAACCACCTGGCCAGAGCTTCTCTTTTTTGAAAATCAAGATCAGATAACAATACATTCTTTATTATTACAGTAGAAAAACCCTGATAACCTGTCCAAACAGCGGGAAGATTTTCTCCAGAAGTATATACTGCTTTATCAGTTACCTGACTATCTATTGAATCAGCAGCCAGATCAGAAATTATTAAAACTCTATCACCGGTGTATTCCTCCAGTTCAATCTCCCTTTTGAGTACTACTTCATTTTCTGTTTTTACAATAATTTCAAGTGGGGAAAAATAATCCTGAAAAATTTCCAGAGAAAATCTGTTCTGTACTTTGCCCCCGGCCGGAATTTCCAGAGAAAAAACATGCTGCTGTGTGCGGTCTGTTCCACTATCTCCAAATATATCCCGATATTTTCGATTTACAATTAACTCCCCGGAAAAATTATTAAGACCGGTGTTTTTAAGCTCAATCTGTACCGGGATAAAACTTCCGGAAATATAATGATTATTATGTCCAATCCTGTAGTTAATATCCAGGTCTGCCGCCAGACTAAAGCCTGATAAAATTATAAACAATATAAATATAAAAGTTATACAGAAGACATAATAATATTTTTTCATAATTTTTCACTAACCTATTATTTTAAAACAGCGGTAGGTACCTGGTTCAATATCTATATCAAAAATAGTTTTTTTACTTTTATTTTTAATTTTTTGGTGTCCACTGATGATTTTATCTTTGATTAAGTCTTTTAGCTTAACATTATTTTTTTCCAGATGGAGCTGTACATTAATATCATAGGTCAAAAACGACTCAACAATTAATCGGTTATTATCATATAAAAACAGGGAAACTTGGCTCTCACCTTCAAGGTATATACCCTGTTCTTTACTCCACAATTTTCTTAATTCATTAAGAACTTCTGAAGGAAGATGATATATATCAGAATAGTTATCTGGTACTGCAAGAACCTGCAGTTCTCCCTGCCCATACTTGCTTTTTAGAAGAAAAGGTAGAGCATTATCACCTTGCATTGCTGCAATTAGTGGCCAGTTATCATTTCTGCTGTAATCCAGAACGGGAAACAGGATTTTTTCTGAACCATTAATCGTGTTTTGATATCCACAGCCTTTAGACTGTATTCCAAATCTTTCGGCAGCTATTTTTTTGTCTGTATATCTAACAGATAAAAGTTCTTCAAGACCCTGATCCTGCATAAGATTAAGAAAACCGGATGTTAAAATGACAGTACTATTTTTCTCAGTAAGATCATTTTTTATTTTAGATATTACTTCATTATCATGAGCTGAAGAAGAAGTTAATAATTTAATATTTGCTTTTCCGGGATAGGAGGATACAGGTTCAACCGGAAATCCAGACATGCCCAGAAAATCATAAAGATGATCTTCTCCCCTTGAGTGGTGGGGAATATAAACCGGTACTCCCCGGGGGGCATCAAGTTCACCACAAATTGTATCCAGTTCAGAAAGTTTGTGACCGAGAGGAGGAACAAATACAGAATCAGCCATACTGCTGAAATTAAAAAGTGTAAGCTCTCTTCCCCCGGCAAAAAGAGTCATATAAGCCTGCTCCAGGTATGAACCTATATTATATATACAGTTTATGGAATCAAACCAGCCTCCGGCATTTTCTCCGGGAGCTGTATTTTCCATCCACCTCATTAAAGAATAACCCGCATATTTGGGTAAATGCTGTCTGGTATGACCGGGATTACGGGTCTCAGTTCCGGTATAGACAGCATCAAAAATATCGGGCTGAAGTTCAGTATTATAACCTATATTTTGATATGATTCAATCCAGTTGGGATATTTTATAATAACTTTAACAGCTGAATTTATCTTTTTAGCCGGATCTATTATTAATTCTTTTGAAACATCAGCCATTAATTCTGTTCTGAACTCTGCCCAGGACCTGTTGCCTTTATGTGATCTACAGATGCTGCAGGTACAGTTTGTAAAGAAAAAATCATCAAGTATAAACTCATCAAACAGAGAGGCTGTTCTTTCCGAAATCTCTTTTATCCTGTTTTTCATTCTTTTATCAGTATAACAAAAAACATTCATTATCCGTTCCGGTTTATCTTCAAATTCATTCTGGCCCAGAGTCGGAGTAATTCCTCCTGAGGTTTGAATATCATGTTCCTGAAATAACTTTTTTACCTGCTCCATTTCTGGTAAGTCAATATCATTAGCTCCCCGATGAGTTTCCAGATATACTTTATCTATATTTAGGTGTTTTTCCAGCGAATTTAATTTTTTTTCAATTTTCCCGAGATCCGTATTTTTTAAAAATGGGGCAGTTACATATAATGCCAGATCAAAATTTTTATAAATTTCCATTAAATAGCTCCTCCCTCTTGTAAGTTAAATTAGCTTCTATATACTTGCTTATTCATAGTTATTATGATTTTATTTCCTAAAAAACCCAATATTCCATATTATAGACAGTTACATTTTTATTATCCCTCCAGATTGATAAATGAAAATACCATCCAAAACTAAATAATATTTACAGGACTATCCGGCTTTATATATTTTATTGTTTGTTAGATCAACCATTGACAAATGACCACCTTTTCCGGCTCCTGTGTCAATAATCATTGTTTTTTCTGAAAATTTTTTCACTTCCGGAAAGGGAGTATGGCCGGCAATGATTGTTTCGTCTAAATCATTTTCGGTCCAATCATACATAAAAAATTCGTTCCTAATCCATAATAAATCATGTTTATCCTGTTTTTCAAGCTGGATACCGGGTTTTAGGCCAGCATGTACAAAAATATACTGTCCTTTGAGAACCTTTTTCAGGGGTAAATTCCCCAGCCACATCATATCCTCCCTGAAACTGGAAAAATCAGAATAACAATCAAGAGTTTTACGGCCTCCATTTTGGAAATATAATCCATTGTCCTGACCATCTTTTTCAATATAATTTTTGGCCATTTCTTCATGATTTCCTCTAATGGCCACTGCTCCTTGATCTGTCAGCTCTTTTATTTTCTTAACTACTTTACGAGATTGATCTCCCCGGTCAATATAATCTCCCACAAAAAATAACCGGTCCTTACGGGGCCTATACTCAGCCTGCTCCAGAATACTGCACAGCATATCGTATTCACCGTGTATATCCCCAACTACCAGTAATCTGTTTTCCTCCATTTTAAACCTCCGATTATATTATATAAGTTCTAGTGTTTTAGCTGTTCCAAATAACTGTGTACTGCTTTTTGAACATCCCCATGAACCTGATCAGGAGAGCGGTCTGTACCATTAATTTTTTTTAGTATATTTTTTTCCTGATAATATTTAACTATTTTTGATATTCTTTTTTCACTTTCTTCAATTCTTTTTTTGACAATCTCTTGTTTATCATCTTCTCTCTGCAGCAGTGGGGCTCCACAACGATCACATATTCCGTCTTCCTGTGGTGGATTAAAATCTATATGATAAACTGTCCCTTCTCTGCTGCATATCCTTCTGCCGGAAATTCTTTTTAAGAGATTATCTTTTTTTACTTCCAGATATATACTCAAATCAATAAATTTATCATGCTTTTTCATAATTTCATCAAGCCGATGAGCCTGTCTTAAAGTACGTGGAAAACCATCAAAAAGCAGGGGGGGTTCATTATATTTGCTGATTTCATCTGCCATCAGGTTTATTACAATTCGGTCAGGAACCAGATCTCCAGATGTTACATAAGTTCGGGCCTTATTACCGGCTTCGGTTTCCTGCTGAATTGCTCTTTTTAATACCTCACCAGAAGAAAGGTGACACATCTGCAGCTCCTCTTTTAATCTCTGGGCATGGGTTCCTTTGCCCGCACCCGGTAAACCCAATATTACTAAATTCATTTTCAAACCCCCTGATTTAATGATAGTTTCCTATATTATTTATTCAAGAACTTCAATTTATTGTAAAAATCTTTTATATTCTATATCAATCCTGACAGCATTTGTTAATTTCTTTAACTTATTATTTTATTGATTATCAGCTAAACTTTTTTCCAGGAAATTATTGATTTTTTGATAATCCTGATTAACATCAGAAAACAGATAAAATGATTTATAAATTCCCAGAATGGAAACTATAAAAAACATAAGGAAAAGAAAAATTAACAGTACAGGACGAAAACCAAAATTTGCACCTACCAGAGCAACAAATGAAAAAATAATCAGCATACTAAGAGCGATAAAAAGAGAAATCCCACCTAATTTTGCATAACTTATCAAATTAGATATTTTACCATGATCAACAGCTTTTTGATCAGCAGCATCTGCATCCTCTGATTTTTTTCTGGCTTTCTTAATTTCAAGTATTTCTTGCTCAGAGAACTCAAGTTTTACCTGTTTGCTTTCAGCTTTTTCACTGACTGATGACTTGCTTGCTTTTTCATTTTTATCAACTTCTAGCTGTCCTGAACTTTCTGAATCCTGTTTTTTATAGATTTTTTCATTTTCAATTTCAGTTTTATCCTTTTTTTCCGGAATCTCTGTTTCTGTTTTTTCTTCATCTGTGCTCTTATCTTTCTCCTTTTCAGGTGGTAGATCTTCTTGTTTTTTCAAATCATCAGCTGTTTCATTTCTTTGGGGTTTGACTTTAATATTTTTAATCGAAGTTTTAGGTTTTTTATCATTTTTATTATCAGGTTCTGCCGTTTTATCAATATTCATTTTTTCAGGATTTACAGTGATTTTGCTTTTTTTACCTCTGTACCTGTCAAAGTTTATTTCAACATCTCTTTCATTCAAAACTTCAATAGCTGCAGCAAGAGTTGACCTGTCATATTCATCTCTATCCTGGAGTACCATATTAATAAGTTTGTCATCAGATACTTTGCTGAGAAGGTTTTTTACTTCTTCTTTATCCATAGGATAAAACATCCTTTCTTTAAAATTTACAGTTCAAGGATCATTTTTATATGATTAATTCCAGCTTCCGTAAATATAGATCCCCGGGCCTTAAAACCCTGCTTTTCATAAAATCTTCTGGCCGTTAGCTGAGCATGCAGTACCACTTTTTCACAACCCTGTTGTGAAGCAAGCTCAATTAATTTACGACATATACCGGAACCAATACCCTGGTCTCTATATGATTTTCGTACAGCCATACGGCCAATTTTGGCCTGCTTGCCATCAATCTCAACTCTGCCACATCCAACCGGTTTTCTGTCTTTTTGAGCCAGTACATGAACTGCATTGCCATCTGCCTCATCTCTCTCAATTTCCGGAGGAACACCCTGTTCATCAACAAAAACTTCAAATCTAAGAGCAAGAACTTTTTCAAATTCCTGTTCAGATGATACTTTAATTATATCAACCAAAAGTTACATCCTTCCTTATTTGCTTTTATTGCGAAATCAGATTATAAATCCTAACAAAATAATATTGAATCTTTATATTATTATTATACAATTTTTTTCTCCGATTTTAAATGGAAATCAAATATAATTCAAAAAATTTACTTATTTTTTGCTATAATCAGGACAAATACCTTTATAACCCCCATAAAATAGATATAAAAAAGGGAACAATAATCGTCATTATTAATTGCAGAGGAGCACCGGTAATCATAAAATCACGAAACTTATAACCCCCCGGACCATAAACCATTAGATTTGTTTGATATCCAACAGGAGTTAAATAGGCTGAACTGGCTGCAAAGGTAACCACCAGAGCAAAAGCAACAGGATTCAGGGCCAGCTGCCGGGCAGCATCAATAGCAATAGGAATCATTAAAATTACACTTACATTATTACCCATAAGATTGGCAAAAGAAACAGTAATAATATAAAACAACATTAAGATTAATAAAGGAGGCAGATATACCTCAAGTTTTAATATTTGGGAGGCAACATATTCTGCCGTTCCCGTCTTATCCATAGCAATACCCAGCGGCAGTAATCCGGAAAGTAAAAAAATCACATCCCAATTTACGGCCTGATAAACTTCTTTGGACTTTAAGCATCCCGAAACAACCATCGCAATAACTCCACCCAGAGCTGCGATATAAATTGGTAATATATTAAGGGTAGCCAATAAAATCACAGTACCCAAAATTCCTATAGAAGTAATCATTTTTGAAGGGCGATAATCTGAAGTATAAATATCATTGGATATAATAAAGTTTCTGTTTTTTCTCAATCTCTTCAAGGTCTTTGGCCCGGCAGTTAATAATAATACATCTCCCGCTCTTAAAACAATATTACCTATGTCACTGTGTTCCAGCTCTTTACCTTTCCTTATTGCCAGTACACTTGTATTATATCTTTCTAAAAAGTTGACATCATTTAAAGTTTGTTCTTCCAGAAAGGAGCCATGGGGGATTACCAGTTCTACCAGCTTTTGTTCTTCTTCTTTTTTTTCAAGTTCATCCTGAGTAATATCTCTTTTGGGATTGATTTTCATTCTATGTCCCTGTATTAATTTTAATAAATTTTTCTGATTTGTTCTAATTATTAAATGATCTTCTTCCTGCAGAATTTTATTTTGCAGAGGCTGAAAAAATCTTTCTTTACCTCTAATGATTTCAATAACATCAATCTCAAAATCAAATTGTTCCAGAGCTTCTTCCACTGTCATACCCTTTAGGGGAGAGTCTTCCTTGATAATCATTTCTGTCAGATATTCATCTAAATTAAATTCCTGAGCCAGCTCAGTCTGAGGGCTTAAACGAGGAGGTAAAAGTTTATAACCCATTGTTATTAAATATATTGTTCCTGTTAACAGTACAATTAAGCCGAGGTGAGTAAACTCAAACATTGAAAATCCTCTTCCCAGCTGTCTGACTAAAATATCATTGGCAACAATATTTGAGGAAGTTCCGATCAGGGTTAACATCCCCCCCATCATTGCCGCATAAGATAAAGGTATTAAAAATTTTGAAGGAGAAACTTTACTTCTATTGGCAATACCGATAACCATGGGAATAAATAAAGCCACTACCGGAGTATTATTTATTAAGCCGGCAATAATACCGGAAATTAATATAATCAATATTAACTGTTTATATTCATTTTTTTGGGTAACTTTAACTATCTTATCTCCCAGTTTTTGGACAATACCACTTCTTTCAACCCCGGTACTAATTATAAACATAGCTAAAATAGTAATTGTCGCCGAACTGGAAAAACCGGAAATAGCTTCTTCTGGAGTAACCTGGGTCCAGCGGCCAAGAATAACCAGGATAACTGGAATTGAAAGAGCTATCAAATCAATACTAATCGGTTCAAGCATTAATAACGTTATTAATAAAACTAACAATGAAAGTATAATAAAAATACCGATATCCATGAATTAACCTCCAGAATAATTGGGATACTCTTTAGATAATTACAAAATATTTTTCTGAAATTAAATATATATAAGCCCCAGATATGTTTTGGGAAAAATCATCATGTTTCTTAAAAACCTTTAATAACCTAAAAACCTTAAATAACTTAAAAGCCTTAAATAACTTAAAAGCCTTAAATAACTTAAAAGCCTTTAAAAAAATAAATTTCTCCAGATAGTTTTTCTGGAGAAATGATAAGCAATAACTGTATATAATTATATCAAATATAGTCAAAAATATCCAGCTGTAATTTATGTTTGCTTCTTATTGCTGCTTTTTATCAGCAGGGCAGCTCCCAGTAAAACCAATAATAAAGGCCAGACTTTATCCAGAAAAAGAAAGGACATCCAGGTATTTATTAGAAATATTCCCCCTATAATAATCAGAATAATTCCCCAAATATTCTGGCTGCTGTATTCTCTTTTTGAAAAAGATGATTTTTCTCTGCGATCATCTCTATTATATTCAGGTTCCCGGTCTCTTTCTTTTGCTTTAATATCACCTTCTTGAGTATGTGCTTCAGATTGATTTTCCTTATTCTGTATGCTGTTTTTTGGACTTACTTCCTCAGGCTCTTCCGGAATTATGATCCAGGCCACAACATAGGCCAGAAATCCGGCCCCCTCTGCAAAAAAGATAATTACAAATATAAGTCGTATTAATGTGGGATCAATTCCAAAATATTGGGCAATACCCCCACAGACCCCACCCAGCATCTTTTCTTTTTGTGAACGGTATAATTTCTTTTTCTTTTGCATGGCTTTTAATTCCCCTTTTTAAGTTTTGTAGTTTTTTACTTTTGTATAAAATATTACAAAAAAATTTTGTATTCATATATTGATTTTCTCAATTTAAAACATTATATCAAAATGTTTCGCAAACCAAAAACAAATACATAAATTCTATTTCCAGTCATAAGGCAATAACTCCTTAAGATAAACCACCTTATCCTCTGCAACTTTAACTTCTGTCTGATAATTTTTTTTATCAAGCTGGCTTATAAATTCACGGCATCTTCCACAGGGCGGCATTATATAACCTTCACAATTAACAGCAATCATCTTAATAATATGGCTTTCTCCGGCAGTCACCATTGCTGCAGCCGCAGCATGTTCAGCACAAAATCCCATAGAACTGGCCGTGTCTATGCACACTCCCGTATAAACATTGCCCTTCTCAGTACATACTGCAGATCCAACTCCACCAACTTCTACAAATTTTGATAACTGTTTTGGATTTACAACAGATTTCGCTCTGTGATAAAGTTCATTAAAATTCATTTCCTCAACTCCCTGCTGTTATTTCTATATATAGAATTTTAATAATATATTTTAATATTATCTGGCCTATATTTTTTATAGCTGGATTCGGCTCAAAATAAACAACCAAAGTTGATAATAATCCAAAAAATTTATCTCTATCAAAACTTTATGCAAAAATACTTTTAAATATTAATTATTTGCATTTTAATTATACTATAAAAGATTTGAAATTTCCACTGTATTTCCTGGAGCATAAATAAATTTTCATCTTTCAAATATGTTTATATTTTAAAACTCAGAAAGGCAAAAAAATAAACATAAAAAGTACATTTACCCTAAACTTGCATTTTAAAAAGTTGACAAACTGAAAGCAGGGTTCATGTACTTTTATAGAAAAATTATTTTTATCTACCACTTCTAATATACTTCCAAATAAACAAAAATCCTTTAGAATTCATAGATTGTTTCTTCAAAATTTATATCTCCGGAAATAGTATTTTTTTGGGCAAAAGATTTTTTAATTCTATTGATTAATTTATCGGTTTTTTCATACTTGATATTGGTTAATAGTATAACAAAATGACATTCACTCCATCTAGAGATTATGTCTCCTGCTCTAAGCTGTTCTTTGAGAATATTTAATATCCTTTCACAAACACTTGCTTTTAAATCAGGATTATCTAAATCTCCTGTTATCTCCAGGTGAACTAAAACCCGGGGAGAATTATCGCGCTGTGCTCTCCTTTTCTCCAGTTCCAGTACCTGGGGAAATCTTTCGGGTTTACTTACAAAAGCACCACTAATTTCATCCTGGTTTATAATTTCTTTCAAAAAACCGGTGGGATCATCCAGATAACAGTATTGAAAACGGTTCTTTAATTCTTTAATATTAGGTGGTAAATTTAAATTATTGTTCTCATATAATGAAACAGCCTCATTATATTTTTTTCTGGCTAAACCAACTTTTCCTGCTCCCAGAAGTGCTTCTATGGAACCACTGATAAGGTCTTCATCAAAACTAATAACTTCTTGAATCTGATCATAAAACTGCCATAATTTTTCGAAATATTCTCTTTGGGATAGAAAACGATCCAGTTTCATCAAAGTTGAAATTAATATATCACGATATTTATTACGTGCACTCCAGATCCATTCTTCAGAATCTCTATATTCAAGATAATTTCCCTTATATAATTCCAATGATTCATTAAATACATCACAGGCTTTAATAGAGTTTTTTTTAATCAACCGTTCTGTTTTTTTGTTAAGATTAACAAATTCATCGGCATCAAACCAGTGGCTGGACTTATCATTAAAAGTATAGGCTCGACCTCTGGTTAATATGTATCTATCTGATTTATACTTATTTTGCTTGTTCAAATTTTTTCGAAGCCTATAAACTAATGCAGTTAAAGCTCCTTCCGGAGCATCATTTTTGTTCAGATCCAGGACCTGAATTAATTCTTCACGGGAAACATCTCGATTTTTAAAAGTGAATAAATACTGAAACATTTTCCAGATCTTACTCATTCTGGTTACTTCATTGGTGATTATTTCACTGTTCTTTTCAACTTTGAATTCTCCCAGAGTGTATATTTTTATTTTATTATCCAATATCCCCACCCCACTTAATTCTATTTATATAATTGCTCATTTTATTTATATTGTTTTGAAATATTCTTTATATATTTTATAGTCATAATCAAGTTTAAGTTAAAAATATACAATTTTATAATTATTGACAAGTAACTATTTTACAAATAATAAAATATCCTTTAATTATCACTGCTTTTTTGTATGATTACTGCTTGATTATTGCTTCCTTTTTGTCTTATAGCTGTGCTCATGAGGTCATTTCTAATTATTTGGACTGCGGTATTTCTATATCCCTGCTGTATTAAAGTGTTTAGATCACTGCTGAATATACCCATATGGATTGAAATATTATGATATCCTATTTGGGTAACAGATAAGGGAGTCCTATAGATATAGGAGGGATAAATTAATATATTGCCATAATTGTCAATAATTATATTATCATTTAAACAGCAGTTTTCTTCGGCGTTTACATAATATATCCCGGAAACCATCAATAAGATTATCAGAAAAATTATCTTACACAAAAAATATCTGGTTCTCATGTTTATCCCTCCCTCTTATCTATTCAAATTGGGTCTGCTGAACAGAAACAGTCGGCTTTAATATTTTTCTCGTTTATTATTACTTATCCTCATCCCAGACCTCACTTTCACTTAACATAAATACTGCCTCCTCAATTAGTGTTCGCAGCACAAGATTTATCACTTCCTGTTTGCCACTACCTGTTTCAAATTCTACTATATTGTCTCCCAGAAAAGAAAAAGCCTGTATACCAACTTTTTCTCCCTTAATATCTCCTTTTAGGCTTTTGGACCAGACAACCTCACCACTTGTGGTATCGGTTAATCGAATATCAACTGCAGTTTTTGCAACCGCCCTCTGTTCATTTCCTCCTATACCGGCTATATTCAAGCCCAGGCCACCTGTTTCTTTATCAACCTGATATTCTGTAACTGCCCCATCAATAATATAATCCGCTCCGGATAATTCTCCAATTTCGGGACCTGCTCCACTTTTAAAACGATTATTGGTCTGTAAATTCTGTTCATTCATAAAATCATTGAAATTTACTCTATCAATCACTTTAAACTGTCGGGAGCGCATTAAAGCAGTGATCATCATATCTGAAGCTCCCTGGGACACAACAGAGGACCCCTGATTTGTATGCTGGCCGGTTTTATCAATAATATGATATACAGCTATACCGGGTTTTTCTTCTGGTTCCGG
This sequence comes from Halanaerobiaceae bacterium, assembly GCA_003553225.1. Lineage (GTDB taxonomy): Bacteria > Bacillota > Halanaerobiia > Halanaerobiales > Halarsenatibacteraceae > T1SED10-99. The sequence continues at coordinate 20,564 of PWDW01000238.1, forward strand.
AAGTGCTGCCAAAAGCTGAGTTGCCGTCGTGACATTAATACTGGAGGAAATAATATCATCAGAATTTTTTAGTATTTCTTCCTTCATTGCTTCCAGTTCAGAATCGGAATCAGAAATATTTTCTGCAAATACGGTCCCTGAACCAAGCAAAAATAACCCCAGTACTGCCAGTATGATTATTTTATTATTTATAATTTCTCTCATATTCTCTCCTCCTCAATTAAAAAATTATTCCAGGTTGCCGAAATTACCAGTTATAATCGGTCGGCCATTCATCAGAACCATAATTTATTATCGATGTTTCCCCGGTTACAACATTTGTTATTTCCAGAGTAACCTCCCCTGTATCCGGATCTTCAATAATTGAAACATTTAAATCACCAACCTGATACTCTCCGGCAGCCAGTTCTTCATCAGACATTATCTGATCAATTAAATTTCTGTGCACCCTGCTCATTAATCTCCGCTCAAAACTCTGGATAAATCTTTCCATGGGATCTTCTTCTTCCTGAATCATGCTATCCTGTTTTTCTGCAGTATTAATTGCTACCTGACGGGCATTGGGATTATTAAAAATCTGAAAATCCCAGCTCATGGTGAAATTTGCCGCATGTGTTATTTCGGAAACTAAAATAAAAACCATAAACACAACTAAGAACACCACAAATAATTTTTTCATAATATTGTCCTCCTTCTTATTTAAAATGAAAATTGAAAACCAGCTGCGAAAAACAATTCGCTATCAGTTAAATAACCACCATCATTAATAAATTTACCCTCTACAAAAAAGTTATTAAATAGCTCCAGTCCCGTGATTACCTGATAATTAGCGGCTGCTGTAATTTCTTTTCCTGCACCCAGATAGGGAGACATATTTTTTTCAGCAAAAAAGACAGATTTTAAAGACGGAAAAACAGCCAGAGACCCGGTTTGTCTAAAATAAATTACTTCCATCATAAAGCTTAAAATCCCTCTGGTTTCGGGAATAGTTATTTCAAACCTGGCTCCAGGATTTGCTTCCTGATTTTGAGATCCGAAATTAGTAACTAAAATAGCTAATTGGGGTCTGTTTAAAGGCGATATTTCATTTTCTTCAGCTAGAGCCTGTGAAGCTTGAATCAAAGCCAGCCTTTCTTCATTACTGTATGCAGAAATATTTACTGAATATAAAAAGGTCAATGAAAATACCAGTAGTATTATAAAAATAATATATTTTTTCATTTTAAACTACTCCCCTCTTTTTTAAACCAAAAATTTAATATGTTTATTATTAGTTCATAAATACTTTAATATCAACTTATCATTTATAATAGAAATAATTTTTCATATTTCGGTTTTATAAGAACAATTGCCCAATGCAGCTATTTTAAAAAGAACTACCAGCTGACTTTCCTCGAATATCGAGAATATATAATTTAAATATAATAAGTACAAATAATGAGTATAGTTTAAAAAATAATCTATTCAAAACCACTGTTCTTTATCCTGTTTTCAGCTTAAATTTATATTTTCAGTGGTTTTGAATAGATATTGATTTTCGAAAATAAGAGATTCTGAGAAATTAATTGCCGAAAACAAATACCTCCAGTGATATTTCATGTCCTTCCTGTTTAATAACAGTATTTTTACCGTGTCCAATCTGCAGTATTCCGGCCCTGTTTTTATCACCACTTTGTTCTATCAGAGCCTCACTATTATTTCCAATCTGTCCCACAGCTGCAGAATTTTTGAATCCTTCCTGAAATATAGTTGATTCATTTTTAACTCCAGTTTGATTTATTGCGGCAGTGTTTTGGTCACCATTCTGCATAATGGCAGAATAATTTCTTTTCCCTATCTGATTTACAGCTGCCCAGTTTCTATTTCCTGCTTGATATATTTCCCCGGTATTATAATAGCCTCTTTGGTATATATACGCTCCAGAGATACCGGTGTCAACTTCTGGTAAATCAAAAATATCCCAGTGGGCTGAATTTTCATCAGGTAGAAACATTCCTTCGGCCCGAATGATTTGGTTGGCCGACACTGTTAACACTGCTATCATTAAAAATATTACTGTGCTTAAAATCAGGGTTCGTTTTATATTTTTCATTTAAACACCCCCAGGTTCAATTGCTTTTTCACAAATTAATAATTTAGCTTTCTATTTTATTTAATATATTATTGGTATTCAATTTGTGAATTATAATTTACTCTTAAATCTTGCTGCTGTAAAGCAGGACAGCCTGGAAAAACAAATTTATATTTTTCGGGACTGCCCTGCTTTTTTACTATATTCTTAAAACCAGCTCAATTCGTTATATCTAGCCGATTTTTCCAGAATCAGATCCTAAAACTAATTTATACTGATTAACTTAATACTGGTCAACAAATGACGTATTCCCATTACCATTCTGATTTACAAAGGCTGAAAAACCACTTCCATCCTGATATACTTCTGCTTCATTTAACTTTCCAGCCTGTTCTACATCAGCAAGATTACTATCGCCCTTTTGTTCAACAAATGCTCCATTTTCAGTTCCACTCTGATATACAAAGGCAGTCTGATCAGCACCGGATTGTTCTACAGTTGTATAGTTAAAGTAACTTTCCGCAGACTGTTCTGCTTTTACAAAATGATCATCACCATCTTGTCTGGTACGAATTCTGTTAAGGTTACCAGCCTGGGTGATCAAGGCTTCGGAACCAGCTCCACCCCATTGGCTGACCCGAACAAAACTGTCCACTGCATTTTGATCAATATCGGCAGACATATCAGTACCATGTTGACCGGCCCCGGCATAATTTGAATCACCAGATTGTGTAATCCAGGCATTATTATAGGTTCCACGCTGATTGGCTTCTGCCTCATTGGCATATCCAGACTGGTCAATATCAGCCAGATTGTTTTCACTGAATGCCCAGGCATCCTGGGTTCTATCATAACCCTGACCAATGTGAGCAAAGTGTTTGCCACTCTGTGTAATATTTCCCGTATTGTCATTACCAAACTGTTCCAGTTCGGCATTACCACTGAGAGCTGTATCAAGCCCAAAATAAACTGAAGTGTCTGTATACCAGGGCCCGCTTAAGTGACTTGAAGCCGCTGCCAGTCCACCTGCCAGAAACATTATTGCCAGACCCATCACCAGTACTTTTTTTGCCATTCTCATTTTAATTCCTCCTTTTGTTTTTTTCTTTGCCGGCTTTTTGCTTTGTTATTAATCTTATAGTTTTACTAGGATTAGCCGCCAAAGAGTAATAGTTATTATTTAATGTTAAATACATTATAGAGGAGGTTTTATATTTTGGCAATGATATGTAAATTATATAAATGATATTCAGATGATATTTAATAATTTGATAAGCAAATAAAAATATTGATCCCGATACAACGGGAAGCAAGAGCAATTTATTTTTAAAATAAAAATAGAAAAATATTTTTTAAGTAATTCTTTTGCTATAACCAGCTGTTCTGAAAAAATCAGGAATTAAATTTGTACCCCTGGATCTTAATAAAAAACATTAGTGATTTAATTTAAAGATATTATTTGGATTCTCATAAAATAAATGTCGGGCAATCTCAACTGCCTTCTCTTCGGAATATATATTCTGCTTTACTTTCTCGGTGAGCACCTGACTGACATTCTCCCGGGCCAGCTGCAGATGACCATATACCGCATCCACAAATATATAATCTCCGCCAAAAGCAGATATTTTATTATAGGGAACAGCATCCAGAAAATCTCTTAAAGCCTGTCGGGAAGCAGCCGGGGAAATAATATGAGACCAGCACATATCAATAAATACATTGGGAAACATTTTACTGAGAGCAGATGTCTCCCCATAATAGGGATAACCAATATGAAAAATATCAAAAGTAACTTCCGGATACTTTTTAAACAGATTACACATCAATGCCGGGTTGCTGTTTGTTATATCCTCTCCATTGCCCTCCAGAAGTCCGGTATGGATCTGCATAAACAGTTCTTTTTTATCCGCAATCTGCAGAATATAATGCATCATGTAATCCTGAACTTCCCTGGACAACCTCAAGTTTATGCCCTGCTGTCTAACCCCCGAATTCCATTTTTTAAAATCGCGAAAAAAAAGCTTTTTTGCCTTTTTGTAATTAACATTTTCAAATTTTAAAGTACGAAAATATCCGAGTATATTTTTAAGCCCGATAACACCATTAGCCAGATTATCTTCTAATTCCAGATTAAAAGCCTCCTGCCAGTCATCCAGTGAATTGATGGTAATATTATATTCACTTTCCAGCCAGGCCACAATATCCGGTGTTTTTTCTGGAAGTTCCAGGGGCATGGGAATAATATAGTTTAAAATCTGCCACACTCTGCGGAAAAACTTTTGGTCACAGTCGAATCGGCCTGAAAAAGCATCCAGAATACTTAATTCAATACCACAGAGGTCCTTTAGAACATATTCGTAATGTCCCGGTTTTTTGCTCTTTTTAAATTTGTTGCCTAAAAGTTCAATAGTCTCTCTATTAATACCCTCCAGTCCATATATCTTTTTTACAGAAAGATCAAGTGCCCGACCATAACCGGTATAGCGGCACACTTCCCAGTAGGGCTCTACAATATTCCACCTTTTTAACAGATCCAGGTCCGGATCAGTAACCGTTTCCAACTGTTTTTTTGAAAGACCCGCAGAAACCAGATCAGAACTCATATAATGAATCAGATATTCCTGCAGAACATCAATATTATCTCTTTGTTCTTCCTGTGGTTCAAAGGGGGATAAATGCTCATGAGTATCAATCACCGGCATTTCTTCAATGGCTGTTAATAAATTTTTATATATTTTATTCATTATTACCATCCTGTCTGTGCTATTTTAAAATACTCAAATTCAAAACTATATCAAAATTTTTCATGGAATCAGCTAATTAAATTTCCCAAAATTTTAATTCCCTGCTTGATTTTTTCCGGTTTAGTATCCGAAAAAGAAAGGCGTATGTACTGATTACCGTCTTCAGGATCAATGAAAAAAGCCTTACCGGTTACAAAAGCAACTTTCTCTTCAACCGCCTGATTCAAAAGCTCACGACTGTTAATTCCCGAAGGCAGTTCAATCCAGAAGAAAAACCCTCCCTGTGGTTTAAACCAGCTCGCAGAGTCAGGAAAATAACGGTCCAGAGCTCTGCTCATTGTTTCCAGTCTGGTGCGGTAGACCGGGGCAATCTTCTCCCTTTGTTTTTTTAGTAAACCTTCTTTACCGGCCTGATAAAAAATCATCTGTCCGGGAGTGGCTGAAGCCAGATCTGCATTCTGCTTGGCCCTGCTTACATACTTAACCACCTGTTCAGTCCCACAAACCCAGGCAATGCGAAAACCGGGGACGAAAAATTTAGAAAATGTACCCAGCAGAATAACCCGGTCCTCAGTATCATAGGTTTTGATATAATCCAGCCGAGAATCATAATAATTTAATTCACTATAGGGGGTATCTTCCAGTATGTAAAAATCATATTTTTCTGCCAGAGAAAGTATTTTTTGTCTTTTTGCTGCTGATAATCTGGCACCCGAAGGATTGGAATAATCGGGAACTATATATAAAAATTTTATAGAGTCACCTCCTGCAGCTAGCTTTTCCAGATAATCCCTGAGCAGCCCAACATTCAGCCCATCTTCCTGTACGGGAATCCCTTTTATATCTGCCTGATAGCTTTTAAAAGCACCAATACCTCCCACATATCCGGGCTGTTCCATGACAACTTTATCTCCGGGATTGATAAATAATTTTGCCAGTAAATCAAGAGCCTGCTGAGAGCCGGATGTGATTATCAACTGTCTGCGTTCAATGTCAAGCCCCCGTTCTGTCAAATATTCGGTCAGAAAATCTCTTAACAAATTATTCCCTTCAGTGCTGCTGTACTGATAAAATTCTTTCCCTCTTTGAGATAAAATATCCTCAGTTATCTTATTTAATTCGGCAACAGGAAAAACATCTGAGGAAGGAACTCCTCCGGCAAATGAAATCAAATCATCTCGCCCAATAATCCGCATCAGGTCTCCCAGTTCTTTATTTTCCATCTCCTTTACTCTACCGGCTAATTTATTTTTCATTTTAACACCTCTTTAATTTCCAGTTTTTATTGGTGCCGCTTTATATTAGCCTTCTTTAAATAAAAAATAGGTCTTGTTTTTTTGGTTGCCCATATATTTAAAATTCCATAAATAAGCAAAAAAGGAGCCAAAAATGGGACAACAAACAAACCTAACACTCCTGCTTTGACCTCCTCCCCGCCGATTCACTTCGTTCATCAACGAGGATTCCTGGTAGTTCATATGACTACCTTCCAAACTGACTTTGCTTTTGGTCTATCCCGCACTATTGAAAGCACTAATAG
>PWDW01000054.1 GCA_003553225.1 Halanaerobiaceae bacterium
AAATTATTTAATTTTCAAAAACAGCAGTAGATTCTCTTTTGATTAACTGAGGGGGATAAATTATCAGCTGGTTTTCAGGAATGTCATCATTTAATTTGTTTTTGATAATTTCTGCAGCCTTTAATCCCACTTTTTTCTTGGAAATTCTAACTGAAGTTAAAGGAGGGTTGTAATATTTAGAAAAATCAGTATTATCATTACCACCAATAGAAATATCCTCCGGAATTTTGAAACCTTCTTTTATGAGCGTAGATGCAGCACCAATGGCAACTTCATCATTAATACAAACTATCCCGGTAGGCTTTTCTGATAATTCAATTATTTCCTTGCCAATATTCAAACCCGCTTCAAACAAATCATAAGGACCCAAAAATAAAAAATCGTTATTGATTGGTATCTTAAATTCCTTCATTGCCTGCAAAAAGCCCTGATACCTTTGAAATTCATTGCCTATATATCCTATTTTTTTATGCCCCAGCTCAATTATATGTTTGGTTAACTGATAACCACCCTCCTGTAAATCACATCTAACAATAGAACCAGCTTTAGTCAACTCCACCTGATGGTTACCAATAAAAACAAGGGGTATCTGCTTTCCCAATTCTTTAAATTCATCTATATGTTCTAAAAAAGCCCATACAAAAACCGCACCATCTACTTCTCCACTTTTAAAAGCTTTTATATGTTTAAATTCTTCTTCAATATTATCTTTGCTGTACAGAGAAACCCTATAATCTTCTTGAATCCCATCTTTTATAGCCTGAGTAAGTTCAGAGTAATAAAAATTATTTAAATAAGGAACAACCACCCCAATTGTCTTTGTTTTCTGATTAACAAGAGCCTGAGCCCTATAATTGGGTACATAATTAAGCTCGTCAGCTATTTTTTTTATTTTTCTTTTTGTATCTATATTGATTTCAGCATTATCACTTAAGGCCTTGGAGACTGTGGAAACATGGACACCGGCTTTTTTTGCAATATCTTTTAGGCTTACTGCCATCTATATCAAATCCTCTTTAATAAAAACGAAAACGTTTGAGATTTTAATTAAAAAAATATTCTTTTTGTTTATGTTTATTATATTATATATTTTTTTTACTGTCAATAATTTTTGTATTTTTTCCAAATTTGTTCTGAAAAAGTGTTCCAGGAAAAACATAATCGATGTTTTTATTGTGATATTAGTCTGGCTGCACCAGACATAGAAGAGTATTAAAAATGCCTTCTGCAGTATGCTTTTCAGCTGCAGCCTGAACATTATATCCCGACTTTTGAGCCCGGTCGGCAGTCACCGGACCAATACAAACTGCTGGAATATTTCCCGGATAACCTTCTCCCGGAGTTATTATGCGGGACAGAGATTCTACAGTAGAAGGGCTTGTAAACAGCAGATAATCAATCTTTCTTTCTTTTATATGAGAAATAAATGCCTCTAAATCAAGATCCGGATATATAGTATCATAAATAGGCCATTCGGTGACCGAAAACCCTGCTTTATTCAGGGAAGTAATTAAGGAGGATTTTCCTTTCCGGGAGCGGAGAAACAAAACAGGTGGCCGCTTTTCCAGCTCAGACATCATTTTAATCAGACCCTGCCCACTGTATTCTTCAGGTATTAGATCAGGATATATATGATACTCCTCTAAAATATTTACAACAGAAGGCCCCAGGGCAGCAATTTTAAAATGATTCAGACAGCGCAGATCAATTTTTTCTTTATGCAAATACTGCAGAAAATATTCCACCCCCCGGGAACTGCTGAAAACCAGAAGTGAATATTTTTGCAAGTTTTCTTGTAAGTTTTCAGTTAACTTTTGATCTCCGGGCTCAGATAAAGGACCTTTAAATTCCAGCAGAGGAAAATGAAAACTTTCTCCCCCGGCCTGTTCGATTAAACTATCCAGTTTCTTTTGAGCTGCCGGACGAGGGTTAAAAATTCTTTTTCCTTTCAGGGGAGGTGATTGCTTAATTAAACCGTTCAATTCCTTCCCGATTTTTGCCACTCTGCCCACTACCAGAACCGCCGGATTTTTAAGCTGTTTTTGCTGTACTTTTTCCAAAAGATCATCCAGACAGCCAATAACAGCCCCCTGGGCAGCAGTAGTTCCCTGTTGAACAAAAGCTGCTGGATATTGAGCTCTCAGGCCTGCCCGCTGGAGTCGATTAAGAATAGTTTCCAGATTCCGGAAAGCCATCATAAAAATTAGAGTCCCCTCACCTTGAACCAGCTGAACCAGAAGGTTAAAATCAATCCGGTCCGGATCATGTCCGGTGAGTACATAAAAAGAAGAACTAATACCCCGATGGGTTAGGGGAATTTCAGCCGCTTCTGCTGCAGCTATCGCTGATGTTATACCCGGAACAAGCTCCACCTTAATTCCTTTTTCTCTAAGAAAATGGGCTTCTTCTGCCCCCCGGCCCAGAACACAGGGGTCCCCACCTTTCAGCCGGACCACAGTATTACCCTCGAGAGCTGCCCGGTAAAGACACTGATTTATTTCTTCCTGAGTGGATCTGTGAGCTCCAGGTTTTTTCCCCACATAAACTTTCTCCGCCTGAGAGCTGTACAATAAAGGTAAGGACGGATCAATTAGCCGATCATAAAAAACTATATCCGCCTGCTGAAGAAGCTCATAACCTCTCAGAGATATCAACCTGCGGTCTCCGGGACCAGCTCCCACCAGATAAACCGAACCCACTTTCTGTTTTCTTTTCTGGTCTTGAGAACTGTCCGAACCTTTTTCCTTAGAATTGAAATACTGAGAATCAGAATCTTTATTCTGCTGTATACTGCCACTGTTTACTCGCTCCATAGCCGCCCCTCTTTCAGTTTTGTTGTTGATAATATTTTTGAACCTGTTTTAAGTTGACTTTCTTCAGCTGTCCTTCAATTTTATCTGCCAGCCTGTATCCCAGACTGGAGGCTGCTTTTTTTCGATTAGAATACTCATCAGAAGTTATTTCTGCCTTGATTTCTTCTGTAATATAAATTTTCTCCGGTTCAAAGGCCAGAAACCCCCTGATCTGAAGGATAGCCTTATCCGCTGCACTGAAACGGGCATAGACCCCCAAGGGCAGCTGACAGCTTCCGCCCAGCTTTTCCATAAAGGACCTTTCGGCAAGACTAATAATTTGGACCTGTTTATCATTTAATTTCCTCAGCCTCTTTTTGAGATCTTTACGCTCCCTTAATATCTCGATAACCAGAGTTCCCTGACCGGCAGCCGGTACATTTTTTTTCAGAGAAAGATGCTGATCTATTATCTTTTTTTTGTCCATCCGCCACAGGCCGGCAGCTGCCAGAATGAGGCCATCCAGTTTTTGATTTTTCATCTTTTCCAGTCTGGTATCCACATTACCGCGAATTTCGGTAACATTTATGTCCGGGAAAAAACGCTGAATCTGGGCTCGCCGCCGGGCACTTCCGGTACCAAGTACTGCTCCCGGAGCCAGATCAGCAAGTGATTTAACATTTCGTCCCACAAATACATCTTCCGGCCGGGAGCGAACAGGGAAACAGACAAGTTCAAATAAAGAGTTTATCTTCGGTGGAACATCCTTCAGGCTGTGTACGGCCAGATCAATCTTATTTTTATGCAGAGCCTGTTCTAATTCTTTAATAAACAAACCTTTACCTTCAATTTCAGTGATCGATTTATTTACTTGCCGATCTCCACTGGTAGTAACCGGACAAATCTCCAGTTTCAAATCCGGATAATATTTTGAGATTTTTTGAGCCACCATTTCTGTCTGGGCCCGCGCCAGCTGGCTGTTTCTGGTACCAATTATTAACTTTCCCATCGGCTGACTCCTCTCCTGAATATAAAATAATTAGAGGTCGGTTTTTTAAATTCTTTAAACAATATAATTTTTAGTTTCTTCAAGCAATATTCTTATAGTTTCTTTAGTTTTTAAAACAATATTTATTTAGTTCACCTCCATAACAGCTGGTAAGTTTTAAATATATGCTCCTGTCAGCTGATATAAACACTGCACTACCCCTCCCTTTGATAAACTTTTATTTTTCAATCTCCATCGGGGAAAGAAAATAATTTCTGTACAAAATCCTGAGGTATTTCATATTCTTTTTCTGCAGCCATATTTTTCAAGTTTAATATCACCCGCTTAAATAATTTATCACTCAGACGCCCGGCAAATTCTTTATATTCATTCCGTTCTTTTTTGCTTAATTCACTGTATTGAGCCCGAGCAGCAACTTCTTTCTGCACAATTTTTTTATTCTGCCGGGAAATATTCTTGATTAAAGGAACTACCTTCTGCCACTGCAGCCATTCCTTTATTTCATCCAGTTCTTCAGTTATTATCCTCCGGGCCGCAGGAATCTGTTCCTGACGAAGCTTTAGATTATATTGAATAATTTCACTTAAATCATCCAGATTCATCAGCTGCAGGTTCTCTTTATTCTGCAGCCGGGGATCTATATCCCGGGGTACTCCCAGGTCAATCAATTCTTTTTTGCCATCAGCATCACTTAAAGCTGATTTTTCGAGGATATAATGAGGAGCTGAAGTAGCACTGATGATTATATCCGCCCTTTGGGCAGCAGCCTCCAGTTGTTGATAACTAACAGGTTCTACTTCGGGATATTGTTCACCAATTTTTACCACCTTACCGTGAGTCCGGTTGGTGGCGGTTATCTGTTTAACTCCCTGTTCAGTCAGAATATCCAGAACTATACGGCTCATTTTCCCGGTCCCAATAATTAAAAAGCTCATTTCTTTGAGCTCGTATTTATCCTCTAAATAACTTACGGCTACTGAGCTCAAAGATAAATTTTCCCGGGCCAGATCAGTTTCACTGCGAACTCTTTTACCACAGGATAAGGCCGCACAGCAGGCCCGGTCTAAATATTTTTGTACTGTCTCCTGTTCTATACCCCGCTGATGGGCCTTTTTTAGCTGTCCCAAAATCTGGTTTTCACCAAGTACCTGAGATCTAAGTCCGGCCGCCACAAAAAAAAGATGTTTTAGAACCTCCTGACCACCGGTAAACTTAAAGTGTTTTTCAGCCAGCCCGGGCTTTCTATTAAAAATATGGTCAATAATTTTCAGCAATTTATTATAAATCTCTTCTGCAGGCTCCTCTGTAAAAGAGTTTTCTGAATTAAAAACAGTATATATCTCTGTACGGTTACAGGTAGACAAAACCATTGATTCCTGAAGAATTTTTAATTTTTTGACCCTTCGATAAAATTCGTCATACTGGCTTTGATTAAATCTAAATTTTTCTCTTATTTTTAGAGGAGTATCTTCAAAATCAAAACCCAGCAAAAAATACTCCATCAACTCACCTCACATGAAAAATCAATATTTTGATATATTATTTTTTATCCGAAAGTATCTGCAGATATTTTTCGGCAAAATAACTGATTATTATATCAGCTCCAGCCCTCCTGATTGCAGTAAAAACCTCATGTACCATTTCTTCTTCATTACAAATACCTGCTTTTGCAGCCTGCTTTATCATACTGTACTCACCACTAACACTATAAGCAGCCAGGGGAAGATTGCTCTGGCTGTCAATCTCTTTGATTATGTCCAGATAAGCCAGGGCCGGTTTAACCATCAAAATATCGGCCCCCTCCTGAATATCAAGTTCAGCCTCAATAGATGCTTCCTGACTGCGGCTGTAATCCATTTGATAGGATGAGCGATCACCATGTTCAGGAGCTGAATCAGCAGCATAACGAAAAGGACCATAAAAAGAAGAAGCATATTTAACACTATAACTCATAATAACTGTATTTGTAAAGCCCTCTTCTTCCAGGGCCCTGCGGATAAACCCAATTCGATAATCCATCATATCGGAAGGAGCAATAATATCGGCTCCTGCCCGGGTATGAGTTAAGGCCATCCGGGCCAGATATTCCAGAGTTTCATCATTTTTAACCTCTCCCCCGGAGTCCATTATTCCACAGTGACCATGGTCTGTATAGGCACACAGACATACATCAGTACCTACCACAAGTTCAGGATAATTATCTTTGATTTTTTTTACTGCCCGGGGCACAACCCCTTCCGGATCGCGTGACTGACTGGCTTCAGCATCCTTCTGGTTTTCTTCAGGTACTCCAAAAAGCAGCACTGCATTTAATCCCCGGGCCACCGGTTCTTTTAAATATTCCACCACCCGATCTACAGATAAATGATAACAATCCGGTAAGGCCGTAATCTCTTCTTTTATGTCCTCCCCGGGAACCAGAAACAGGGGCAGAATTAAATCTTCAGCCTTAATTTTTATATCACTAACCATCCGGCGCAGCCCTTCTTTTTTTCTCAGTCTTCGCGGACGGTATTCCATATCTTATTCCTCCCTTATTTTGATTAAATCTCCCAGTTTAATTAGAATCTTTCTTCTCAGCTCAGGATCCCTAACCCCCTCTTTAATCAAGGCCCTTATTTCACCGGCTTCTGCCAGCTGTCTTTCGGTTTCTTCCGGCAGTGACTGCTCCAGCTCCCTCCTGAGGCGGGCTGCCAGAGCCGGGCTTTGACCACCACTGCTTATGGCAATCTGCAGCTGCCCCCTGGAGACCACAGCCGGCATGATAAAATCACACATCTCCTGATGGTCCACAACATTAACCAATGCATCGACTTTCCGGGCATGTCGAGCTATTTTTTCATTCAACTTTTCCTGATCTGTAGCCGCTATAACAACTTTTTTGTTCTGACAGAAATAAGGTTGATATTCCTTTTTGTATAACTGTAAATTTTTATAAAATCCAAATTCCGGTATAAAGGAAGGACTGACCACGACAACTCGAGCCCGGGAACATAACAGCTGTCTGCTTTTACGCAGGGCTACCGGTCCTCCCCCCACCACCAGACATTCTTTTCCTTTCAAATCCAAAAAAATGGGAAAATACAACATATTTCCTCCTAACAGCTGCTGTCCTGATCTGTGCTGTCAAATCTCCCTGAGAACCTTCCTGTATTTTTCTAAAGTATAATCCAGCTGTTCACGTTCATGATACAGAGACAGAAAAGAAGATTCAAAAACCGAAGGAGCCAGATAAATTCCTTCAGCCAGCATTTTTTTAAAATATTTTCGGAATAACTCCCGGTCCACCTGCTTTACTTCCTGCCGGGAATAAACCTTTTGCTCAGTAAAAAACAGACTGAATAGTCCGGGTAAAGAGTGGATTTGTACCGGGATATCCTTTACAGAAGCTATTTTTTTCATCTGTTCGGTCAGATAATCCGTTCTGGAGGAAAGCTCTTCATAAACTTCATCTTTACGGAGTAGATTTAGTGTGGCCTTACCGGCAGCCATAGCCAGGGGATTTCCTGAAAGAGTCCCTGCCTGATAAACCGCCCCTTCAGGGGCAATCTCAGACATCACTGAACTATTTCCTCCAAAGGCACCTACAGGTAGGCCCCCGCCGATAATTTTACCCAAACAGGTTAGATCAGGCTGGATATCATAAAGCTCCTGTACTCCACCCCGGGCAACCCGGAAACCGGTAATCACTTCATCAAAGATTAGAAGACTGTCCCGGTCTTTTGTTATGTCCCGCAAAAACTGCAGATAACCATCACGGGGCAGAATCACTCCCATATTCGCGGGTACCGGTTCCAGCAGAACAGCTGCTATATCATTATTAAATTCAGTAAAAGCCTCCTTTACTGCCTGCCGGTCATTGTAAGGAACCGAAATAGTCTCCCCGGCATAGGATGCAGGTACCCCGGGGCTACCGGGAATTGAAAGTTCAGCCGGTCCGGAGCCCGCTTCCACCAGCAGACCATCACTGTGCCCGTGATAACAGCCGGTCATTTTTATTATTTTATCCTTACCCGTATATCCCCGGGCCAGACGAACGGCACTCATCACGGATTCTGTTCCGGAATTGACCATTCTTACTTTATCAATACCGGGCACCATTTCCACAATCATTCGGGCCAGATCAATTTCCAGTTCTGCCGGAGCTCCAAAACTGGTCCCTTTAGCAGCTGTCTCACGTACTGCCTGCAGTACTTTCGGATGGGCATGTCCGACAATCAAAGGTCCCCAGGACAGAACATAATCCAGATATTTATTACCTTCAACATCATATATCCAGACACCTTCACCCTTTTTAATAAACGGAGGTGCAAAATCAAAATCACCATAAGAACGTACAGGGCTGTTAACGCCTCCGGGAATGTATTTTTTTGCTTTCTGAAATAGGTCTGCTGATTTTGTCACTATAAACCACCTTTCTCAAAAAATTATATAAAACTGTGACCTCTTTATCGCGAATATATAATACTGTTCATAAAATGTCAAATTGACATACCCAATCACTTCTACAATAAAGTTGTAAATGTAAAGCTTTAAATGGCCTTTATATCAATAAAAAAAACAGAACCCCGGATTTTATACCGGAGTCCTAATTTGATCTGCTATTTTTTAAAAAAGCAAATAACTCTTTTTATGTCCCCAGTTCGTCAATCATCCGGTAAGGATAAATATCTGAAACCACACTAACTTCATCCAGCCGGTTCACATCTTCTTTATCAAGATACCAGTCAAAGCCGCCCAGATTATCTTCAAGCTGTTCCGGAGTTCTAGCACCTATAATTACTGAATCCACATAGTCCTTGCACCGCAGCCAGTTCAGGGCAATCTGGGGATAAGTTTTATCATATTTTTCGGCCAGTTGATCCATAACCTCGATTATCCTCCAATTTTTTTCCTTATTACGGTGCTGCCATGATTCTTCATTTTCATCCGGGGTTACTGCAATTCTGCCCTCCTCTGGTTTCTGATCAGGTTCATACTTACCTGTCAAAAAACCTCCCCCCAGAGGGCCCCAGGGCACAAGCCCCAGTCCTTCTCTTTCAAACAGGGATATAAACTCACGATCAATATTTCTTTCTACCAGGCTGTACTGGTATTGAGCGGCAATAAATCTGCTGAAGTCTTTTCTCTCACTTAACTCCATGGCTTTCGCAAGCTGCCAGGCTTTAAAATTACTGACTCCAATATATTTTACTTTTCCGGAATCAATTAAATACTGTAGAGCCTGCATTGTTTCTTCTAAAGGGGTGACCGGATCCCACATATGCACATAATAAAGGTCAATAGAATCCACGCCCAGTCTTTTTAAACTTGCATCACAGCCTTCCAGAATATGTTTGCGGGACAGGCCCTTATGATTGGGCTTATCTCCGGTTGGGAAGCGTACTTTTGTGGCCAGAACCAGATCTTCTTTGTTTTTGTTTTTGATTGCCTCACCGACAATCTTCTCAGAAGCTCCTCCGGCATAAACATCAGCAGTGTCAATAAAATTTCCTCCGGCCTCCAGATAGTGATTAATCATCTGAATAGCCGTCTCCCTGTCTGTGCCGCGCTCATTTTCTTCCCCAAAAATCATGGTACCTAAAGAAACATCAGAGACCATCAAACCACTATTTCCCAGGTTGGTATATTTCATTTTGTAACCTCCCTATTTTATATGAATATAGTTTATTCTTTAATGTTATCAGTATATTGATTCTTCTGCAGTAAAAATCTTTACATTATACCTGCTTCCCTTTTGCACTTTTCTCAGTTTTTAAATTTTATTAAAACCATATAAATCTTTATAATTCTTTTATTTACTGAGTATTATTCTGTATTATTTTTACTTATTTTTATAAATACTGCAGGGAAAAACAAAAAATATAATCCTGCTTTTTTTAAAAAAATTGACCTCAGGCTGTTTCCTTTATATACTATTGATAGGAAGTTATTGATAAGGACAAAATGTAAGGACAAAATGTTCTCCACTGATTATTCCATAACAAATCTATCTATTACAATTTTATATATTTTTTTGTTTGGTTAACTGATAACCGCTTTTTTATAGATTAAAGACTTAAAAAACCGGAGGTAAAATATGAACTTCAACTACAAAAAAATTATCTTACATATTATATTATTTTGTCTATTAAATTTATTTATATTAACTTTTATGCCCTCCACCACCGGGGCTGATAATCCTTATTTAATACTACATCTGGATGCAGTAAATTCAGAAATTTTTTTCCAGGAATTAAAGAAAGGAAACCTGCCAAATATTGAAAAAGCTTTTTCCGGAGGGGGAAAAATAGAACACGGTCTGACACTATTTCCGGGAGCCACACCGATGATTGTACCCCGGATGCCGCATGGTTATTCAACTGATGAATATCCCATGACCGGCTGGGAATATTATGATATAGAGGAAAAAAGATATATTACAGATCCGGAACCATTTATGAAAGTCATGAGTGAAGTTCCGCGCAGAAGCCGTTCTCTGTTTTTTCTGGGCTTTCCGGGATTGGATTTTTTTGCCAGGATGTCAATAAGAAACATCCCTTCTCTTCTGGAGAAATATAACGTGGTTGAATATTACTGGATGGCTACCGATATTACTGGTCATTTATTTGGAACTGAACGTTTTTATGATAGTCTATATCAGTTTGATAGGGCTGTGGGCTCACTGGCTCAAAATTATGACCTTTCTGAGGTTAATCTGATTCTGTACAGTGATCACGGTATGGTTATGGAAGATGTCTATACCTATGATGAAACAAAAGTGCTGGAGGACAAAATGGCAGAAAAAATAGAATACTATAAATATCCCAATTTATATTTACAGGAAGATGTATCACCCACAAAAATTGCTGAAAAAACTATAGGGGAAAATATTTTTGACCTTGTTTTCCTTAAAAAAGATCAAAATACGGTACTCGGGTTTTCGGAAGCTGGAAAATTTACCTTTACCAGACAGGGGGCCAAATATAAATATGAATATGAAGGAGAAGACTTTTTTTCTTACTATGAAGCCGGATATAAAGGCGATTTCTTAAACAGAGATCAGTGGTTATCCTTAACTAAAAATCTGAAATACCCGGGGGCGGTGCCCAATCTATATGATTTAACCATGAATCCTAACAGCGGTGATCTGGTGGTCGTGATTAATCCACCCCGGATTCCAGAAAATGTTTTCTATGTAGAGGGCAATCATTATGGTATCACAGCAGGAGACCTGAAGGTTCCTGTGCTGATGAAAGGACCTGATCTCAAAAATCTGTATGATCTGGAAACCATCTGGCTCCATGAACTTTATACTGAATATATTCCAGAAACAAGAAAAAATTTCACCAATCCCCGGAGAGAAAATCATTCTTTAGCTTTATATTTTCCCACTTCAGCGGATCCCAATTACGAACTTCAGGTTTCTTATTCCCCTGAATACCGACATCAGGCTGGCTTAAACTATAGCGATGAAAATCTAAAAATCTGGTATCACTATGATATATTCAGTTCCTTTCTTACCCGAATCTGGCTGGGCCCCTCTCTAAATATAAAAAACGGGAGATATGATTCGGGCCTATCCCTGCAGACTGAGTTCAAATTTGATAGTTTTGGGGCTCGTTTTAATCATGATTTTTTTGCGGAAACAAAATCTAGTATTTCCTTATTTTATGATCCTGGCTCCCGGCTGAGACTGCAGTTTACTGTACCTGACAAAATTGGCCTCCAGTTTCAGTTTTAACAAAACTTAATCTGACACCATTTCCACAGAAGTATCCCCTAAAGTTAACTCATTTTTAATTTCTAAATAATATAATTTAGAAAAAAAGAAAAAACTAATAAAAATCGGCAGTAATGTCCAGCGAAAAGAGCCCAGTAAACCTATATGATCGGCGATCCACCCAAATAAAGTAGGAGCCGCAGTAACCGACACCCCATCAATTAAAAAAGCTGCTCCCAGAACCTTACCTCTGCTGGACTGAGTACTAACAGTTGTTAACCAGGAATTTTGAGGAGTAAAAAATCCACCATGAGAGGCCCCCAGCATAATTACAAATATTAATACCAGCCCTGTCATATGCAGGTAGGTTATGCCCAGCATGGTCAAAATGGTAAGAATAGTGGATAAAGAAATTATCAGCAGTGGTGTCTTTTTGTCTGAAAACAAACCCCCTGAGAGGTTGCCTATTATACAGCCCGCAAAAAATAAAGCCATCAGCCAGGAAGTATCCCCTCCTCCATAACCCAGATAATCAGCTCCAAAAGTGGGTAAAAAGGACATGATAGCCCCAATGCCCAGGGCTCTAATACCGCGGCCCGCCAGAAAAGTTAAAATATGTATATTATCAACTTCTATCTCAGCTTCAATATTATAATCTATCTCTTCTTTTCTCATTTTTAAATAGGCAAAAGCCAACAGAAGTCCCGGAACAGCCAGAACAAGGCAGGTGTGCCGCCAGCCCCAGCTGTCTACAAAAAACCCAAATGTAATTGTACCTAAAATTATACCTCCAGCTCCTATTGATTCAAATACTCCAATCTGCAAAGCTCTAAATTTTGCTTCAGCTTCTTCACCAACCAAGGCGGTGGCCAGAGGATGAAAAGCAGCCACCCCAACAGCCATAATCATTAAACTAATCATCACTGTATAATATGTATTGGCTAACATCAAAGAAGCCATAAAAACCGAGGAAAATATAAATCCAGCTGAAATTATGGTCCTTTTATCATATTTATCCCCCAGATGACCGCAGATATAAGAAAAAAGAGAACGCATGCCAATATGGGTGGTTAGAATCAAACCTGACTGAAAATAATTTAAACCAAATTCATTTCTGATAAAGGGAATTAATAGGGGTAATATTAAAAAATAAATGTCATTATAAGCATGGCCTAAATAATGTAAAATAAAATCCTTTTTAAAATGTTTTATGAGATTCACTATTCTATTATGCCTCCAGATATAATTTTTAAAGCTCTGTTTTGCCAAAAAATAATATCAGTACTTCAGCTGAATTAATAAACTGCTGATCAGAAAAACACTGGACTATAAATATTTTTATATATGCTCAATTCCTGAACCCACAAATTCCTCAAGTTCATTCATTACCTCAAAGGGCAGTATTTTACCGATCCCGGCCATACTCTCCTCCAGCTGCTGTTTATTCCGGCAGCCAATTATGGGAATTACGTTGATATCCTGAGACAGCAGGTAACTGAGCACAATTTCAGTAATATTCATCTGATGTTTTTCGGCAATCTTTTCCAGTTTATTGAACAGCTGACGATTTTTCTCGGTATTATAAATACTGTTTTTTACTTTCTTCTGGTCTTCTTCTTTATCGGATTTCATCTTGGTGAAAAAACCCTGAGCCTGAGAAGTGTAAGGAACAGCCGCCAGACCGGTTTCTCTGTGCAGCTGGTGCATCTCTTGATCATATTTGACCAGAGTCTCATCATCAAGTTCACCCATATTATATATTCCTATATTCCACAGCATCTGATTGGCAACAAATCCGTGATATCCATTTTTTTTTGCATATTTCTGAGCAGCTCTTATTCTTTCAGTTGTCCAGTTGGAACAGGCATAATACCTTATTTTACCCTGAGCTGCAAAATCTTCCAGCATTTCAATGATTTCTGACACCGGTGTGTCCGGATCATCCCGGTGCAGATAATACAGATCTATATGATCTGTCTGCAGTGATTTTAAACTACCATCCAGATCCTCAGCAACCTCTTCATAGGACATACGTGGCTCTCTTTTAGATGAATGCCGGGGATGAGCACCTTTGGTGGCCAGAACAAGCTCCTCTCTGTTTTTTCTGTCCTGCATCCAGTCCCCGATAATTCTTTCACTGCGGTTCTTCTCCCCGGGCACCCAGTTGGAATAAACTCGAGCCGTATCTATAAAATTACCACCCTGTTCCAGATAACAATCCAGCAAATCTCGGGCCTGCTGTTCAGTGTTGTCAACACCAATTGTGGCTGTCCCCATACTCAGAATAGAAACTTCCAGATCAGTATAATTGATTCCGGTATATTCCATTTTTTACCCTCCCATTAATGTTAAGGGAACAAGCTTATAATAAGAGCAGCTGTTATGGAATCTTATCCCTTTTCATTAAGTTTTTGAACTTTCCAGCCTGATTCTTTATTTTAGATCCAGCCTCTCAAATTGTTCTTCAGGGGCCCCGGCTTTTTGCAGGGCCGCTTTTAGTTTAGCCGCCATTCTTTTTTCTATTTCCGGATCTTCCACTGGATTCCTCTGGTTATAGTCATTTTTTAGATCAAAAAGAAGTGTATCTCTTATATGCTGGATAGACCTATCCTCCCGGCCCTCTGCTGTAACAGGTATTTTATATACCGGATAATCAGTATATTCCAGAAATCTTCCCATCTCTATTTGACCTTCTTTGCCTCTGCCCAAAAAGCTCCAGAGGGTGGTGGGCACAGCACCATATATATAACAGGGATGATTATCCTCACGGGCCGGAGCCCGAAAATAAGTATATCTACCGTCAGTTATATTAACGGTTTTACCATGCCAGCCGTATAGAGCTACTTCCCTGTGATCTTTTTCCGAAACATTTTTTTCCAGAACACCCTTTAAAGATTTACCCCTGACCGTTTCCGGTATCTCTATATCATAATACTCCAGTATTGTGGGCATTAAATCGATGTTTTGAGTCAGGGCTTCAACTCTATCACCGGCTCTTTTGTTCCCCGGCAGTTTAATCATCAGCGGGAGATGAGCCAGCTCATTATAAACATGCATGTCATTTTTCCCGGTCCAGCCGTGTTCTCCCAGAAGGTGTCCGTGGTCGGTGGTGAGAATAAACAGGGTATCCTCCCACATCTCATTCTCCTGCAGACGATCCATTAATTTTCCCAGCCATTGGTCAGCCATAGAGAGAGTGGCCGCATACTTTTTCCTTAAATGCCGGGTAGCCGCACTGTCTTCTTCGACCTGCTCATAACCCGACCATTCATAAAGAGGACCCTCATAATCATCTTCATATAACTCAAGATACTTCTCCGGAGTATCGAAAGGCTCATGAGGATCAAAACCCTCAACCATCAGCAGGAAATCATCAGCTCCCCGATTATTATCGACCCAGTCACAGGCCGAGGACATAGTTTTGGGGGTGGGATAATCCCTTTCTTTTTTGAAATTTGCCCGGTTCAGCTCATACTGTTCTGCTACTTTACCATGATATTTTTCCGGAAGCTCAGGAGGCTTAACCCGGGAACCCCAGGCATCAAACTCCTGACCTCTGATAATTTCCCAGGTATTAAACTGCTGCAGGTAATTTTCCCCCCCGGTCTCCACATAATGGGTGTGGTCGGTTGTTATGTGGGTAAATATATCATTTTCCCGCAGTTTCTGCTGTAAAGTAATATCATAAGGTTCTATGCCCCCCCAGTTCCGCTCCAAAAAATTAAGTCGTCCGGTAAAAATATCCCTGCGCGCCGGCATACAGGGAGCAGAGCCCAGCCAGTGGTTATCCAGAATCACTGCATCTTCTGCCAGCCGATCAATATTAGGTGTTTTAACCCATTTGTTCCCATATACACGCAAAAAATGACGGTTCATACTGTCCAGAAGAACCACTACTGTCCTCATCTTAACAGCTCCTTTATATGTATGGTTTTTTTGAAAGTCTCTTAAAATGGATATTAAAAACTGTTCTCATAATTCCAGCAGAAAATACTTCCCTTAGACCATCATAATTTATTTTAATTAAACCAAAAACAAATTTTGTATTATAAAATCAAAAAAGGCCTTCCCCACCAGCAGCAGTGGAAAAGCCCCTCCCAGCAACCCTGATATTTTAATTCCCACTGGCAAAAATAGCATATTGCTGCAGGTCAATAAAGAATTCTCAATTTTAAATCCTGGGCATAATTTCCAAACTTGCGTCCAAACAGGTTAAGGCCTCCTACATTTTCAGTGTCTTCCTGTACCCCAATTTTAATATCAATAAAATCTGATTCTTTCAAACCCAAATCGTCCAGAGTTACAGAAGAGATACGTTTGCCATCTATATAGGAGCCTTCCCGATCAACATTCCAGACTTTAAGAACACCATGCTGGGTTAACTCAGCAGGCCACCAGTCTGGATTTAATTTGCCGCGCTGACTGCCAAAATCTCCCGGGGAAGTCCAGGTTCCAATCTCCTGACCATTTATCCATAGTGTTATATCGGATGCATATTCTTCTTTATAATTGGGATATTCCGAACAGATCTCCATGTTTAATCCCAGATTTCTGGCTGATTCATTCGCCGGAATATTATTGGGAAAACGATATTTCACATAGCCCTGCTGAAACCAGATAATCTGAGCATAGATATGGTCCGGTTCTGAGAAAGCCCTTACATCATCCAGCATTCCCACATATCCCTTCTCAGTAGCCAGCCCACAGGAAGGCTTAACCTTAAAATCTTTATAATTACCGATGGGCATCGGAATTTCAATTATATTTTTATTAACCATTTTTTCGGCTGCAAAATTAATTAAGATACTGTCATATTTCATCTCACAAATTTTCTGAGAACCGTGTTCGGCCGGTTTATATTCCGTTTCAATCAGCCCACTTTCTTCCAGCTTTTTAATATTAACCGTGACCGAAGAAGCAGGCATATCAAGTTTATTGGAAATTTCATTTAAGTTCATATTTTTTCCATTAAGTAAATTTAAAATTTCAATTCTGGGCCCTGAAGCCAGGGCTTTTAAGATCTCTGTATTTTTTTGCTGAGAAGCATCTATCTCCATTATTCTCCCGTCCATTATAAAATTCTCCTTCTAAAAAATTGTTAATTTTATTTCATTAATTATGTTTAATATTAACATGCATTAAAATGAAAAACAAATTACTTTTTCTTTTATCCTTTTTCTGTTTTGCTATTTTTAAAATAGCTAATATATAACTTCTACACCTCTTTCTTTAAGTTCTTCGATATGCTCCAGGTCAGCAGAACCTTCTTCTAAATCAAGATCATTATCGGAAATTCTTACAGTTGTTTCTTCTTTCAGGCCCTCATTTTCCAGCAGTGGGGTCAGGTCCTGAATATTATTCCCCACAGCCCAAAGAGTTTCTAAATTTTGCAGTTCTGCCAGCACAGTGATATCTTCTACTTCATTCTCATTAAAATTCAAATAGGATAGTTCCTTCATTTCTGACAGGTGGGTTAAATCATTTACCTGGTTGTTATATAAATGAAGAAAAGTTAAATTTTTTAGCTCAGCCAGAGGTTCAATAGTGGAAATATTATTTTCTCCCAGGGTAAGTACCCTTAAATTGACCAGATCGGAGAGAGGAGCCAGGCTGGATATTTTATTATCTTCCAGATGTAAGCGCATTAAATAATTCAGATTTCCTAAAGGATTAATGTTTTGAAGATCATTTCTTTCCAGATACAGCACTCTTAAGTTCCTTAAATTATTCAGACCCGATATTTCACTCAGATAATTCTGGCTCAAATTTAATATTTCCAGATTGGGAAGATTAAGGAGAGGTATCTCATCCAGCTCATTATTGGCCAGATTTAGTACTTCCAGTCCGGTCAAATTTAATAAAGGCATTATATCTTCGATATTATTATTCCTCAAATCCAGTTCTTCCAGCCCGGTCAGCTCGGACAAAGGAGCAACCTCTTTAACTTTGTTATTACGAAGACGAACTGTTTTCAATGATCTGAGCTCGGACAGGGGATGAATCTTCTCTATCCGCTGAAAGCTTATATCCAGTTGCTCAAGATTTTTCAGTCCGGAAATCGGAGAGATATCGGTGATGAATTTCTCCGGATCTTCCTCCATCCCGGGGCCCCTTATGATAAGTTTTTTTAGACCGGACAGCTCCTGGAGACCCTGCAGTGAACCAATGCTTTTGTCTTCTATTATAACCTCTTCTATATTTTTTAGATCATTTTTATATATGGGCCCTTCCGGTTTTTCAATGATCTTTCTAATAGCTTTTTCCAGCTGACAGTCCCTAAATTCAACCTGCTGTGTTTTCTCTTCTGCCTGAACTAAAGTCCTGTTCCGGAAACCGATTTCTGCTTCTAAAGGTGAGAGCTGGATCATAACTAAAATTAGAACTCCCGTTATGACAGCCCTGGTGACCAGTCTGAGCAAGTTTGAGCTTTTGAAAACTGACCCAAAATACATAATAAACTCTACCTCCTAAAGTGTCATCCCCTCCAGCTAATTATCCTATCTATTAATGCTAAAAGCTGTGTTAAGTTTAATCTCTTTTCCAGTTCTTGCCGCCTGCTGTGCTTTGTTCATTATTTCAATTACATGCCGGGCCTGTTCAGCGGTTAAAACAGGTATTCTGTCTTTTTCGACAGCCGTGATTAAATCTTTTACACCAGATGACTGCTGAAAATCCCCCCAGTTTTTCATCGGATTGGTCCAGCCTCTGAGCTCCCGGGAGCGGTCATCAAGAAAAAGCTCCAGAGGATTTTCACCCGAGTTATGCATAACAATTGTTCCTTTTGAGCCAAAAATTTCTGTAAAAGAAGAACGGGAGGCTTTTACACAGTAAGTGCTGTCAATAAAAGCAAAAGTACCTGACCCAAAATTAAGCAGCAGCAGGGTATTATCATCAACCTGAGGTCTGATTTTTTCTCCATCATGTTTGCCGGACCGTATAGTCCTTTCTTTTTCCGATATACCGGACATGCTGACCACACTACGGGCCGAACCCAGCACCCCGGTAACCATATGCAGTCCATGAACTCCCAGATCACGAAGGGGTCCTACCTCTTTTCCATAAAACCAGGAAGGGTTAACATCCCTGAACTGAAAATATTCCGGGCCACCATGAGAACAGGGGGCTCTTACATAAGAAACTTTCCCGATTATACCTTCAGCAATTATGCGTTTAACTTCCTGAACTACAGGACGGAGCATATGAACCGGAGAAGCACTTATTTTAACGTCATTCTTTTCGGCAGCAGTAATCATACTGGTTACCTCTTCAGCCGTTGAAGCAATAGGTTTCTGAGAATATAAATGCAGACCTGCTTCCAGTGCTTTCATGTTTATTTCATAATGAGCCGGAATTGAGGTAGTATTAACCAGAATTTCAATATCAGTTTGAGCCAGCATATTGTCAATATGATCATACCACTCAGGAACATCATATTTTTTAGAAAATTCTCGGGCCCGGTCCGGAATAATATCACAAACACTGACCATCTGAGTATTATCCATTGCTTTAATTTCCGGCATATAATTTCCATCAGCAATAGCCCCACAACCAATCAGGCCAACCTTCCATTTTTTTTTCATGATGTTTATCTCCTTTGCTCAAAAAATTATAAATTATGGGACCCTTCAGCAGGCTGCTGATTCAGTAGGTGGGTCATCCAATGGACCAGTATTTGCTGTTAACAACCTCTCGTTGCCCACTTTCAGCAGATCGAATACCGGCATCCAGAATAGCCATTGCATCAATATTAACCGGTAAATCAAGTGTGGGATGTAAATCATCTCCTGTAGTCAGGTGATGTATAAACTCCCGGGCCGGATTATCCCTGCCTTCGGGCAGTTCACCACTGAATTCCGCGGTAGGCTCACTTCTGTTCCGTTCTTTATAGAGCAGGACCTTATCCCCGTCAACCACAATTGTACCCTGAGTACCATAAATCAGAGGGCCGCCCGGTACTCCACTGTTAAAAGTAGTCCAGGTACCCTCCAGAATAGCCATAGACTCGGGAAATCTAACGGTAATTACCGCATTATCCTCTGCATCTCCATAATGACTCTGAAAATTAGCTTTTATGCCCCGGGCTGTCTCAGCCTGCTGTCCCAGAAACCAGCGGGCCAAACAGGCACCATAACAGCAGTAATCAAGAAGTGCCCCTCCACCTGTATCTGACTGATGCCACCATTCTGCTCCTTTTTCTTTCTCGGTTATATCCTGGCCATAGGCCAGGGGACCCATGGAGGCACCATTTCTCCATTTAATCTCCCAGACCTGACCTATTTCTTCATTTTGTATAAGAGAATAAGCCTTTCTGATAGGTGGGGACCAGGTGGTGGGCCAGTTGACCATTAAACTGATATCATTAAATTCAACAGCCCTTTTGATCTTTAAAGCTGAGGATAAATCATGGGCCAGAGGTTTTTCAGTAAACAGATGGATTTTCTGCTCAGCAGCTGCCTGCACAATTTCTGCCTTTCTGGCATTTTCCGGACAGAAAATAATTATATCAAATTCTTCCTGGTTCAGCATTTCTTTGTAATCATCATATACCTTCGGAATACCTGTTTTTTCTACCGCTCTTTCCAAATTGGCTGTTCTGGTAGCCGGCTCACTGGAAAGTGACTCTTTCTGAGGCTTTGTATCAGCACAGGCAACCCATTTAATATTATCCAGCTGTGAAAAATAATCCAGCAGACCATTGATGTGCATATGGGCAAAACCGATAACACCTGTTTTGAATACCTTCATTTCTGCTCCCCCTTAATATTTTATGATATACTGCATGATATACTGCTGTTCTTTTTCTTTTGGCAAGCTTTTAGAACTAAATTCACTTCGGAACTGCATTATGTTCAACCAGATCTTTTTTTATTTCTTCAGCTTATATACATATTTTAAAGCTGCAGTAATGCAGGGCATCTTTAATCCAGTTCCCGGCAGACAACTCCCGATTCTGAGAGCAGTTCATCTGTAAATTCATCAGCATATCCTGAATTATAATAAATTTCTCCAATCCCGCCATTGATAAGCAGTTTGGCACAGATAACACAGGGTTTATTTGTACAGTAAACTGTGGCTCCTTCCGTCTGTACACCATGAAAAGCAGCCTGAGCAATTAGATTCTGTTCGGCATGAACTCCCCGGCAGATCTCATGTCGTTCACCACTGGGTACATCCCTTCTTTTCCTCAGACAGCCAGTTTTATCACAATGTTCAATTCCTTTGGGAGCTCCATTATAACCAGTAGCTAAAATTTGCCGATCCTTCACCAGAACAGCTCCTACCTTTCTCCTTAGACAGGTTGCTCTCCGGGAAGCCAGTTGAGCCATCTCCATGAAATATTCATCCCAGCCCGGTCTCTGCAATATTAGATCCTCCCTGATTTATTTCTTCTTATAATGACTAATTTTTATAACTAAAGATGACTTCATTCATCATTTCTTTTATTATAACATATTTAAAATAAAATGCAGTTTTTTGTGCTAACAGAAAAGCAGCTATTACTCTCTTTTATCGGTCTCATGAGGTACCACATCACCGGTTTTCAGGTAATAGGTTAATAGTCTATCCCTTAACTTATTTAATACAGCTTCCAGTTCCGGATCTTCTATCCGATTATTTAGTTCAAAGGGGTCTTCCTTAAGGTCATATAATTCATCCTGCTCATAAAGGCGCCGGACATACTTATATTGCTGAGTCCGGCACATAACAGCTTTGGTGTGTTCCGGAATTTGCTTCTGCAGATCAACCCGGGGCCAGTAGAGCCCTTCCGGTACCTGATGAGAAGAACTTTCTTTTTCCATACAGTGTTCCTCGTTTTGCAGTCTTCCTCCTTCAGCAAATACAGCATCCCTGTGTTCCAGAGAGTCAGCAGCAATTGTGGGCAGCAAAGATCTTCCAAAATGAGTATAATCCCTTTTTAATCCCACCAGCTCTTCCACAGTTGCCGGAAAATCAATCAATTCTACCAACTGTTTCCTAATACCGGGAACTGTATCCTGATCAGCGGGGGGTTTTATAATTAAGGGAACATTCACCAGACAGTCTTCAAAGGTATTCTGGGTCTTTTCTACAAGTCCATAATCACCGGTAAAATCACCATGATCACTGAAAAAGAAAAGAGCTGTACTATCATAAAGGCCCTGTTTTTTAAGAACATCAATTAAAAGACCCAGCTGATGGTCGATACGGGAACACATCCCTAAATAAACAGCCCTGAGCTCCCTCCAGTCGTCTTCACCCCGGTGCTGTAAATTTTGCCGCTCATATATCCCCCGTAAAATAGATGGTTTATCCTGCCAGTTTTCGGGAGCCGGGATTCTGGGGCGCACCTCATTCCTATCTATCCTGGAATACCAGGGTTCTTCGACTCCATATGGGGGATGAGGGTACAGCAGAGGGAGGTAAACACAGAATGGTTTCTGATCAGTACTGCTTTTTTTAATAAAATCAACAGCTCCTTCTACATTAGCCCAGTCACCATCATAATAGATATCCTCATCTTTTGGGTCCAGCTTGCCGGCATAAAAAGAATAATAATCCTCACTTCCCTGCTCGGGACGCCAGCTCTGATCACCATGCAGACCCGGGCGAGTGTTTTCCGGCTGATACTTTATATCACAGTAAGGTTCAAAAGAGTTTTGCCCGGGAATCAGGTCATTTTTTCCTCCCCACCAGACAAAATATCCTGCCTCTTTCAATCTTCGCAGTAAAACCGGTTCCTCTTTTTGCATCATGTGGTACATGGTTCTGTGGCCCCTGACATGGGGATACCAGCCACTCATAAAACTGCATCGGCTGGGGGTACATACCGGGTTCTGGCAGAAGGCATTAGCATATGAAACCGCATCCTCCTGGATCATCTGATCCAGATTCGGAGTATAAGCAGCCGGATTACCCAGATGACCCAGGGCATCGGCCCGGAACTGATCCGGATTAAAAATAATAATATTTGGTTTTTTCTGCACCATATCAACAGCTCCTGTTTTTTAGTTTATAAAATTGAAGCTTGAAATTGAAGCTTTTAGATAAAAATTGATTTACAGATCTTTAAAAAAATATAATCTATTCTTTAAAAAATACAATCTATTGATATTGTTCTTTATTATTTTAAATTTTCCTGTCTATGCTTTATAAATTTTAGAATATACTCGAAATATATTTTAAGCTCCGATTTTAGTTATAAAACAGCTTAATGAGCAAGCTGTCTTAAATATTCCAGGGCTCCGGCAGCCACCTTTGTATAATCATACTTATAAAGATCCAGAGCCAGGGGACCACTAAATCCCTGCTCGGTCAACATTTTTAAATATAAGCTTAAATTCATATCTCCTTCTGAAGGCAGCAGATGGTCATGTACATTACTTTTCATGTTTTCAACATGACCATGCACTATTTTCCCGGCCAGACTTTCTACTGCCTGCCGGGGATCCGGATCACCCAAAAATACATGCCCCAGATCCAGATTGGCATACAGGGGCAGGGGAGCAACTTCTGAAATAACTTCCAGAAGCTTGGCTGAATTATCAGTAATAAAACCCGGTTCAAACTCCTTGGCCAGCCGGATACCATTTTTGTGTGCTGTTTTACACAGCTCTGCTGTGTGGTTAACCATTTTCTGCCACTCTTTCTTTTTTTGTTCATCAGTTTCTGCCTGACTGACCGCCCCATTAATAATTACTGTTTTTAGTTCCAGTTTTTGGGCCTGGTTAATCGTTTTTTTAATCAGATCAATTTTCTCCTGTTCATTTACATAATCCACATGACAGCTTACAGCACAGGCTTTTTTGTTCAAATTTGTTAAGGCTGATCTTATTTTACGTAATGTGTTATCGGCAAAAAACTCCTTTCGAACCTTAAATTCTCGATTCAAAACACTAATTTCAGCCCCATCATATCCCCAGGCAGCTATTTTCTTTAAAGCAGCCGGAAAACTTAAATCAGACATCATCTGAGTCCTGGCTGAAAATAACATATATTTCCTCCTTTTAAATTTATCCCCTATTATATTTCAGCTGCTGTTTTTCAATCTGCCGTTAATCCCTGTCTTAATCACACTGCTGACAGTGATCACCATCTCGCTCTGCCAGCTGTTCGATAGCCCGGGCTATTTTTTTTAGATTTTGCCTTTTAACACTATAATGCACAAAATAGCCCTTTTTTTCTCCCAGAACCAGATTGGCTTCCCGGAGAATTTTTAAATGCTGAGAAACTGCAGATTCTGATATCTCAATCTCCTCCGCCAGAGCTCTCACACAGTAATTATTGGACAGTAGATATTCCAGTATTTTTATTCTGGTTTTATCGGCCAGAGCTTTGATTTTAGAGATCTGTTCCTGTTCCATTGGGTTTTACTCCTTTCCAGTTTCATTCGGAAACTAAAATAAGTCATAAAAATTATTTTGCCGCACAATGATTTATTTATCAGCAAAACGGCCATCATCACGCTTTTCATCGACCTTTTTAACATTATCTTCCAGCCAGCCAATTCTCACATTCTCTCTGTGGTCAAACTGGGGTACATAGGGCTTTATATCCAGAAGAGGGGTGTTATTAAGTATATCCACCTCTTTAATATGTAAAATATTACCCTCCCGTTTAACCAGCCGGACAATTGATAGACCAATTGAATTGGGGCGGCTGGGAGCTCGAATAGAGAAAATCCCATGCTCTTTTTGTTCCATAAACGGTTTGCTCAGCAGGGAGCATTTACCGGCCCGGTGACAGTAGTATAAAAGAATCAGGTGAGAAAAACCTTCAATATCCTTCAGACCTTCAGCATACTCCCGATAAACTTCCACCTGACCACTGGTTTCACCGGCTCCCGGAGGCTGAATGGGTGTACCTTCCGGTTCATCAAAGGGAGTTATTATTTTACCAATAGGAACAAATGATATTTCCTGCATTTTTCACACTCCTCGCATAATATGATTAGAGATATTTTGAATCTATCTCTTTTTATTGATACTTTTATTATCTATGGTATTGGTTATTTTTTAAGCTTTTTAAAATAGCTAAATATATAAAGCTGCTAATAAACAGTAACAAGATTATCAAAATTCATTTAAGTATTTTCTTAATTGTAGTATACATAATTATTTTGATATTTTCAAACACCTATGAAAATTAACTTCTAGAAAGCAGATTCTACAGTTTTTCTCAGCCAGAAGCCAGCAAGCAGTATTTCTGAATTTTTTCACGTATAAAAATTATATATTCTTTTATAAAAAAGGATCCCCCTTTAGGAGCTAAATTAAAAAACCTAACGAAAATAAAGGGGAATCCGCATATTGCAGTACTTATAATGCCCGGAAATACCGGCCATATTTATGTTTCAACCAGATTTTAGTTTTTATTCACTAAATAGTATATTTTTAACACCCACTATTTTAGGCCTACCATTGAGGCAGATGATAATCACATTCCGGACAAATATTCCTTTTATATTCATCAATATTAGCAGTCTTTTCCAGTTTCTCTAATTGTTTTTTCTCCTCCTGTTTTTTCCTTTTCAAATTTTCATGAGCATGTACTCGAAGATCATTTTCTTCAGCACATTCAGGACAATAAAATGTACCACAATTTACACAATAAAATGCATTTTCCTGATTATCTTCATGTTCTGTTTCACATACTACACAGACTTTTTCCTGCAGGGCAAAAATAATAGCTCTGCTGAAGATGGGCAAATCTCCGGGAGCCCGAGAAGTAATGAGATTACCATCAATTACCACTTCCTGGTCAATCCAGTCTGCCCCCGCATGTTCCAGATCATCTTTGATAGCTTCAGTCGAGGTGACCGTCTTTCCGTCCAGTATATCAGCTGAAGAAAGGACCCAGCCTCCATGACAGATAGCGGCAATCACTTTTCCGGCCTGATTCATCTCTCGAACTAAATTAACTGTGTTCTGACAGCGTCTCAATTTATCCGGAGCCCATCCTCCAGGAACAATTACAGCATCAAAATTATCAGCATCAACCTCGGCTGCTTTTTTATCAATTTCAATCTCATAACCGTGTTTACTGAAACAGGAGTCTTCTGTCATGTTATCCGAAGCCACCACTATGACCTCCGCTTTCTCCTCCTGCATGCGTAATAAAGGATACCATACCTCAAGATCTTCATATTCATCAGCCACCAGAACCGCAATTGTTTTGTTTTCCAGCTGCATAATGATTCCTCCTCTTTAATTTTTTTACCCGGGAAAAATCATTACCCCGGTTTTAGCTTTTGTCTATCATCAGCAAATTCCTCATCAATTCAGCATAAACATTTTTAAATAGAGCTCATCTACCAGGTTTTTTGGGCAAAGGCCACTTCTTCCAATTGCTGAACATTTTTTATGATCACATTACTGCCCTGCTTAATTATTAAGCCTTCTTCCTGAAATTTACTGAAATTGCGGCTGATAGTTTCCCGGGTTACACCCAAATAATGGGCAAGTTCTTTCTGGTTGACATTTTTTAATACAGCCCGGCCCTCCTGGTTTTCAGCAAGGTCCAGTATGGCCTGAGCGGTTCTGGACCGGGAATTTTTCAAAGCCAAACTTTTTATCCTTTTTTGAGAAAAGTAAAGTTTTTGGGCCATTGTCTGCAGCATCCCCCAGCCAATTTCGGGATGATTTAAAAAATAATTTCGAAAATTATTCCTGGATAAAACTAAAACTTCTGTTTCCTGCTGACATATTGTTGTAGCCGGATAAGTTTCAATACCAAACAAAACCACTTCTCCAAAAACCTCTCCGGGACCCAAAAATTTAATTATCTGTTCTTTACCTTCTGCAGAAGTTTTTACGATTTTAACCCGGCCTGATTTTAAAAAATACATATAACTGCCACTGTCCCCTTCTCTAAAAATTGTCTCCCCGGGAACAAAAGATCGATTCTTTAAAAATTCAGCTATGTTTTCAAGATGGTCCTGCTCAAAAGAAGAAAATATACTAAAATTTTTCAAAAGTTCTATAGCCTCATTCATTACTATCACCTGTATAAATTTTACCATAAAATAAAACTGGTTGTTTTTTTGCTATTTTTATAATATCATCAAAATTCTCAATAAACAATATCTAAAACAAAAATTGTTTTTTTAACCATAAAATCAAATGGATTTATCAGTTAGTGTGACATATATCATAGAAAAGTAATTTTTTCTATTCTATAATTCTTAGTAAATAGATAAACTAAGTTGGTTTAGAAGGTTATCATTAAATTTATATATATGCAAGTTCCTGTATAACAATATTAATCTCTGTTGTTAATCAGCAATTTATTTTATCAGTAGTTTATAATATTATCTTAAAAAGGAGCTGAATAAAATGGT
>PWDW01000195.1 GCA_003553225.1 Halanaerobiaceae bacterium
CCAATTGACAAACGTATCATATCCGGCAGGACTCCCGAGCTGCGCTGTTCTTCTTCACTGAGCTGCTGATGTGTGGTGCTGGCCGGGTGAATTGCCAGAGATTTTGCATCTCCAACATTGGCCAGATGGGAGATTAACTCAAGGTTTTCAATAAACTTAATTCCTGCTTCTCTGCCTCCTCTGATACCAAAGGTGATCATCCCCCCGAATCCCTTATCCAGATACTTTTTAGCCATCTCATGAGTATCATGGTCAAACAAACCGGGATAATTTACCCACGAGACCCGGTCATCATCTTTTAAGAATTCAGCAACCTGCAGAGCATTAGTGCTGTGTTTATCCATTCTCAAACTCAATGTTTCCAGACCCTGCAGGAATAAAAATGAGTTAAAAGGACTCAAACAGCTGCCATAATCTCTTAAAAGCTGAACCCTGGCTTTGGCAATAAAAGCCGCTTCCCCAAAGTGATCGGTATAAACCAGTCCATGATAGCTGGGATCAGGCTGAGTAAGCTCCGGAAACTTACCATTCGTCCAGTCAAAACTGCCGCTGTCAACAATTATACCTCCAATTGAGGTACCGTGTCCTCCAATGTATTTTGTAGTAGAATGAATTATAATATCTGCACCATATTCAAAAGGTTTACACAGATAGGGAGTGGCAAATGTATTATCAACAACCAGAGGAATGCCTGCATTATGGGCTATCTCAGCAAGTTTTTCAAAATCAGGCACCACCAGCTGAGGATTGCCAATAGTTTCTACATACAGGGCTCTGGTATTCTCCGTTATTTTTTCTTTGAAACTCTCCGGAGCAGTGGAATCTGCAAATTTTACTTCTATACCCAGTTTGGGGAAAGTATGTTTAAACAAATTAAAAGTACCCCCATATATTGAACTTCCACTCACAATCTCCTGTCCTTCCCGGGTAATATTGGTTAAGGCAATATTTTCTGCAGCCATTCCGGATGATACAGCCAGTGCACCTACTCCTCCTTCCAGAGCCGCTATTCGTTCTTCCATTACATTATTTGTGGGATTCATTATCCGGCTGTAAATATTCCCCTCTTCTTCCAGAGCAAACAGGCGTGCGGCATGATCGGTGTCCTCAAAAACATACGATGTTGTCTGATAAATAGGTACAGTTCTGGAACCGGTTTCCGGATCAGGCTTCTGTCCTGCATGAAGCTGAAGTGTGTCAAAACCATACTCATTATTTTTAAAATTTTTTTCCATTATTATTACCTCCTGTTTTTTTATTCCAGCCGTAAAATGGTGTCTACTTTTATTTATGAGTTTTTTTATAATAAAAAACCTCTCCTGAAAGTAGGAGAGGTCTTTGATCCGGAACTCTTCTTATCTTTCAGGATTCCAGTCCTGCAGGATTTAGCACCTCACAGTATATAAATGATACTGCCGGTTGCCGGGCTTCATCGGGCCAGTCCCTCCACCTCTCTTGATAAGGAAATATTATTAAATTATATATAAATTTTTTATTATATTATCACAACTACATCTTTCCTGTCAAGATTTGTTAGGTATTTTATATCATTATACTTAATCTTTATAGATTTAATGTATTTATATATATAATAAAACATTTCGGCTGATCTGTCAAGATAAATTTATTTTAAATTTATATTTTGATCAGTCAATCAGCAGAAGCCCTATTTTTCTGCAGTTTATTATATATATCTATATATTCAGCAGCTGACTGATTCCAGCAGTAATTATTATTTATAATATTTTTAATAATTTTTTCCCACTCCTGTTGTCTTTTATAACAGGACAAAGCAGAACCAACAGTTTTTAAAAAATCATCTTTCTCATATTTTTCAAAAACAAAACCTGTTCCCCGCTCCGGATCATTGGTGAAACTGGTGATATATTCACTTAAGCCTCCAGTTTGGCGGATGATTGGAACGGTTAAATAACGCATTGCGATTAATGGTCCTGTACCACAGGGCTCTTCACGGGAAGGCTGGAGAAAAAAATCTCCCGAGGCATAAAGTTTTCGGGCCAGATCTTCATTAAAAGTAATATGGGTAGAAATTTTCAGGGGGTTTTCCCAGGCAGCCGCTTTAAAACCCTGTTCAAATTCTTCATCTCCAACTCCCAGAACAACCAGCTGTAAATCAAATTTCATTAATTCAGGTATACTATTAAGCACCAGTTTAAAACCTTTATTGGCTTTTAAATTTGATATAATAACCATCATCGGAATTTCTTTTTTTTCGGGAAGGGAAAAAAGCCTCTGAAAGTAGAGTTTGTTTTTCCTTTTTTCTTCAACCGCACTTACCTCTCTATCATAATGAAATGATATATGGGGATCCCGCTGTGGATTAAACAGCTGATGATCAACACCATTGACAATTCCCAAAAGCCTGTCTTCTTTCTCTTGAAAGAAGTGGCAGAGAGGTCCTCCATATTCAGGAGTTTTCAGTTTTTCTGCCAGGCTGGGACTGGTGGTGATAATAAAATCTGAATACTTCAGTGCACCTTTCAAAAGGTTTATATTCCCAAAATACTCCAGTTCTTCTGGAGTGAAGAAGCTGCCGTCAAGTCCCAGTACATCTTCAAGAACATGGGATGGAAAAATTCCCTGATACATTAAATTATGAACACTAAAAACTGTTTTTACATCTTTAAATTTAGCATTTTCATTATATTTATTTTTTAAATAAATACTTATCAAAGCCGTCTGCCATTCATGACAGTGAATAATATCAGGTATCTCGTCCAGCTGGAGCATCATTTCCAGGACAGCATTATTAAAAAAAGTAAAACGTTCAATATCATCTCCATGTCCGTAAAGACCTTCTCTCTCAAAATAATGTTCATTACTGATAAAAAAGAATTTTATGTTTTTATGTTCAATTAAATAAACAGTACAATTCTTTTTTCTCCAGCCCACATTTACTTTAAAGTCTGCTCTTCTCTCCATCTTTTTTTTAAAATAATAAGGAATATCACCATAATTGGGCATTACCACAGCTGTATTAATGCCTTTTTTGCTTAAAATTTCAGGAAGGGTGGACATTACATCGGCCAGGCCGCCGGTTTTGGCATAGGGATAACACTCCGGTACCACAAATAATACTTTCATGGTCTTCCTTCCTTTCTCTTTTTTTATTGAATATTCTTATATTTTTCACAATTTTAAAAAAAGCTAAATACCTTTAACAAATGTTTTCATACTTTCTGAAACATCAATGGATTATTGATATCTTAATACATTACAAATATAAAAAATAATTTGTTATTATAGGTAAGTATACCATAATAAAGTAACTACAGCAACAAATATACCCATAAAATACTCTTCCAAACTGCCTCTTTATATTTTCCCTTAAGTTAATATTATACATCAGGCAGACAGTAAACTTGCTGCCTGCCCAATTTTTTAATTTTTTAACTTAAATATTCATTAACTCTCAGAGCTGCTTTGGCTCCTTCAGCAGCAGATATTATAATCTGTTTGTCTGTCTTTTATGAGGTCAGCAATTGATTTATCTTTTAAAATACTTTTTATTTCCTTTTGTACTCTACTCCATAAAGGTCTAATAGCACATGACTCTTTGTTTAGTACACATCCTCCCTGCAGACAATCTTTAAAACTAAAATTTTTATCTGCCAGCCTGGTTACTTCCCATACACTAATTTCTTCAGCCTCTTCTATAAGTCTAACCCCCCCATTAACCCCCCGGGCTGAATCCAGCCATCCTTTTTTTCCGAGCAGGGATACCAGCTGAGCAATATATTTAACCGGGATCCCCTCTTCAGCAGCTATTTCCCGGGATGAAATAAAGCCTTCGTCTTTTTTTTCAGCTAAATGAATTAATATAAAAAGCAAATACTCTGTTTTATTGGTAATCACTTTTAACACAGCCCCTTTTATACTCTGATCCTGTTCTATATACAAAAATAATTTATTTTATATCAGCAGCATGATTAAGCTGCCTGTATATACAGGCAGCTTAAAAAAACAGCAGGTAAATTAAAGACACAATTTTAATATATTAAACTGAATTATTAAGCCAGCATTTCCTCCATATCTTTTTCAACTTCGGTATTGGGCTGAATATTAAATTTATCAACCAGTACATTTAAAACATTATCGGACAGAAAAGCCGGCAGACTGGGACCTAATTTTATATCCTTTATTCCCAATGAAAGTAAAGCCAGAAGCACCAATACTGCCTTTTGTTCATACCAGGCTATATTATATGAAATGGGCAGGTCATTAATGTCATCCAGGTCAAATGCTTCTGCCAGCTGTTGAGCAATAACCACCAAAGAATAGGAGTCATTACACTGGCCGGCATCCAGAATTCGAGGAATTCCATCAATATCTCCCAGATTAAGCTTATTATATCTATATTTAGCACAGCCCGCTGTTAAAATCACAGTATCTTCCGGCAGTTTCTCAGCAAATTCGGTATAATATTCTCGATCCTTAAATCGACCATCACATCCGGCCATAACAAAGAATTCGCGAATTTTACCCTCTTTAATAGCTTCTATAACCTTATCGGCAACATTGAGTACAGCTTCATGAGCAAAGCCGCCCATTAGAGTACCCTGTTCGAGTTCTTCAGGGGCTTCACATTTTTTTGCATGTTCTATTATTGGAGAGAAATCCTTGGGATTGCCGTTTTCTCTATCCGAAATATGATCCATTCCCTCAAAACCCACAACTCCAGTGGTATACACTCTATCTTTATAGGAAGATTTAGGAGGTACCAGGCAATTTGTGGTCATCAAAATGGGCCCTTTAAATTTTTCAAATTCTTCTTTTTGTTTCCACCAGGAATTGCCATAATTACCTGCAAAGTGATCATATTTCTTGAAAGCCGGATAAGATTGGGCGGGCAGCATTTCTCCATGAGTATATACATCAATACCAGTACCGGCCGTTTGTTCCAGAAGTTCTTCCAGATCTCTGAGATCATGCCCACTAACCAGTATCCCCGGATTATTTTTTACTCCAAGATCTACTTCTGTGGGTTCGGGATTTCCATAAGCCGAAGTATTGGCTTCATCCAGCAAAGCCATTCCCTTCACTCCCATTTCCCCACATCGAAGTACATAATCTACCAGATCATCAGCATCAAGACTTTCATCAACTGTGGCTGCCAGAGCTTCCTGCATAAAAGAGGTTATATCTTCATTTTCTTTCTCCAGTATGTAGGCATGGTCTGTGTAAGCGGCCAGCCCTTTAAGGCCATACGTTATAAGCTCTCTCAGGGACCGGATATCTTCATTTTCTGTGTCTAAAACTCCAACATTTTCGGATTTTTCATAAATTTCTGCTTCTGTTTCCGGAGTCCAGACTGCCATTTCTGGAGCTTCATTCTCAATATCCTCTGTATTTATTTCTTTTTTAATCTTTTCTCTCCACTCCAGAGCTTCTTGAATTCTTTTTACAAAATCCTCTGCATTAAAATTCACATTGGTTACAGTTGCAAACATGCTTTTGGTGACAAATTCATCTAATTCTTTTTGGGCAATCCCCTGCTTACGGGCCTGTGTGCTGTAAAAAGAAATACCTTTCAGCAGATAAACCAGCAAATCCTGAAGATTGGCTACCTGCTCATCCTTACCACATACTCCCTGAATAGTACAGGCTTCATTATTGGCAGTTTCCTCACACTGATAACAAAACATGGACATTAAAAACCACTCCTTTAAATGATTTGTTTTAGAATTATTCCAATACCGAACCACACTGGATCAAGAATAGATATTGTGAACATACAAAATAATTAATACTAAGTTTATAACTTATATTTATTATAATCTAATTTTTTTGTCCTGTCAAATATGTTTTTCTTTATAGAGATATATAAAAGAGTTTTATATGGCTATACCCATCCGAAAAATAATATACAGACCGAAAAAATAAATTATCAAAATAGAAATTGAATCCCAGCCCAGCTTTAAAATACTCTTTTGCGAACGATAAAAAAGTCCCAGTACGGCAATAGTACTCAAAACAATCCCCAGAAGAGCGGTCAGGGCATTGGTAAGAGAAATTGCCCCCAGAAAGGAACCAGGTCTATATACAATATCAGCGAGACCCAGAATTAATATATTAAAAATATTACTGCCAAAAACATTTCCGGCTGCCATATTGTAGGCTCCAATTTTAACTGCGGAAAGAACAGTTACCATTTCCGGTAGAGAGGTTGCCGCTGCCACAAGAATTGTACCCATAAAGCTCTGCCGCAGGCCGGTCTGCTCTGCTATAAGGTCTGCTGAATAAGATAAAGCAGAACCTGAGATGATAATAACAAAAGCCGCAGCAAAAAAACGGATTAAAACTTTTTGCAGAGAAATATTAATATTAATAATTTGCTCTTTTTTATCGTCAATTGAAGCTTTAAATTTCTCATATCGGAAATTTAAACGGGTACCTATAAAATAAACAGCAATTATTACTATTCCTCCCATACCCACACCCCAGAAAGAAAAGCTCAGATAATTAAAATGGTTTATTATTATAAAAAGAACTGCCAGACCGGACAATAAAATACCCAGCTGAGCATTTATTATATGTTTGAAATGAACTTCCAGCATCAAAGGCCCGGAACCCTGTACCAGATCCATCAGGGCCAGTAACGCCAGATTAAATAAAATACTCCCAAAAATATTACCGGCCGCAATATCAAGAGCCCCTATAATAGTGGAGCTTAAAACGGTCACCAGCTCCGGCAGAGAAGTTGCCCCGGCTATCAGAATACTTCCCACCAGAGCTCTTCCCAATTTAGTTTTCAGGGCAATTATATCTCCATATCGAGAAAGCCGGGCCCCGGCGATAATAACAGCCAGCGATGACAGAAAAAACAGCAGCCAGATATTCACTTAATATCCCCCTTGGATTTTTCGGTTTCTTATTATATCAATAATGAATTCCATACTGTTTATTTAAAGATGCAGGCAATCCTATTATCTGTAATCCTGTGTTTGATTAATTTTTTTACTTTATTAATATTTTTTATTCTATCATTATTCCTCTTGTTTTGCTATCCTACAACGAGAATATCTGATCAAGTTTTTAAAACTGCTGGTTTGAATGATTTCATAATCAGATAGAAACCGGCTTTCCGGTCCTGATAGATTGGTTGGCCGCCAAAACTATATCCAGAGCTTTTTGACCATCCTTTATGTTCACCCGGGGCTGTTTTTTGTTCGTA
>PWDW01000140.1 GCA_003553225.1 Halanaerobiaceae bacterium
ATCTGGCTGTTACCAATGCAGATCTGATAATAGCTGCCGGGGCCCGTTTTGATGATCGAGTGACAGGAGAACTAAATTCATTTGCCCAAAATGCTAAAGTTATTCATGTTGATATTGATCCTGCTGAAATTGACAAACTGGTTCCTGTGGATCTGGCCCTGGTGGCAGATGTAAAAAAGGTATTCGATGAGCTTACTCCTCTGCTGGAAGAAAAAACAAGAGAGGGCTGGCTGCAGCAGATAGCAGAATGGCGTAAACTGGATGAAGAATTTCAGGAGAATGGTCAGATGGAGAAATTGACTCCCAGAGAGATAATTGAAGAATTGTATGATCTGACTGAGGGAGAGGCTTTAATAACCACTGAAGTAGGTCAGCATCAAATGTGGGCTGCCCAGTATTATAAGTTCAGCAATCCCAGAAGCCTTATGACTTCGGGAGGCCTGGGCACAATGGGTTATGGTTTCCCGGCTGCAGTTGGAGTTAAGGTAGGTAATCCGGAGGAAACGGTTGTTTGTCTGGCGGGAGATGGAAGTTTTCAGATGAATATTCAGGAACTGGTTACTGCTGCTAAAAATGATATTGGGGTTAAGGTGTTAATCTTTAACAACCAGTATCTGGGAATGGTAAGACAGTGGCAGGAGCTGTTTTATGATAAAAGATATTCTTCAACCTGTCTGCGGAAAACAGGTAACTGTCCACCGGACTGTTCTACTCCCGGTGAAGAATGTCCTGCTCTGATACCTGATTTTATAAAAGTTGCTGATGCATATGGTGTCAGCGGACAGCGGGTTACTGAGGCAGAAAAAGTTCGTCCTGCTATTAAAGAAGCCTTAGATACCCCTGGCCCTTATATACTTGATTTTATCATCGAAGAGGAACAAAATGTATTCCCGATGGTTCCGGCAGGAGGCAGTCTTGAGGATATGCTGCTGGAAGATAGCTAAAAAAAAGGATAAGGTAAAAAAAACAGAGGCCGGTATTTTATAGGCCGGACCTCTGTTTGCTTTTAATTATTTTCAATTATTTTTAATTATTTTTGCTCTTTTTTAACTAAATTTATTTTTTCATTTTTTTGTCAAGGTCTTTTTCAAAGACCGCGATTACACTCTGGCGGGCACTCTCAATGTGCTGCTGGGCCAGCAGGCGTGCTTTTTCAGCCTCACCCTGTTCTATAGCCTGGGCCAGTTCTTTGTGTTCTTTGTGGGCCTGTTTCATGCGCCCTTCGCGGTTTAAGCTCTGTGAGCGGAAGCGGGTAATTTGTTCAAAGAGACTGTCCAGAAGCTTCTGCAGCCATTTATTATCTGAGACTTCATAAAGAATTTGATGAAAAGAAATATCAATTTCAATACATCTTTCCAGATCATCATTAACCAGGCATTCTTTGAGATTTTCGGCATACTCGACCATCTTTTTAGCATTTTCCCGGGAAATATTCTGGGCGGTCAGGTAGGCTGCTAGACCTTCCAGTTCTGATCTGACCTGGAAAATGTCGTTGATTTCTTTTGTGGATTTTATTCCGGCCACAAACACACCTCTCTGGGGAACTATTACTATAAGCTCTTCCAGTTCCAGCATACGAATAGCCTCTCTTACCGGTGTGCGGCTGACATTCAGTTTGTTAGCCACTTCAATTTCTGTGATTTTTTCTCCCGGTTCCAGCCTTCCGGTCAAAATGGCTTCTCTCAGCACATCATATACCTGTTTTCTCAGGGGCTGATAGCTGTAAGAGTCCAGAGCAGGTAGATTCAATTCTCCCATATTCTTCACCTCAATAATTATACATTTTATTTTATTATACCTTTAATTGGTATTGTATGTAAAGCAAAAAGATAAATTAATCACATATAATACAAAAAGATGTTTTATTTTTCAGCTTGATTGTTGATTTATTTAATGCTTTTTATGTTAATTATATTTTTATTCCGGCTCTATGTAATACATATAAGATAATAAAATAAATTATTACCATAATTACGGTAGATAAAAATAAAGCCACATAGAAATTCATTTCAGTTTTTAATAATTTGGGTAAAACTAAAAACAGGGATAAAGAGGGAATAACCATCCAAAATACACTTGTAGACAGTGAGGATACCTTAGCTTTACTATTAGTATCAATATACAACCAGATCATACCTAAATAAGAAACTAAAGGCAGGGAAGCTAAAATAGCTCCTAACAAAGAACTTTTTTTTGATATTTCAGAAACTGCTACAATTATTATAGCTGAAATAAGTGTTTTTAAAACTAAATACCACATTATAAAACCTCCACAGTTTCTAAATTTTTTGCACATTTACGTTGTACACTTCTGCAGGCAAATCCACCTGTGTAAATAAAAAAACAAAAGAAGAAGCCACCAATAAGGTGGCTTAATTTTGGTCATGTAAATGGTGCCGAAGATGGGAATCGAACCCATAAGGACGCAAGATCCACCGGATTTTGAATCCGGCGCGTCTGCCAGTTCCGCCACTTCGGCATTTTTGAAGTTCAAAAATATATTATCATATTTTATTGGTTATAACAAGGGGCACTGGTTAAATTTAATGGGAAAAATGAACGGTAAAATATTAATAGCTATTTTACTGGAAAAATATTTCAGGGAGAATACTAAATTATCAACTCTGCCGCTTGTTTACATAATATTATTATGCTATAATTTAAAGTACCGGGCGGACATAGCTCAGCTGGTAGAGCGCAAGCTTCCCAAGCTTGAGGCCGCGGGTTCGAAACCCGTTGTCCGCTCCATTTTTATGCCTTTTTGGTATACATTTGTTTGCTCACCCTCGACCCAGGTCCCTATAAATTGATAATATATTCTATTAATGCAATAAAAATTCATAATTAGATAAAAATAAATGTTTATCCAAAAATATGTTGAAAAAATTTGCAAGAATTGATATAATATTACCAAAGAAGGAGGGATGTATAATGAAATCTACAGGAATAGTTCGTAAGATTGATGACCTGGGAAGAATGGTTATTCCAAAAGAACTGAGAAGAACGATGGATATAGATAAAAAAGATCCCATGGAAATTTATGTAGAAGGGGACAAGATTATTCTCAAGAAATATCAGCCGGGCTGTATATTCTGCGGTAATGTAGAAAACACTGTTGAATTTAAAGGTAAGGTTGTCTGTGATGATTGTATGGAGGAAGCTGCGGAATAAATAAAATAAAAGCTGAATATCCAGTTTGTTTCCGCCATATCCCCGGGGATATGGTTTTTTTTATGGGGTTTAAGAATATATACATCTGTTAAATTTTTATTTTATGTTTTTTTGCTCTTTTTTTAACAAAAATATTATGATACAATTATTATGTGATAAAAAAGACATAATAGCAGGTGCTGTTTTCTGAATTCCGGAAATGTTCTTGATTTTATTGGATTTGCTTTTTTTAAAAAACGGGGTAGGGGTGATAATATGGAATTTAAGGCTAAAGATGTAATGAACAGTCCGGCTATAACAGTTCATGAAGATGATTCACTTAAGGATGTGATTAATCTTTTTGCCGAATATGATATAAGTGGGGCTCCAGTTGTTAATGATAATCTAAAATTGGTGGGTATTATTACGGAAAGAGAT
Source organism: Halanaerobiaceae bacterium (assembly GCA_003553225.1). GTDB lineage: Bacteria > Bacillota > Halanaerobiia > Halanaerobiales > Halarsenatibacteraceae > T1SED10-99. The sequence goes on from PWDW01000140.1 coordinate 3,589, forward strand.
ATAATTAATTTTTCTAATAAAACCCATGTTGTTTCCCTGATTAATACTTCAGCCTGGGTTTCACCACATACTGATATCAATGAATTAACAAAATGCCGCAAAGGTTTTGAATTAATTTCTTCAACTAAAGTAAAAAATCAAATGTCCAAAAAAGTTTATTCAGTAAAAGAAGATACACCCGGAGCACAGGTGGCGGCCATAATGAAAAGAAGGTCAGTGGAAAGGATACCTGTGGTTGATGAAAATGATCAGGTCCGGGGCATTATTACCAGAACTGATCTGGTAAACAAAATAGCTGAACTCTAATCAGGTTTGAACAATGCCCAGAAATAGTTATTATACCATTTTATTTTTTTTCTTAGCATAGCTGAGAAAGTCCGGCTAATGTAAACGGTGGGGAAAATATCAAAATTTATAGGAGTGTAGTTTGGAAATTACATGAAAAAGAGGGGGTATATACCCCCTCCGGCAGCAGTTATATATTTATATTTTTAATGACTAAAATCCATCATCAAATCCATCGTCCATACCGTCATTAAGGCCATCATCAAAATCATTTTCTTCTTCTATTTCAAAGTCCTCTTCCAGCTCCTCCCAATCATCATCAACTTCTCCACAGCCTACTGCAAAAGCAGCAAACAATAATACAATACTGATCAGAGCAATAATTTTTTTAGTTTTACCCAATCTCATGATATTCACTCCTTTAGAAAATAGATTTTAAAAGCTGTTTGTTTATTACACATATAGACTAGCATGTAAATGTAATAAATATATGAAGAAGAAGTGAAAAAATTGTATTTTTTATATGAATAAATAATGAATAGTTTTTGAAGAAATTATGAACTGTAAGGCAGTATGAACAGTTAATTGTCAATTTTAAGGAAAATAGTGTTTAACTGATTGTTAACTGGTTGAAATTGATTAAAAATCTTTAATATGCTAATATATAAACAGCAGAAAAATTACAAAAAAATTAATGTACAGTATATGCCGGCGTAGCTCAATTGGTAGAGCAGCTGAATCGTAATCAGCAGGTTAGGGGTTCAAGTCCCCTCGTCGGCTTTTGGTTATTTTGTGATTATTTTTGCTGGAAAATAACAGTATATTAGTTAATATATCTTAGTTTAAGAGAAGGTTTAACAAAAGCCAGATATTTTAGATAAATTGCAGGATATAAGAACAATTTGCAGAAAGTTATTTATAAAGAGTTTATTTTTTTGATTTTTCACAGAAAGTAAGGGTTTTATATGGATAATAAAAACTGGAATAACCGAAAAAAAGAGATAATGAAAGAAAAAACATCATCCTCTAACACAGATGATAATCATCTACCAAAAGAGGCTTCAAAAAACTGCAGTACGGAAATTAACCTTAACAGAAAAGAAGATGAGGAATTTACAGAATATATGGCGAGAATTAGAAAATATTATAAACATGATCCCCGTCCTGATCTGAAAGAAGATTCTCATCTGTGGGAGATTGTGCTTGATATTGCTGAAAGAAACTATACTGAAGCCTACCGTATACTGCACGGTTTTCGCTGTGGTGGGGCCAGATTAAAACAGGGGGCCCATACGATTAAAATGGAAGCCCGGATTGGCTCTGATCATTTATGGCAGTCCAAAAAGGAATATATGGCTGATAGAAAAAGGTGGTTGATTCCGAAAAGGAAAATACTCAGTGAAATATTTTTTCTGGCCAACAATAATCTGGGAGGAGAATAATATGAAAAATATAATTTTAATTATTACCGACACCTTTCGTTTTGATAATTTAAAGAATTTCAAGGAACGATCTGTCAGCACCCCTGCCCTGGATGATTTTGCCCAAAAACGGGCTGTAAGTATTGAAAATTTTTATACCGGCAGTTTCCCCACTATTCCCCACCGCACTGATCTGGCCAGTGGGAAGCTGGGCTGGATCAATTATGGCTGGCAGTCTATTCATCAGAGCAGTTCCAACCACATTGCACAGCTGTTAAACAAAAAAGGTTATAATACACAGCTTATCTGTGACTGTCCTCATCTATTCAGAAGTGATTTTAATGATGGTTTTGAGGCAGCCTTTTGCCATCGGGGTCAGGAAGGGGATAAACCTCTGCTGCATTTAAATGATGAGATCAAGCAGGTCATGCCTGACAAAAAAACACGTCAGAGCCCTGCTTATAAAGGTCATCCACTGGTAGATCAGCACCGCTGGATGAACAGATATTTTCAAAATGAAGCAGAAACTTTTATGTCCCTAACTGCCGGGACCACTGTCCGCTGGCTGGAGGAAAATTATCGGGCCGAACCATTCTTTTTGTGGACTGATTTTTTTGATCCTCATGAACCCTGGGATCCTCCTGAATATCTGGTAGAAAAATATGATCCTGATTACGAAGGTACTCCAATGCTCCATCCTAATTATGGGCGAGCTGATGATTATACTTTTGGGGAGCTTAAGAATCTGTGGGCTCATTATGCGGCTGAAGCAGAACTGGTGGACAGATATATCGGCCGCATATTACAGAAAATTGATGATCTGAGGCTGTGGCAGGATACAATTGTAATTATTACTTCTGATCACGGCCACTCACTGGGTGAACATAACTGTACGGGAAAAAGCAATATTAATGATAATGATGACAGATACTGGCCCTTATATCCAGAAATCAGCCGGGTGCCTTTTTTAATTGCCGGAGGAGATATTCCCGGTGGCCAGCAGCTGGACTTAATGGCTCAGCCGATTGATATTCTGCCCACAGCCGGGGAACTGGCCTCTGTTTCTCTTGAGCCGGAAGAGAAACTGGAAGGCAAATCTTTTGCAGACCAGCTAATTAAGGGCCAAAACAGACATCGGGAATTAACAGTGTCCGGTTCTTACATTAATCCGGAAAAGTCTATTGAACAGGCCAATACTCCCTTTATTGTGAGCGAGGAGGGCTGGGGTTATGTTCCAGTCGGCAGTGAAGGCAGCCGGGAACTTTATAATCTGCAGAATGACCCCCTGGCCGAAAATAATATTGCCGGAACAAATAAGGAACTGGTCAGCAATCTTCATAATCGATTTATTTCTTATTTACATGAAATGGGGGCCGGGGATGATTTTCTTTCTCTCTGGGAGTAGGTCCTGGAGAACCAGGGCTTGATGATACAGCCAGGGAATTATAAAATAATGAATTGTTGTTTTTTTATACCTCCAGACCTTCTGTTTCGCCAGGAACAAATTTTTAGGGAAGTAATTTTTTTATATGTTTGATAATATGCATTAATGATTATCCGGCATAAAGTGTTATTTTAAGATTTATTAATTTATGATTGCTGATATGACCGTAATGGTATTTCTAAAATAATATAAAATTGGCTTTTTGCAGTGTAACCATGAATATACAAATAATATATTTGATAATATTTATCGGGGTGAATGTTTTTGACAGCAGAAAATATTATTCTTACAACAATGTGTGTAGTCTGGGATAAACAGGTGGAAAAGATACTGCTTATTGATCGTACCAAAGGGGACTGGAATGGGTATACTCCTCCGGGAGGTCATATTGAATTTCCGGAAAGTATTACAGACTGTACTATCCGTGAAGTAAAGGAAGAAACCGGGCTTAA
>PWDW01000156.1 GCA_003553225.1 Halanaerobiaceae bacterium
AATAGGGCGGCTGTGTAAACGATATGGTCTTGATTTCTATTTTGGAACCTGGCAGCAGAAGCCCTGGACCGAAGATCAGAAAAACCCCCTGAGTGGAATCAGTGGAGAAGATGAACTGGCCGCCTACTGTGCCCGGGGCCTGGAGACCCTGCTGACAGAATGCCCCGGGATTGATGGCCTCCAGCTGAGAGTTAATTTTGAAGCCGGGGTGGGCAGCCAAAAGACAGCGGAGGATTTTTGGCTGCAGCTGATTGAGGCGGCTGCCCGTTCTCAGAAAAAGAGAACTGAAAAGCTGAAGCTTGCTCTAAGGGCCAAGGGGCTGACCGATGAGATGATCACATCTGCCCTGAATTTAGGCCTTGAGCTGGAGGTACCCACCAAGTACTGGTGTGAACACACCGGTCTGCCCTATCATCTGACCCAGATGAGAAAAAAGGAATTAAACAACCTGGAAAACTTAAATCACAGCCGGCGCTACAGCTATGCTGACCTGCTGGAAGAACCTTTCTTCTATGATATGGTTTACCGTTTATGGAATTTTGGTTCCACCAACTTCCTGCTCTGGGGTAATCCTGATTTTGCCCGGAGGTTTATGAAAAGTATTCCGGTCGGCAGCGGCCGGGGTTTTGAAATTTCAGCGCCCTTAAGTCTAAAAGGAGGCCAGGCCAGCCTGCAGGAAGAAGACTGGTCCCTGCTGGAAGGTGAAAACAATCCCGGTTACAGATGGGAGGATGAGCGTTACTGGCTGTGGTATCTGGTTTTTGGACACCTGGGATACAGTACCGATACTGACCGGGAGGTATGGGCCCGGGAGTTCAAAAAAAGATATGGAGAAAAACTGGCTCCACTGATGGAGGAAGCCTATCGGGTGTCAGGTGAGATACTGCCCCTGATAACAGCCTTTCATATGCCCCGCCATCCGGCTTTAATCTATGGACCTGAGCTGAGCACAGGAGGGGCCCTGTTTGCCGAACATAATTATAATACCGATTTTGGTAAGACAACCTATGGTAATACTGAGCCCAGTGACCCGGGCCTGTTTTATGCCCTTGATGAATTTGTGGCTGATTTTCTGGAGGATGATCTGGAGGGCAAATACACCCCACTTCAGGTGAGAAACTGGTTTAAAGAATTGTCCGCAGAGCTGACAGAACTGCTGTCCGAAATTAATACAAAAGCAGAAGAGATTAAGAGTTCAGACCAGAAAGTTCACAGTTCAGAAATTCTTGATTTTGCTATTTTAAAAAACCTGGACGCCTATCATGCAGCTAAAATTAAAGCAGCTCTGGAACTGGAATTATACAGGGCAACGGACCGTCCAGTCCATCTTGAGAAAGCACATCAGTCCGGCATTAAAGCCCGGGAAGTCTGGCAGGAATTAACAGACCTCACGGCAGGTAACTATCATGATGATCTGGTTTTTGGTACCGGTGTGGGTCCCGGGCGGCGCGGTCACTGGCAGGACAGGCTGGATGAGCTAAAAAAAGATGTGCAGAAACTGGCCGAAATGAAGGCCCAACAACAAAAAAAACAGACTTCTCTTCCGGAGGAACGAAAGACAGCACAGCTAAACCAGCATCATAAAGCTTTTTCCCGGCTTAACTATGACTGTTCCGAACGGCAGTTATCATTTAAGGTAGAAATTCCGGACCGGCATCCGGCAGAAAAACCGCTCTCCGTAAGGGTAACCGTGGGTGGTTCCCCTGACCTGAAGAAAGCAACCCTGCACTACCGGAATATGAACCAGCTGGAGGGCCCCTTCAGGAGCCTCAGGCTGGAAAAAAATGGTCAGAAATTGGAAGGGACCATTGCTCAGGATTATTTAAGGGCCGGCCTGAACTTAATGATCTATTTTACGATTCCCGGAAAACAGAGCTCTGTGGTATATCCCGGGTTATATCATTCAGAGGCTCCGGGCCCCTATTTTACTGTAGAAATAATATAAACCAGTATAGGGTAATATCAAAAAATAAGAAGGAAAATTAAGCCCAATCTTTATTGCTTCTCTGGAGCTGTTTATTCTTTAAGGGAAAGGAAGGAGAAAGGAGAAATAAAATGTATGATTTAGCAGTTATAGGTGGTGGTCCTTCGGGAACCGCTGCCGGCAGACTGGCCGGTAAATACGGCCTGGATACTCTGCTTATCGAAAAAGAAAAATTCCCCCGGGCCAAACCCTGTGGAGGTGCATTTTCCAATCAGGCTAAATCCTACCTGGATTTTGAATTACCGGACAGGATTCTGGAAAAAAATGTTTTTGGGGCCCGGGTTCATTTTAAGGATAAAGTTATTGAAGAGCATAAAGATTACCAGATTGCTTCAATTGTAACCAGGAAAAAGCTGGACAATTTTCTTTTGCAAAAGGCAGCTGAGAGTGGTATAAATATCCATACCGGTAAAAAAGTTAAAAAATGTGAAAAAAAGCAAGGATATGTGGACATTTACACTCCGGATAACTGTTATCAGGCCCGATATGTGGTCATTGCCGAGGGGGCTCAGGGTTCTCTTAAAAAAATGATAAGAGAAAATATCACCCCCGGAGAATTTGGATTATGCCTGGTAACAGAGATTGAAGACAGCAAACAGCATATTGATGAGTATATATATAATGCCATTGATATTCATTTTGGATTGGCAGAAATGGGCTATGGCTGGATCTTTCCCCATGAGGATCATTTTTCAGTGGGAATAGGAGGCCTGGCCGATAAACTTTCCCGTCCCCTGGAAAAGATGAAAAGCTTTTTACATAACAATGGATTTTCGGAAAATACTGATATCAAAAGACACCTGATTCCGGTTGGAGGACTGAAAAGAAAAATCACCTCCGGGCGGATGCTGTTAAGTGGTGATGCAGCGGGATTTGTGGACTCTTTTTATGGAGAAGGAATTGCCTATGCGATCAGGTCCGGCCAGATTGCGGTAGAGGTAATCAAAGAGCTTCTGGACAACAAAACAGCCAGCGGGAACCTGGAGGAATATAAAAAAAGATGTGAACAGGAATTTGCCGATAATCTGAAGTATTCTCTCTGGCTGTCCCGTCTGATGCACCGATATCCGAATATTTTCATTAAATTGCTGTCCAGCAACCGGGAGGTCATAAACACCTATCTGGAAGTTCCGGCCCTGAAGAGAAGTTATAAAAATTTTCTCGGCTGGCTGGTACCCCGATTACCGAAGTTTTTGCTCATGGATTCCAGAATAGGTCACTATTTTGCCCGGAGTGATTAAAAAAAATTTGCTGTCTTTAGGTGAGAGTATTTAATCTGAGGAGGCTAACAATGAACAGCATAATTTCAGTTCGGGGCATAATTTTAATCATGGGGCTGGTTTTCCTGCTGTTAACCGGGGGCAGTGGTGGATTTCTTCAGGCCCGAACAGCAGATACCGCCGATTATGAAGCTTTCTTACTGGCCTTTTTTCGAGTACCGGAAGAAGAGATGTATTATGCGGTCAGCAGAGATGGTCTAAACTGGGAGGAGTTAAACCAGAGGAGGCCTGTACTGACGGCCACCAAAGGCAACCAGTCCATTCGTGACCCCCATATTCTGCGGGATGAAGATGGGGTTTTCCGGCTGGTATCCACCAATTCTGAATCCTGGACCAGTGTGACCAATAAGATCCTTATTTGGGATTCCCGGGATTTGATAAACTGGGAAAATGAACGGCTTATTGAGATTTCTTTTACAGGAGCCCGTAATGCCTGGGCCCCGGAGTCCATTTACTGTTCCCAAAAAGAAAGTTATCTTGTGTTCTGGGCTTCGGCTGAGTATCCCGGCTGGGACCACCGCATGTATTATGCGGAGACCGATGATTTTGAAAAATTCTCTGAACCCCAGATCTTTCTGGATCCCGGATACCCGGTAATAGATTCGACCCTGGTAAAAAAAGAGGGAGTATATTATCATTTCTTAAAAGATGAACGGGAGGACCATCCTGATGAAAAGTCCATCAGGTGGACTTATTCAGAACACGGGGCAGCCGGCCCCTGGGCTGAATTTAATGATAAACCACTTTCCGAACCACTTATCAACCACACCTGGGTGGAGGGTCCGACCGTATTTTTTGTTCCCCGGGAGAATAAATGGTATATGTACTATGATGAATATACCCAGGGCCGGTGGGGTCTGCATCAGTCTGAAGACATTTCTTCAGGAGACTGGGAGCAGGTACCCTATGGGGAGTTTGATATACCTCATGGAGCCCGGCATGGAAGTGTTTTACCCCTGACTGAAAAAGAATATCAGCAGCTTATCGAGGAATTTGGCAGCTGATATACTGTTTAATATAAATTGATGGCTCCCCTGGCAAAAGTCACTTTTTACTATTTTTTGCAGTAAGCTCATTGTCATGAGAACAATTTCAAACTGGAAAATCTTAAAATAACACTTTTTGCAGTATAATTATTAATGGAAAGTGAAAAAAGCTCTATTAGCTTAACATTGATTGGACATTGATTGAAAAAGCAGCCCCTGAAAAAAGAGGCCAGGTTCAGATACGAAATCCACTTTGATGAGTTAACAGCGGCAAAAATTGTAAAAACAAAAATCACGGGAGGTTATTTAATATGGGTAAAGAGATTATCAGCACTGATAGGGCTCCGGCCGCCATCGGGGCTTATTCACAGGCTGTGCGGGCCGGAGATAAAGTTTTTGTCTCCGGGCAGATCCCCTTTACTCCGGAAGGGGAACCGGTAACCGGAGATATTGAAACCAAAACCCGGCAGGTTCTGGATAACCTGCAGGCTATTTTAGAAGCAGCCGGCTGCCGTCTGGAAGATACGGTTAAAGTAACCATCTACACTACAGATATGGATAACTTTGCAGCGGTAAACAAAGTTTATGGGAACTATTTTGCTGCTCAGCCTCCGGCCCGGGCCTTTGTCGAAGTATCCGGGCTGCCCAAAAATGCAGATCTGGAAATAGAGGCCACAGCCCACCTGGAAGATTAAATATAGAAAAATAGATTATAATATAGCACTTATAACTTTCTTGATACCGGGATTCAGCCCTTTTTTTTGAAAATTGGGCTGTGATCCCGGTATTGTTTGTTAACAACAAAAAATTAAAAAAATTATTACTTATTACCTAATTTAAGCAGGATTTTTAGAAAGTATCTATAATTTTATAAGTAAAAGGAGATAAAACATAATAATATTTATGCCTGATTTATACAAATTATTCCAGTATTTAATTTAAGTGTATTCCCGCTGTTGAAAATAGTTTTTAAAAATAGCAAAAAAAGGGGTGATAATTGATATTTAAGAAGGAAGGTGGAAATAGCTGAGTGAGTAAGTCATTTTATTATGAGCTGCCTTTTTATAAATATTCTGAATAAAGGGGAAAATTAATATGATTATAAAAAATGGTAAGTTTGTCTATCTGTCTTTGGTGGTGCTTGTGGGTCTGGTAATTTTTAATTTTACGGCTTATGGTCAAATTCTGGGTCAGGGATCAGCCGGAGATGAGGTGGCTGAAATACAGCAGATGCTGGCTATGCTGGGCTATGAGGTGCAGGTTGACGGGATTTATGGTCAGCAGACGGCCGATGTGGTGGAACAGTTCCAGCAGGATCATAACCTTTATGTGGACGGGGTTGTCGGGGATCGGACCCGGGAGCAGCTGGAGAGCTTAAGCCAGGATCTGGTTGTCCAGATGGTTGATGATGAGGTTGATCTGGATTTTCTGATGGTGGAGCTGGATGTGATGCGGAGATTAAGTGAGATGAGATATGAGCATCTGCAGCAGGAATTAACCAATATGGGTGCTCAACAACAGGAAAACCTGGATGAAGTGGAGGCTGCTGCCGGCAGATTGGGTTCTGATCTGACAGCCCTCCAGAGGTTAAGCAGGATGCGTTATAATTCTCTGTCCGAAGAAATTACAGCCCTACAATCAGATAAAACAGAAGCACTGGGTGGTCTGGATTCACGGGTGAACCGGCTTGGTGTGGATCTGGAGGCTGCAAAGAGATTGAGTCAGCTGAGGTATGACTCCCTTTCTTCAAGAATTGATACTGAAGCAGATGAAAGACAGGAAGGATTAACAGATCTGGAAAAAACCGCCCATCAGGCTGTGGTGGATATCGAGGTTATGCAGAGATTAAGCAGGATGCGTTATGAATCCCTGGTGGATAAAATCGAAGCCCTGGATTCAGAGCAGGAGGCCGGCCTGACCGAGATAGATAGGACAATTAATCGCCTGGCAGCTGATCTCGGTTCTCAGCAGAATTTAAGCCGGCTGCGTTATAATTCTCTTGTAGAGGAGATTGAGAATCTGGATACTGATGTTTCGACCCGGCTTTCAGACCTCGGGGCAGAGGTGAACAAAACAGCCGTGGACCTGGAGTCTTTGAACAGGTTAAGTCAGATGCGCCATGATTATTATGAGCAGAATATGGAACAGCTTCAGGCCGAGAATGAAGAGCTGACAGCTGAGATAGAAAAGCTCAAAGAAAGCAGTGAACGGCTGGAAGAAGAGCTGGAAGAACTGCAGGAGACGGTGGCCGGTCTGGTGGAGGAAGATGCTGAAGAAGATGAAGAAGAGTAACCTCTCCAGCTCCAATATAAATTTTGATGGAGTTTTCACTGCTGGATTTTTATAAGTATCTGTTATTGAGTAGGTAAAAAACACTCTCCTGGGTGCTCAGGATATCATTTCACTCAGGAGAGTTTTTTTGTGATTGGTAAAGATGATTTGACATCCTCCCCGTCCGTTATACTAACGAACGAGGATTCCTAGAAGGAACTTGCGAGGTTGTTTGCTGATTAAACGCCAGTCTATTTCTAGTAGACGAGTTCACTGAAACTTTCTTTTAAATACATTATCAAATTCTTATTTTTTGATTCAGGTGGAGAGGTTGACAAAGGTTTATACATTCTTTAATATCAGAAGAGAAGCTCTTAAGCAATATGGAAATTTTCCTGCATATATGATATTATACAGCCGAAGATTTCCTCAAGGAGTGATTGAGATGGCAAGAAAAATAAGCAAACAAGAAATTGATGAATATATAACTGAAATAGTGGATAGAGTTGTACCAGTGATCTCCCCAGAAAAAAATATGCTTCTCAGTATCTGTA
>PWDW01000177.1 GCA_003553225.1 Halanaerobiaceae bacterium
AAACATAATCCCAAAGCAGGTCAACGTATACCCGCCATTCCCCTTGGGGCAACAAGTCCGCCACAACGATGTCTAACATCTTATAATATTTGCCTTCTATACCGCCATTAGTCCGCCATATCTTGCCTTCTAACCGTTCAACCTTACGTTCTAATTCCGTCACATCTTCAAGCTTTTCAAGGTCGCCTTTAAACACTTCCCGTTCAGTATCTGCTTCTTCCAAGGCACTCCAAAGCCGTTCAGCAATATCATAAACTTCCAACGCCATGTCCGCAACGGAATCAAGATCAATGTTTATCATGGATACCAAGGTCAAAAAAGTCACCGTTTCATCGTTCATATCTTCGTAATCATATTCCCCACGCAATTCGTCCACCTGGTCAAGCATGTCCGCCACTACAACATCCCTGGCTTCCATGGCTATACCATGCAAATCTTCCGCACTTCGTAATACAGCATAAGCTAATTCTTCCCCAGTTCCCCTAGGCATTTAAACACCCCCACAAGATAAATCCAAAGTTCGCTGTTCGTAATAAGCATCCTCCCCAGATGCAACCCCTATGTAATCAAGCACTTGCTTCACACCCAACTTATACATGCAATACGACCATTGCTTAGGATGCGTCCGCCGCATCCTTTGAAATCTATTAGGTTCTTTTTCCAGGTGAACACCAAGCATGCAAAACATGCAACCCGTAGAACGTTCACCTGTGGTATACAAATTACCCGCCCCATCTTCTTCAATTTTACCATAAACAGATGCATGGGGAACATCATAATATTTTAAAAAAGCAAGCACATCTTGTTCCGTCCAAAATCCCAAAGGCATAGACACAGGCCTTTTATAACTAAAAGCGTTACAACCCCCGTTCTTCAGATATTCACGTTCCCGCATGTTCGATTCCCAGGCCATAACCCCTATAAAAGGCTTGCTCCCCGTCCGTGTTGCGTATTCGATAGCAGGCTGCTTCTTCATTACATCGCAACAATGGTCACTAATTTTAAAAGGAGCATCAACCAAAAACCGCCACTTCTGGGGCAGTATCTGTGACGGGCAGTAAACCCCCTTACGATTATAGCCAGTCAACCGCAAATTAACCGTATTTTTGTTTTTATCCGAAGCGCCTTGGAGATCCCGCACAAACCTTATTTTTTTCACTCCTTTGTTTATATTTTGTTTTTAATGCTACCTAATAAAATAGGATATAAACTCCCACATGCTCTTAAATGCTCTGTTTTTCTCCTTCATGCAATTTGATTCTTTCTAAAATTGTTTCACAATATTCATCTTCTTTTTCTATACATATATATCTATATTTTTTATTTAAATTTTTACATGCAATCATTGTTGTGCCACTTCCTACATATGGATCAAGAACTATTCCATTTTCAGGAGTTATGAGTTTAATTAGGTATTCTATTAACTTTAAAGGCTTGACTGTAGGATGTTTGTTACTTGCTGTCCTTTCTTTTGGTGAAGCTTTTGCACAATAATAAATAGGTAAATAATCTTCTTCTTGCCACTCACAAGTTTTAAAATATCGTGTAGCAGATCCAGAATCATTTCTACATAAATGTTTATTATTAGAATCTTCTTTGTTTACTTGTATTGATGGCATAACATTTGATTTTTTTGTTCTTCTACCTCCTCCAGACATACCTTTGCTATCAGGAAACAAACCCACCACTTCATCTGAACCGTCATGAATAAGATTAGCGGGATAGCGACCATTTTGAATAGATTTACGCTTCATATCGCCACCTGTATTCCAACCATGTTGGCTTACATTACTGAGACTTGCAGGAACACCTTTTTTACCTTCCACCCTACTTCCATCAATGTTAATTCCACCAGTACCCCATTTCAAAACATTATCCACAATAGTTTTTTCTGACAATGGTTTTCTTGCTAAAGTCCATAATTCAATACTTGGTTTTAGAGATGTTCCCCACCCTTCCCATTGTTGAGCTTCGGAGGAGTTGGGTTTTGTTATATTATATTCATGTGAATCATAAGTTTTATTCCAGCCACTTGTCTGTCCCAAAGCGGTCTTGCCTGCTTTCCCTTTGCCTATAATTTTTTCTGTTCCCTTTACTTTATCTATCGCCTTACTAATATCATGGTTTTTAGGAAAACCGCTACCATAACAATGAGCAATCAATTCTCTTATCTCAAATCCCGCATCCTCAATATTTACTGCCATTCTGTGTTGTGTTTTTGTTCCACAAGCTACTAATATATGTCCTCCAGGTTTTAAAACCCTCAAAACTTCTTTCCAGACTTCTACACTCGGAACATCATAATCCCACTTTTTTCCCATAAAATTCCAACCATAAGGAGGATCAGTAACTACACTATCCACACTATTATTAGGAATTTCTTTTAACCATTCTAAACAATCACCATGTAATAATATCCCGTCATTATCTTTGTAGTAGGCTTTTTTAGTTAATTCCTTTAGAGAAATTATTTTTCACTCCTTTTTTATATTTTATTTTCAATGCCACTAAATAAAATTTTACTTCTATTTATTTACCAATATTTATAAATTAAATACTTTTACCATCAATAACAGGTAAAGAATCACCATCTGCAAGTTTAAGTATTATCCATTCTTCTAAAACTTCCCTTAATATCTTTAAACATTCTTCTTTAGTATCTTCATTTGACCATACCCCTGGGCATTCTGATATTTCACCAAAGAAAGTGCCATCTTCAAAATGTTTTATTGTAGCTTTAGACATAGCAGCATCAATATAATTTATTAGTTCTTTTGATTTTCTATTATTCATATTTAACCTCCTAGCTTATATTTTTTGCCAACCTCGCTACCCGCTTACTTACAACTGGATAGCCATGTTCTTCTATAACCTGCCGGAAATTCCTTTTAGGCTTCAACCACACCACATCATCAAATTCTTTAACAAACTTCCTTAATTCCGGGTATTCCAACCCCGTGTCAAAAAAAACGGCAGGAACATCTGTATATAGTGCCCGAACAAGGTCAAGCAAAACTGTGCTATCCTTGCCCCTAGAAAAACTTACATATACAGCACCCTGCCAATAATCATACCATTCCCGTATTCGTTGTTTGGTTTTAAGTATCTTGACATCCAACGGTAACGATTGCATCTGGCGTAATTGCCAATCTTCCATGCCCACACACCCCTTCTTTTTCAATGTCCATGGCAAACCACGCTTGCTTTTAAGTAAAGTAAACTTCACTAGCACGGTCTACGCCCACAAGTTCAACGTAGCGGGCAAACCAACCACCAGCAGTTTCCGCCTTAAAATGGCCTGTCGTATATTCCCGGTCTAACTGCTCCAAAATCGGTTCTTCCATGTAAACCATCATTTCTTCATAACGATCCCAGCTTATTTCACGGGGATGCACCGTAATCCCTTCGCCAGTCCAAGGGTTCTTTAGATGAATCGGGTCACGATCATAATCCCGACCACCAACCAAAGATTCTTGACGCTTATTCACGGGCATCTGCCCCGCAGAATCATATAAATACATCTAAACTCCCCTCCTTTCAAACAAGTCTAAAAACAAAAGCATTTTAATAAGGAGCTTGACCAAAAGCACCCTGCATTTCAGGCTTGCTACTCATCGCCCTGTTATAATCCGCAACCAAACCAGCAAAAGCTTCCTGCACTTCTTGATCAGCTTCTACTTCGTATATATGCACCACCAAACCATAATCCGGCAAATTCGCAAAGGAATCTTCTGCAATATGAGCATCCAGTTCGTCCACAAGCATCCGCACTTCATCATCAAAAGCAGCTAAAGCTTCCCGTGAAAAAGCTGCAACACCATAGTAATCAAAACCCAAATCCCTAGGCATAAACGCCCCTCCTTTAAAAAAGTTTTAAACCCCTACCACCGAGCCTTGTCAATCAAACGCCTCCACTCATGCAGATAATCTACAATTGCTTCTGTTACCATACGCTTCGCCGTATACAATTGTCCATAAGCATCTACGGCTTCGCCCACGGGTTCAAGATCATCCAGCTTTTCAGCATAATCCCGCAAAAGCCTTTCAAACTGCTCCATCCGGTCAAATACTTCAAGGTAGTCATCCACGGTAACGGCGTAAAGGTCGCCTTCAACATACTTGTCATAGTGTTCAATTATCAAGGGGAACAATACCTCCCCTAGAAAATCGTAAGCTTCATATAGCCGGTCTGAAAACCTAGAATACTGTGGAAGTTCTACAAGCGTATCCACCACCCAGTTCAATTTCCGTTCTACCAATTCCAGTTCTTCAAGAAGCCCATCCAACACCGATAAAAAATCCTGCTTCATACTCAAAATTACCCCTCCCTTTAAATAATATATTCGTGCAATAATGGAAAAATCCTTCTACTATCTAACTTAATAATAGCATAACACACAACAATCAAAGATCAAGATTCGCAAACACTAACAATTCGCAAACACTAACAGACGCTACGCCACAAATCCCCTAAACTTTAGCTAAAACAGTCAAGCAGGTTCCACGACCAATACTGGTAAGGTTCTCAAACCCAACATCGTAGCCAACATAGCCCTATGCCTACCTTCCTGCTCACCTTTATCATAGTCAAGCAGTAACATATCTATCTTCTGGCCACGTTCAACCACAGACTTCAGATGTTCCAAGCTACCTTGATCAATTGCATCATACTGCCTTCCTACCGAAGTACCATGAAGTTCCGCAACCTTACGCATGTATTCGTCAGGTTCCATAAACACTACTAACCCTTGGACACCTTTAGCTTCATAGGCGTAGCTAGGGTCACGCAATATCATGTCATAATAAGGTAGGCCAGTCCTACCCTGGTCAAACACCTGTCCAACATCCAAAGAATCATATAACAAGTCCATGGCCTAACCACCTATCTTGATCAAGGATCACCTATGATCAGAAACTACCCTTCGCATTCACCCCACACACACATACGCCTCAATTTCCGCCCCTTCTACCTATATTGATCGCCTATGTTGATCGCCCCTGTATGCACAAGCATCCCACGGGGTTAAAAGTCATCAATTTGCACAAGTTCCCCACGCCTAATAAGGTCGTTGAAGGCTCTAGCAGATACTTCGTAGGTAACATCTGCCCTAAATATATGGTATCTAACGGTATCGTAATCAAGAAGTTGGACTTTCATTTTACGCCCCATATCATCTTCTACGATGACTTCGTTCCAATAGTGGTCATCGGGGAAGATGTCGCTTAATTGTTCAACTACACGCTGTTCGTCCTCGAATCCCAGTTCAGATGCTATTATGTGTTTTATGGAAGATAAGCTTAGTTCCAGGTCTAATATCCCTTGGGCCGTTGCTAGCACATCCATTGCTTTACGCTTGATTGTTTTTTCGTCATCGCCGTCAAAAAGGCCTTCAAACTGTTTTTTGCATTCAACAAGTTTTCTACGCATTAGTAACCAACCCTCCTTAGCTTCTGTTTATCCACCCTATACCCTTTTTGGGTTTTAATGTTCCTATGTTTTTCAATCATTCGCAAGCGCCTTAGCCGAAGCAACTTGCAATACCTTTTTACCCTATCACTTACTTCTACGTCCATGGGCAATATCCTTTCTATGCGCTATGGTGCGTAATAAATTTCTATAACATCGTCTTTATACCCTGCACCTTCACGCCACTTGGCATAATACTGCGAAGGATTGTTTTCCTTTACCCACCTTTTCACAGCAGCCATCGTGGACTTACCCTTGGCATCAACGTATCCCTTCCGGGCATTCCTAAGAAACTTATCAACAATGCTTTTCTTTGCCACTTGTTCTTTAAAAGAATTTATATAGCGCTTGCCATCAACCCCATCAATCTTAACCGCATATTTGTAACCCTTGGCTTCACCAAACGCTTCTTCTAAAACACCCTTGCCACCTATGGCCATACTGTCATATAAAACACGCATCATAAAACACCCTTCCCCTAATAAAATTTCGCAAAACTAAGCAAAAACTTCAGACAGCAAATCAAGCACTACGCCATCCATGTAATCAACTTCGTTTGCCACACCAGAAAACATTATGGCAAATTCATCAACATGCTTCGCACCTTCCCTGCCAACATCCCGCCTAAGCGCTTCTAGCCTGCCGGTTGCATCATCCACAAAATCTATAATGAATTCGTGCAATTCCTGGAACGTAAAAGCCAAATCCCTTAAACTATCTTCGATTTCGGAACTGCTTATCACTTCGTTATTCAACGCTTCTTCTACACGGCTAACAACAAAATCCAATAGCCTGTCTGCCCTGCCAACATAAACTTCTTCCATGTGATCAACCTCTGATAACAACTTGTGGCTACTATCAGAATCCACGCTCCGCAGGTACCGCCTAAATCTAAATATCGGATCAAAAACATATTCTGGCAAACCGATATTAAGCATAAGCGATAGTTTATCGTGAAGATACTTCAAATCATCCTTACCCAGTTCCCTTGTCATTGCAACACCCCCACAGAATCAAAGTAAATTTATAATATCTTCAATAGCAACTTCCGCATCTTCCCAGGTGTCCCGAACACCACGTGCATCTGGATATACAATACCCGTCATGCATTCAAACACAACAAAGCGGTATTCGTCACCCACCTGCTCAATGCGGGCACATACATTGTCCCCGTAACGCCGATGCCATGCTTGATCTACATCCTTAGACCATACCGGATTAACTTCATGCCCCCACTCAACATCGCCTGCCTGCACACCTTCAAAAAATTTTTTATTGTACCGCAAGCTAGCTAGTAACCGCTTCATTTTATTAACAAACTCCTTCCAAAGCATTTTCTTGATCAAATGCCCTTTTTGATCAAGAAAATGATCAAGATCGTATTCACGATCAACATTGGCGACCTAGCTTGTGTGTGAACTACTCCCGCCTTCGCTTCGCTTAGAGGGGGGAGAATTCTTGGCGATTTAGTTAAAGTGAACTACTCCCGCTTTCGCTTCGCTTAGAAGCGGGAGCTTCCTGGTCAATAGCAACAACCTGCCAAGTTTACCCAGGCTCGAAGGGTAGTCCCTACCCCGATCATGCCAGTTACCCGGC
>PWDW01000268.1 GCA_003553225.1 Halanaerobiaceae bacterium
AAGTTCATAATACCGGTGATCACAGATTAGTTTTTCATTCACTCTATAAAAAAGCTAAAGCTTATTTTTAAACTTCAATTTAATAAAAAGCAGAGTGGAGTGTTTTCAATAGTGGAAATAGGAAAACTATCATCAGAGAAATTACAGGAATTAATTCTGGATAATATAAGCTATCACAGTGATGAAGTTCTGCTGCATGCCGGAATAGGTGAGGATAGTTCAGTAGTTGATTTTGGAGATGAAGTTCTGGTGATCTCCTCGGATCCCATAACCGGTGCTCTTAAAAATGCGGGGTTTCTTGCCGTACAGGTTAATGTAAATGACCTGGCAGCTACCGGGGCCCGCCCAGTTGGCCTGCAGGTGGTCTTGCTGCTGCCGGCTGAGATGGAAGAAGAAGATATGTCGATGCTGATTAAAGAAATTCATCAGACCGCAGCAGATATGGATATTGAAGTTCTGGGTGGTCACACTGAAATTGTGGACACTATTTCCCGTCCCGTGATTTCAATTACCGGGGTGGGTAAGGCTAAAAAGAATAATTTTATTGCTACCGGGGGAGCCCGGCCCGGGAATGATCTAATTTTGACAAAGGGAGTGGGCATCGAGGGGCTTTTTATTCTGGCCAGTGATTACAGTGAGCATCTGATAAAAAAGGGAGTCGGTCGGGAAACAATAAAGACTGTGCAGGGTTATAAAAACAGGATCAGTGTTTTGCGGGAAGGTCTGGCCGCAGCCCGAAGTGGGGTATGTGGTATGCATGATATCACAGAAGGTGGTCTTTATGGTGCCTTAAAGGAGATGGCCCGGGCGTCGGGCCAGGGTTTTGTATTAAATAAAGACCGGATACCGGTTTCGGCCGAGGCCCGGGAGATTTGTGAAAAATTAGGAATTGATCCCTTAGGCCTGCTGTCTTCCGGAAGTCTTTTAATTGCGGCCAGGAAAAGCAAACAGGTTATTGAAGATATAAAAGCAGTTGGAGTTGAGGCCTGGATTATTGGGGAAATTGTGCCGGAAGGACAATATGTTATTGCTGAAGGAAGCAGGAGCCAATTTGTGGGGCTTAAAGAAGATGAACTCTGGAGATGGATGAAGAAAAATAACTCTTGACAAAATAAGGACTGTCTGTTATACTTCAAACGGTTATGTGTTTTGTGAAAAATATGTTTTTTGATGTGTTTTTTGAAAGAAAATTAGAAATGAGATGAGCTCTATAAATGAATACTTATGTATCCACTGATGATCTTTACCGTTTTAAACTGGCCCTAATTTTAGAAAACAAAGTTCAACTTAATAAACTTCTTCAGAACTATCCGACTGAAAAAAGATTAAAGCAGGCAGCTCCTGAAGAAATCGCACATATTATAAGTATTGATAACCATCAGGCCCGTATTATTAGAAAATTAAAGAATCTGGATAAAACCTATGATAGACTGGTTACTTTTCGTTCAAATCCCGGGTGGAGTAAAAAATCCCGGGCCAGAAGAGTGATGGGTATTGATACTGAATATTTAAAAAGTGATCTGGATGCCATCCAGTATGTTATTCTGGATGATTTGGAGCCTGTTACAGCAGGTTTTATATTTACCAACAGCAGGCTGGCTCCTTCGGTTAGTATTCAGGAAGGAATAAATCTGCTGCGTGGTGTAATTTACAGGTATGACCCTGAGATTATGGTGGGTCATAATTTTAATTCTGATATCTCTATCATTGAGCAGGCCTATGGGGACACCCTGCCGGAGCTTTATTGTTATGATGATACCATGGAGCTTCTGGAGTTAAGCCGGCTCGCAAATATAATTGGTGGTTACAGCCTGAACCGGGCAGCAGAAAAACTGTTTGCCCAGGATGTTATCAACCTGTTTACCGCCTATAAAAAACCTGAGCTTTTGATAAAGTACGGAATTAAGGATGCTCTTTATCCTGTTTTGTTAAGAGAGTATATTCTAAATGGTCAAATTGGCAAAAAAGAATTTTCTTTTTCGATTGATCAAATTGTTTCTGAAAAAAATCGTTCACTGCTGGATGATGAAAATATAAAATTAACTATATAATAGGGGGGCATGAAAGTGGCTGATTTTTTAACCCTGATTCTGGCTGCCGGAAAAGGAACCAGAATGAAATCTGATGTTAACAAAGTTCTGCATGAAACTGCCGGTAAATCTATGGTTCAGCGGGTACTGGATCAGGTGCAGGAAGTTGATTCTGCAGCTGAGACAGTATGTATTGTGGGTTATCAAAAAAAACAGGTTAAACAGCACCTGGGGGATAAAGACATAAAGTTTGTAACCCAGAAAGAACAGCTGGGTACAGGACATGCTGTAGGGCAGGCCGCAGGATTTATTGCCCGGCATCAGGGTCCGGTACTGGTGCTTTGTGCCGATACACCTCTCTTAAGGGCCGATACTATAGAAAAACTGACAGCCTGTCAACAGCAGGAAGACACGGGAGCGGCTGTGCTGACCGCCAAGCTAGATGATCCTTCGGGATATGGCCGGATTGTCAGAAATAAAAAAGGGCATATTAAGTGTATTGTAGAAGATCAGGATGCATCAAAAGAACAGAAAAAGATTAAGGAAGTAAATGCCGGAGTTTATTGTTTTTCCGGTCCCCTTCTTTTTGAAGCACTTAATAAGATTGACAGCAATAATGAGCAGCAGGAATATTATCTTACAGATACGGTGAGTTATATAAATAATCAGTCCGGAAAGGTAATACCGGTTGAAGTGCATGACAGTGCCGAAATAATAGGTGTAAATGACCGCCGGGATCTTGCCCGGGCCAATAAACTGTTATATCAAAGAACCGCCCAAAAGCATATGGTATCGGGAGTGACTATTATTGATCCGGACAATACATATATTGAACCGGAAGTTAAAATTGGGAGAGACTGTGTTATCCACCCCTTTACTTTTTTACAGGGTGATACAGAAATAGGGCCCCATACTGCTGTTGGACCTTACAGCCGTGTTTTTGCTTCTTCTATTGGAAAAAATGTTCAGATAAAGGCCAGCTGCAATATAAAAGAAAGTATAGTTCACAATGAATGTACTATCGGCCCTTTTGCCAATCTCAGACCCGGTACTGAGCTTAAGGCCGGAGTTAAAGTCGGTGATTTTGTAGAACTGAAAAAATCTCAGATAGGCCGGGGTACTAAAGTACCTCATCTCAGCTATGTGGGAGATGCAGAAGTTGGTGAGGGTACCAATATCGGAGCGGGAACTATTTTTGCAAATTATGATGGGCAAAAAAAGCATAAGACCAGAGTTGGTGATGATGTTTTTATTGGCAGCAACACAACTCTGGTGGCTCCTATTACAGTGGGTGACAGGGGTCAGACCGGAGCAGGAGCGGTTGTGACCCATGATGTGGACCCCGAAACAACAGTTATTGGTGTACCGGCCCGGGTGTATTCCAAAAATAGCAAAAAAAAGAATAAGCAGGACCAGGACTAAGGAGGGCACTATGTCAACTTACAGTGAGAAGATAAAAATATTTGCCGGCAATTCTCATCCCAGCCTTGCGGAAGATATATGTGATTATCTGGGTACCGAACTTTTGGATGCAGAAGTAAAAAGATTCCAGGATGGAGAAATTAGTGTACAAACTTTTGAAACAGTAAGAGGGGCTGATGTTTTTGTGATCCAGCCCACCTGTCCCCCGGTTAATGAAAATTTGATGGAACTTCTGGTTATAATTGATTCCCTGCGGCGTGCATCCGCCCGCAGGATTACAGCAGTGGTCCCTTATTATGGATATGCCCGTCAGGACAGAAAAGCTCAGCCCCGGGAGCCTATTACAGCAAAACTGGTGGCCAATTTGTTGACCAAAGCCGGAGCCCGAAGAGTACTTTCTATTGATTTACATGCTCCCCAGATTCAGGGTTTTTTTGATATTCCTGTAGATAACCTTTATTCAGCACCTATTCTGGTGGATTATTTCAAAAAGAGAGATATTGATAATCTCACAGCAGTGGCCCCGGATGTAGGTGCTGTTAAGCGGGTTCGTTCTATTGCCGAGGCTCTGGATATTCCCATGGCAATTATTGATAAAAGAAGACCTGAACCAAATGTTGCTGAAATTGTAAATATAATTGGGGGCTCCAAGGTTAAAGATTCTAATGTGATTTTGTTTGATGATATTATTGACACCGGAGGCACAATCAGTGAAGCTGCCACCATGCTGAATGAACATGGGGCTCGAAATGTCTATGCGTGTGCCACCCATGGTGTATTTTCCGGAAAGGCAGAAGAGAAAATGAACAGGGCCCCCCTGAAAGAAGTTATTGTCACCGATTCTATTCCCCAGCAGGACCGCAATATTGATAGACTAAAAGTTATTTCTGTGTCCAGTCTGCTGGGAGAAGCTATTGACCGTATTTTCAAAGACCTGTCCGTAAGTGTTCTGTTTTGATTTGCCTATTTTAGTTAATGATGCTATAATATTAAAAAGTTATTTTAACGGGAGTGAGTATTAATGGAAAGGTATGAAGTAGAGGTAGCTGTTAGAGAAGAAACTGGAAAAGGTGCCGCCCGGCGCCTCCGGGAGCAGGGGAAAATACCCGGGGTTGTTTATGGGAAAAACCGGGAACCTCAATCACTTATTGTTGATCCTCATGATATAGCTAATAAAGTGAACAGTAATGCTATTTTTGATCTCAAAATTATGGAAGATGAGGATGGATCTGCAGAAAAAGAAGCTGAGATCACAATGATTAAAGATTTCCAAAAAGATGTTATTAAAGGGAATATTATTCATGTTGATTTTCAGCAGATTTCTATGGATGAAACAATTACTATTGATGTGCCTCTTAATCTGGTTGGTGAGCCCTTTGGAGTAAAAGAGGGTGGAGTAATGCAGCAGCTGATGCGTGAAGTTTCTATTGAGGTTTTACCCTCCGATATTCCGGAAGAGCTGGATCTGGATGTAAGTGAACTGGATGTTGGAGATTCTCTTCAGGTGGGAGATCTTGAAGTAGATGAGGGGATTAAGCTTGTTGATGCTTTGGATGAAGTAATTGTGACGATTGTTACTCCTTCTGAAGAAATTGAAGAAGAAGAAGAGCTGGAAGAAGAATTTGTTGAACCAGAAGTTATTGGTGAAGAGGAAGAGCTGGAAGAAGAGATATTAGAGGATGAAGAAGAGGTTGAAGAAGAAGAGGAAGAAGAGGGAACTCCCGATTACATGCAGTAAGAGGCCGGTAAGATAAGTTTTAAGCTGGTAATTAGATAATAAAGCAGGCAATTCTCTTTGGAGGAGAATTGCCTGATTTTTAGTGTGCTTTCCAGTGCAGGCTTTTTGCAGATGTAAGTTTTTTACTGTCTGAAATACTTGAATGAACTATTAAACCGGGCTTTAAGGCAGGCTGAGGATGAGATATAATTTTTACTGGCCGATGTGTGGAGTTGGATATGGATGATCTGGTAGCATTTTTTAAAGATTATGTACTGTCTGGAGTGATATATTTGAAGTTAATTGTGGGTCTGGGTAATCCTGGTGCCAAGTATGCAAAAACCAGACATAACACAGGTTTTAGAGCAGTGAAAACAATAGCAGATGAAATAGGGATCCAGGAGACCGATTACCGCAGGAATGCCCTGTGGGCTGAAGGTGAAATTGCCGGTAGGCCGGTTGTACTGGCTCAACCATGCAGCTATATGAATAAAAGTGGGCCTGTAGTCCGTAAATTGTTAAATGAGTTTGAGCTCAGCCCCCCGGATTTGATTGTGATCCATGATGATCTTGATTTACCGGTAGGGAAGATCAGGATAAAATGGGGAGGAAGTACTGCCGGTCACAGGGGTCTGGACTCTATTGTTAATAGTATCCGTACCCGGGAATTTGGGCGCATCAGATTGGGTATTGGTAGGCCTCCAAAAGAAGTTGAAGTGAGCAGCTATGTATTGACTGATTTTAGTGAAAAAGAAGAAGAATTGATTTCTGAGGCCTGCTCAAAAACGGTGTCCGCCCTGGAAGTTTTACTTAAGGAAGGTTATCAGATGGCGATGAATGACTTTAATTGATTTTACCGGTTATAGAATTAGTGCAGGGAAAAAAAGGGCTGTGATTAATCATTTCAGCCGGGAGCTGGATTAGTATGCTGGACAAATTTTTCATTAACCACAGCAAGACAAAAAAAATATTGAATAAAGTTGAAGAGAAGACATCCCTTCAATCAGCAGGACTGACAGGTTCAAGGTTGGCTTTTTTTATGGGGAACATTTTTTCAGAATTGTCAGATAAAAATATACTGCTGATAACCGGGGACCGGGGTAAGGCAGAAACTCATTATGAAAATTTGATCAGAATGGTTGATAAAGAGAAAGTACTGCTTTTTCCCGAAATAGAAGTTTTTCCCCATGAAAAGCTGATCCCGGATTATCATGTCCGGCAGGAGCGGCTGCAGGTGCTGCAGGAATGTCTGTTTGGAAATTACAGTAAAATTATTATTGCTCCGGTGACGGCACTGCTTAGAAAAATTATGCCGCCGGATGTTTTTAGGGAATATGCATTTCATTTAAAAATAGAACAGGAAATTGATCTTGATTTTCTAAAGGAAAAGCTCAGTATTCTGGGTTATCAAAGAGAAGATATGGTTGAAGAACCCGGACATTTCAGTGTGCGCGGAGGAATAATTGATGTTTATATGCTGAGTGAAGAACATCCTTTTAGAATTGAATTTTTTGGTGATGAGATAGATTCAATACGTACCTTTGATGCAGGAACCCAGAGGTCTATCAGCAAAGAACAGGAAGTGGTTATCCCACCTGCCGAAGAATTAATTTTGATTCCAGAGATTATTGAAAAAAAACTCCCGAAGATCAAAAGTGATTTTCAGGAGGCTGTTAGACGGCTTGAAAAAAGTGATCAGCCGGAAAAGGCTTATACCCTACAGAAAAAAAGAGATGAAGTTTTGGAAAAATTAACTGAATTTAATAGATTTCCCGGATATACACAGTTTTTACCTTATTTCTTTTCCAGTGCTTCTTCTCTGTTTGATTATCTGGGGAA
>PWDW01000123.1 GCA_003553225.1 Halanaerobiaceae bacterium
ATAGCAGATCTATCAGTAAATTTTTTTTATACGGTTCAGCCAAAAAAGATAAAAGCTCTATAAAATTTTTCACAGTATCCAGTTTTTCGGAGGAAGGTTCTCGAACCAGAGAATAATCAACTCCCATTTTTTCAAAACAGTCAGTTATTTTTTCTACCACATAATTAGCCGGAACCAGTACAGCAACCGTATTTTTGGGGTTTTCATCTACATGTCGTGAAGCCAGCCGTGAAATTGCATATATTTCTCTTTCTGAATCACTAAATATCTCTGCTGCAGCCCGATAACCTTCTGTAACCGGATTGGGAAAAGGATCATCCGGGGGAACGGGTTTTATATATTTTTCCTCAAAAGCACTCCGGCACTCGGCAAGTGGGTGTTCATTTACGGCCCATTTTATAAGTTTATTGGCCAGACCCATAATATCTCTGCTGCTTCTGCTGGAGTAAAGTATGGATTCTTTTTTTACTCTGTCTTTATCACTAAAATCACGAAATACTTCCGGATCAGCTTCAGTAAATGTTCCCATGATGGCCTGGTTGGAATCCCCCACCCGAACCAGGTTTCCTTCTGAACCTGTTAAAAAAAGAAGTATCTTTTCCAGAAGAAAATTTGAATCCTGAGCCTCATCTTCAAACACATAACTGTATTTATTCTGAAGTCTTGTCCGCAATTTTTCATTATTCTTCAGTAAATTATAGGCCTGGTTTATTAAATCATCAAAATCCAGATACCCCTGTCTTTTTAATAACCGGTCATACTTTTTATATACTGCAAAAGCCCATTCCAGAAATGAATAGTGATCTGTTTTCTGCTGCAGGGTTTTTATATCCCTTTCAGTTAAGCCCCGGATTTTAAATCTTGATATAATTGAACTTATAAAAGCCGGAAAGTCTTTTTCCCGCCATTTTTTAAGTGCTTTTCTATAACCAGGGTTATTTTTACTGTAATCAAAATATTTCATAAACATTCGGGGATTATCCTGAATCCACTCCTCAATTACCTGCTCTAAAATAGAACTTTTGACTCCAGAAGCAGCAATTTCAAAATCATCACTGAGCATTCTATCAGCCGGATTTTCCTGTAAAATACTCAAAGCTAAAGAATGGAGAGTACGCACTTCATAGCCTCTGTTGCGGGGCAGATCTTTTGCTTCCAGAAAATCTCCAATTCGTCTGCGAAAATTAGCAACCCCTGTTTTCATATAGGTTACTATTAATATTTTCCCCTGTGTGTTCTGCTGTTTTTCAATTAATTCTGCCGCAAGATAAGCTAAAATAGTAGTTTTTCCGGCCCCCGGTACCGCCGCAACAGCCATTAATCCACTGCGAAATTCAACCACTCGATCCTGGCCGGGTCTTAGTTTAATCATTATTTTCTCCTCCAGCCTGCCGTGGATTCAACCAGCTGTATAGTCCGCCTTCCTGTTCCCAGCCCCGGCTGTCCAAATAACTATCTCCCAGATAAAGACCTGAACTGCAGCGGCTTAATATGTTCTGTAAATAACCCAGTAGTTTGTTGTGACGAAGATACTGATCAATTTCATCATCCCATCGACCTTTCCAGTTTGGGGTAAAAATATAGGGATTTGAAAGTTCTTTGCTCAAACCTTGCTGCCATTTCTGGCTTGATATATCAAGCCAGAAGATATATTTAACCTCTCTAATATCAGAAAATAGAAATTTATAGGGAGTTGCCAGTATTATACCCTGTGCTTCTTCTCCTCTATCAGAAGAATGATACAAAACTTCAGCTGCCAGAGTTCCGTTCTGCAGCATATTAATAAAATGAGAACCCAGTTTTTTAAAATCGGCACCGGAAAATTTGGTTACAACTTTATTGAATTTTTCCAGTGAATCTATGAAACGACGGCAGGCTTTTATTTCCCTGGATGAGGGCGATAAATATATTAAAAGTTCCTGGAAAATAGACTGAAAAAGAAGCTGAAGATCTTGTTTTTGTTTTCTTCGATCCTGAACCCACTTTTTAAGATGACAGTACTCCTGTAGATCAAGAGAGATATTAATATCTTCCGGAGAGGGGAATTTATAATTTGCAGAACAAATTTTTTGAGCAAGCAGACTGCTCTGCAGTGGATCCAGATCCAGCAGCAGAACAAGTGTCTGTTTCAGGGAGGAAAATGTTATTTCCTGATTCCAATCCCTGTTAATCAGCAAAATTAGAGTAATTAAAGCCTGAGTAAAAGGAACATCAACCAGGCGGTGGGAGTCGGTTAAATTATTCAGAGAATATCCTTCATTTTCCAGAAAATATCTGAAAATAAATTCAGCAATATTGTCCACTTCCGGCATTATTATAGCTATATCAGCTGGTTTAACCTCTTCTTTTTCTAACATAGTTATTACTTTATACACGGTTTTTTCCAGCATTTCTCCTCTATACTCTGATTCAAGAATACCTTTTATAAATTCATGTCCGGGCACAGAAGAGTTTTCCCTAACAGCTTCACTGATTGCCTCTGCTAAACTTCTGGCTTCAGGTGAAGAAATAAATTGTTTTTCTTTGTTTTCTATTTGACATTGGGGAAAGAATTTATTCCGGGCCCGTTCTGGATTACCACCAAAAAACCTATTAAAACCTGCTTCCTCATTAAAGGCAAAAAAAGAATCCCGAACTTTGCCGATAATTTTCAAAAATAAATCCTGAGCCACAGGAACTGTTTTCTCAAGATCATCAACAAAAAGGTAATTATATCTATCAGTAAGTCGTCTGATATAATCTTCATTTTGGAGCAGGCACCTATTAAATAACTCCACCCCCAGGGAATAATCAAGCACACCATTTCTCTGGCAGAAAGAACGAAAAATATTCATGATATTAAATGCTTCCCGAAAGACTTCTTTCTTTTCTCGATCCTCACCCGCCCAGTAAAAAAGTCTCTGCTCAATCTCTTTCAGAGAAAGTCCATTAAGTGCACCCTGATTTAAATTATCAATTAATTGAACTGCTATCCGGGGAGTTCGGGCTCCAACATTATCCAGAACCCCGGTACTGTTTCTTCTCTTTTCAACAAAACAGGTCATAATATAATGGGCGGTTTCCACATTCATAAAAATTGGTTCTGCCATACCTGAATCTGACTTTACTTCCTGCTGCAGATCAGGCCAAAAACTGCTTACTTCCTGCTGTACAAAACCCAGAAAAGTATATATTTCCAGGGGACCCATGATTTTTAAATTTAGCCGTTCCTCCCAGGAACTTACGCCCGCAGCGTTTTTAACAAAAACAAGGCACTTTTCTGTACCTGTCTGTCGAGCTCTTTGTTGATATTTTTCACTCAAGGTTTTTGTTTTACCCGTATTACCCGGGCCCGATAAAATCTTTTTCACTGCTTTATTTACCGTCTCCTTCCTCACCCTGCTTGAGATTATACTCATTTTCCAGATACATATGAATAACTCTATTGATAAATTCATTAAAAGTCATATTATCCGCAATTAGTTTTTTCATTAATTTCTTATGAAGTTCAGTATCAATTTTATACATGGCTCTTTTCATTTTAACATTCATCTTAATTTCACCCTTCCGGATTATTCCTCCATCCAGCTTGACCATTCCTGGCTTTCATTTTTGGGGTTTATTTCCCCGGCCAGATAAAGGTCAATACTTTTTGCCAGAAATTCATCAAATTCAATTCCTTTGCTGTCCAGTTTTTCCTTTAAATTTTCATATTTATTTTCCGGCAGCCGATATGATTTTCTTCTCTCACTCATAATTACCAATCCTCTGTTTTCAGTATATTTACACCCTTATTAATTAAATTAAACATTACAGGACCAATTCCTTCTTATTTTGACAATAAAACAAAAAACCCCTGTTAAACAAAACAGGGGTTTACCTTCATAATATCAATTCTTAAACTTATAATCTCAATAAAGCTCATTAAATATAATCTTTAACCAGGTCACCGACTTCAGAAGTACTGCAGCCCATCTTTCCGGCAGAAAGGCTTTTTAAATCCTCTTTGACCACCTTTTTAACAGCTTCCTTAACTGCGGCAGCTGCTTCAGTTTCTCCCAGCTCAGACAGCATCATATGTCCGGCAGCAATTGCAGCAAGAGGATTTATGGTACCCTGACCGGTATACTTAGGAGCAGAACCTCCAATAGGTTCAAACATGGATACCCCTTCCGGATTTATATTCCCACCGGCAGCAATACCCATCCCCCCCTGCAGAACAGCGCCCAGATCCGTAATAATATCTCCAAACATATTATCGGTGACAATAACATCAAAATACTCCGGATTTTTAATCATCCACATGGTAGTAGCATCTACATGAGCATAATCAGTAGTCACCCCGGGATATTCAGAAGCCAGTTCATTAAAAGTTCTCTCCCATAAATCAAAAGCATAGGTCAGGACATTGGTCTTCCCGCAGAGAGTAAGCATTTTTTCTTTATCTCTTCTCCGGCAGTATTCAAAAGCATATCGCAGACATCTTTCCACACCTTTACGGGTGTTAATTGACTCCTGTACGGCTACTTCATCCGGAGTTCCTTTTTTCAGAAATCCTCCTGAACCTGTATACAGGCCTTCTGTATTCTCACGTACTACAACAAAATCGATGGCCCCGGGTTCTGTGTTTTTGAGAGGGGATTCCACACCCTCATAAAGAGTAATAGGCCTTAAATTTATGTAAAGATCCAGTTCAAATCTTAGTTTTAACAAAATACCTTTTTCTAAAACACCGGGTTTAACATCAGGATGACCAATAGCTCCCAGATAGATAGCATCTTTTGTTTTCATTTCTTCAATTTCTGATTTTGATAAAATCTCTCCCGTCTGAAGATATCTATCCCCACCAAAATCATATTCTGTAAAATCTATATTTAAATCAAATTTCTGGGCTGCTTTTTTTAAAACTTTAATACCTTCAGCAATAACCTCAGGTCCGGTTCCATCTCCAGGTATCACGGCAATATCATAATTACTCATTTTCACCACTCCCTGTATTGTTTTCAAATTCAGCCTTTATAGTTCCGTCTTCATACCTGACAAGAAAACCACCCTCCTGGGCCAGTTTTTTGTTAAAAATATCATAACAGCTGTCCAGAGCATGAACCCTTTTTTGAGAAAACCAGCGATAAATCAGCTGATTTATTATCTCTTCAACATCCTGTTCCCGGTTGCTGGAATGTTTAATATTTTTAACAAATTCATATAAATCCTGATAATTTTTTATATGGGCCTGTCTTTGGCGATCTCTGTTATCATGATACATAAATATCCTTCCTGCCTGTTTTTATTTTTCCCAATTATACCATCATGGTTCAAAAGTCGCAAATTTAAATTTCACTACTTACCTGCTGCCTGTTCTGTATCAATCTCCAGCTCTGATGAAAACTTATCCTGAACTGGAGTCTCAATAACTTTTTCCTGCCAGGTGCCCTTTATAAACCAGAGGGACATTACGATCAGGCCCAGTAATTTGGCTGTAAAAATACCCCACCAGATTCCAGTCTCCTGTAGACCCATGTAATGAGCAAAAGAATAAGAAAAAGGAATCTGGAAAGCCCAAAGTGTAAGTAACCGGAAAAAACTCTGCTGTACTGTTTTTCCGGCCCCACTGAGAGCCCCCGATAACACGATCTGGACCCCCAGAAAGGTAAAACCAAAACCAACAATTTTAAGATATTCGGCACCTAAATCAACCACTTCCGGGTCATCGGTGAAAAAATCAATCAGCCAGGGAGCGGTAAACAGAAGAATTGTCGCCATGATCAACATGATTACCAGTATTGTTCCGGCAGACAGCCAGGCTGTTTTACCGGCCTCATCGGGCTGGTCAGCACCAAGATGCTGGCCCACCAGAACTCCGGTAGCCCGTCCAATACCCATGGCCGGCATTCTAATAATAGAAGTTATACGATTGGCAACCCCATAGGCCGCCAGAGTTACCGTTCCAAAACCGGCTACAATCGAGGTCATAACTGAAATAGCAATCGCCAGCCCCGAATCCCCCACAGCAGCCGGAAAACCAATTTTAACAATTTTTTTGATCATATTCCAGCGGGGGCGCAGATGATGTGGATGCAGGTGTAATTGTTTTTTCCCGGTAAATAAAATATAAATTCCAATTATGGCCGCCAAAAAACGGGTAATAATTGTGGCCACTGCAGCCCCGGCAATACTGAGTTCGGGGAACCCCCCCCAGCCAAAAATAAGCAGGGGATCAAGAATAACATTGGCTCCTACAGCAACTAATTTTAAATACATTGGTGTTTTGGTATCTCCGATTCCCTGCAGCACGGCAGAGAAAATAAAATAAATAAACATCAGGGGAATACCGGACACTATTATTCTGAAATAAGACCAGGCCAGGGGTAGAACTTCCTCATCAGCTCCGATCAAAATTAAAAGATGTTCCCCCAGAATTAAACCCAAAAAAGAAAAAATTAAAGAAACCATTATTGCAAAACTTAAAACCTGCCCGGTGACCAGGTTGGCTTTTTCATGTTCCCCGGCTCCCGTATACTGAGAGACCAGGGCAATCCCGGAAATTGAAAAACCTATTCCCACCGAAAAGACAATAAATATGATAGGAAATGATACGGTTATAGCGGCCAGAAATTCCGGACCCAGTCTGCCCACCCAGAAGGTGTCGGCCAGATTATACATAAGCTGCATCGATTCCCCCACCATGATCGGCCAGGAAAGTTTAAACAAAGTAGGTAAAACCGGTTCATCAATTAAATTCTCTCGCTGTGAAACATTCACTGCTTTTCACTTCCTTATGTTACCTGATTAAGTTATTATGTTCTACTGCAGTTAAGCTTTATTAAAAAAACAAAATATAGCTGTGAAGTGGAGATTATATGACCAAACCAATATAAAAAATATAATTTCTAAATAAAGCAATATATTTATCTTTTGAACACTATGCTTTGTTTATTTTACTACAATAAAAATTTAAATTCAAGGCAGGAATCGACATTTCCCCTCTTTTATATAAAAAGTTTTATATAAAA
>PWDW01000260.1 GCA_003553225.1 Halanaerobiaceae bacterium
GGCGTTGAGAAGATCATCTAAATATTCACTGCAGAAATTGCGCACCTGGCGCTGAATTCGGCCGACATGGATGGAGCCGCCGATGATGATTCTGTCAAAGTCTCCGATATCAATTGTGGAGGGAACTTTTTTGTCTTTGAGGTCGATTATCTTCACCGTGTCTGTGAATTTTTCCGCCAGCGAATCCACTGCTTTTTTGGTGCCTCCCTGGCTGGAAGCATAGGCGATCAATGTTTTCATGTTAAACTGTCCTTTCCTGCTGGGGCGGGCAGGCCGGTCATTCCCCGCCGCACCCGGTATTTATGAACTATTGTCTGTCAGATATCTTGATGTTTTAATTTAATAGTTCAGATAACTAAATTTTACCTTTAAAATGAATCGCTGTCAAGTGGATTTAAGAGTTAAAAGTTATGCTCTGCTTAAACCTGGGTTTTTAAGATATTTCCTTCTCTCCAGTTTATAAAACAGAATAGAGATCAGTAGTGTTTGAACAATAATTTCTGGCAGTCCTACCTGTAAAACTCCGATTAGATCAGCAAGCTGGGTGAAGTTTAAGGGTATATATAACTCTCTGATCCAGAGGGGGCTTACTACTAACAGCCCTAAAAGCAGACCGTAGAGAAGAAGCCAGCCGCGCTTGCTTTTGATGATTCTGTCATAAAAGGGGAGAATAAAAAGCGCCAGCAGCGGACCCCTTATAAGCTGCCCCGCAAAAACTAAAATTGGAAGAATGATGCTGTCAAGTGGCCGGTAAAGTTCAAAGGCTTCCATTTCAAGAAATGCTTCTTCATAACTTGCTAACTGCATGAAAACTACTCCTATGAGCATATAGATCACAAAATGAATTAAGGTAAAACGTCCAAGATATGCAATTAAACTTTTTCTGTTCATTTTACTCAGTTCAATATTTTTGTGTTCTTCTTTTCGGGCCGTATCAACAGAGAGGGCGGATTTTTCCCAGAATAGAAACAGCCTGGAAAATATTAAGACCTGAATGGCGACAAAAACCAGCACAAGAAGATGTTCCCCCATTGTGGTTTCAGTGTAAATTACCCCTTCTAAGGAGCCGGGCTGGGGTTCAAGTGATCCCAGCAGAGAAAGCCCCCAGATCGCGGCAAACAACAATCTGGTTCCCTTTTTACCATCCATTAATTTGTCATAGAAGGGATAAAGAACAAGAGCTATCAAGCCCGCCCTTATGCCCTGTCTGAAGAATTCTGTAAAGCTAAATTGAAATGGCTCAAAAAAATCAAGGGCGGTTCTGCCAGTCTCCGGCAGTATACCCTGCAGATTGGTAAAAACAAAGCCAACTGCAGCAAAAACTGCAATATAGGTCAAAACAAAGCGCCCACAGTATTTCCAAAATTTAATTTTAGCCATGATGACTTCCTCCCATCCTGTTTTCCTCAATAATTATAAAGTTGAAATATTTTATAATATATACAATTAATTTTACACTGAAAATAAATTTATGTCAATAGCTATATTCTTAATAATAAATAGCAACAGAGATTTCAGATATAACTCACATTTGAGAGTAAATAATAATTTTTCCGTCAAGATTTTGCAGGTTTTATATACGAAATATTGAACTATAAAGTGAGAAAATTTTAAAAAACATAATTAATAGGTATAAAAAGGTGATATTATATGGATTCTAATAATATATTTACAGTAACTGGAGATACAGAAAATTATAGAAGGACAATAAAAAATGAAGTTAATTTAGATGAATTAAAAAGCGAGAATATCATTGCTGACGAAGATTACAAAAATTTATCTGGGATTTACAAAAGTAATAGAATAAAATGCTGGGGCTTTCAAGATAATAGGAGTAAACAAAACTGGGAAAAGATGAGTAGTGGAGACCTCTGTTTGATGTACAGGGATAAAAAAATAGTTATGGCAGGTTTTATAACTTATAAGTTTGAA
The DNA here is from genome assembly GCA_003553225.1 of Halanaerobiaceae bacterium. Taxonomy (GTDB): domain Bacteria; phylum Bacillota; class Halanaerobiia; order Halanaerobiales; family Halarsenatibacteraceae; genus T1SED10-99. The sequence goes on from PWDW01000260.1 coordinate 1,933, forward strand.
AGCGTAGAAGTAGCCGAATATATCTGGAAACCAAGTGATTCACCTTTCAAATTTATATTCTGCCTGAAAGAAGTATCGATTCTAAATCTACCGTCAAAAGAAATTCTTGTAGAAGAATTTGGCTATGAAAGTCCATCTATTCGCGGTGCATTAAGGCTGGCTGATAATAGAAGAGAAAATCTTATGAAAGAGTATGGAACACTGGAAAATTTCAAAAGGGAGATAGAGAGAATGAATGAGCAATACGACGGAGAAGAATATCCGATAGATGATCCGCCCGATCAGATAGATGTCGGCGAGAAGAACAAAGATGATGAAATAGATATTTCAATTGATGATGACAGTAAGGTTAAAGAAGTGGTGAATGATATAAAAGATTATATTGCCGCTATGGGTTTTACATATCCTGAGGGTTTGATTGAAAACTTCTATCTCTCCCTGAAAAGCAGATCTTTTGTGCTTCTGGCCGGTATTTCTGGCACGGGAAAAACGCAGCTTGTAAAACAGTTTGCTAATGCTATTGGATGCACCAGAGAGAATGGAAGGTTTAAACTGGTTTCCGTTCGGCCGGATTGGAGTGATACCTCTGATCTTCTCGGATATACCAATATAAAACAGGAATTTCAAAAGGGCCCTGTGATCGATATTATCAAGAAAGCGGTTTCCGAGGCTGAAAATTATGATCAGGGGAAAATGAAGCCTTACATAGTCTGTCTGGATGAGATGAATCTGGCCCGGGTAGAATACTATTTCAGCGATTTTCTTTCAGTAATGGAGACCAGAGAGTTTCAGAGCGAAAAAATTGTAACAGATGAGCTGATGAGCACCGGGGATTTTGGAGGTGATGAGATGGCCAGACAGGAGTTTGCCGGCCTCTACCTGCCCGACAACCTCTATATTGTTGGCACAGTCAATATGGATGAGACAACCCATCCTTTCAGCAAAAAAGTTCTGGACAGAGCCAATACAATAGAATTTAACCGTATAGATCTCATGAATTATTCTGAGCTCGCTACAGATAACTCACCAGACCAGGTAACTGTGGATAATAGTTTTTTATCCACTGAGTATCTAAAACTGATTGGAACACTGCCCCGGAATGAGGAGCTGGTGGAAAAGACGACTTCAGAGCTGCAGGAGATCAATGACATCCTTGCACAGGCAAATCTGCATGTAGGGTATAGGGTCAGAGATGAGATTAATTTTTATATAATCTACAACGAGAGATTTAATCTACTGGAATATGAAGAAGCATTTGATTATCAGATACTTCAGAAGATCCTGCCCAAAATACAGGGCAGCAGCCGACAGCTTAAAGACATACTGGTGGAATTGTATGAATTTATAGCCGGGGGAGAATTTACGAGAGAACAGGGGGATTTGAGTTCGAACATGCGCAGTCATTTGAGAAAAAATGAAGATGAAATATCATATAACAAATCAGCCAAAAAGATAGTGGATATGATGACCAGATATGAACAGGATGGCTTTACAGCTTACTGGCTATAGGGGTTGATAGGATGAATAACAATGAACTAGATGAAAAAATAGATTTGATCTATATTGAGACTGAACTTTTCAGCCTGACCATTAAGGGAAAACCGGTTCATCCTAAGGCAGGTGCTCTGGGGTTGAAGGATATTCAGGGAGGAGCTGAAATCAGCCTGGAACTGCCCGGGGATTTGCGAGACGAACTTAACTTTGAATATTTTGATCGCGAAAGTGGCGAGCTTGTTCAGGCAGAGTTTTTGACAGCGAAATCCGCTCCTTTATTTTACGAATATCAGGATTATGATATCTATATAGAGGGCAAAAAAGATGTAAGTCTGGATTTTTATCATGATAACAGAGAGATAAGACAGTCGGTCAGCTCTCCTCATAATGATGGACGTAAGCTTTATGGAAGCTTAAATTTCGGCAGTGATATAGGCTTAAGTGAGATGGAAATAGTTTCAGATGATAGGTTTTTATGTGGGCTTACCATTGAAGTTTTCCCCAGCAAAATTGACTATCAACAGGATTATCATAAATTACTGGAAGAGGTAAATCAGGAGGTTTACAACCTGGCTTATGATTTTTTGCGAAGAACTTATCAGGAGATGCATCCTAGAGAAGCGGATTCACCAACTGATTCGGAGTTTTTCATGATTTTAAGGGAGATATTCGATGATTTAATTAAAGCTTTTAACCGCATCAAATCTGCGCCTCATCACGGGCTGGAAAAGACCAGAAAAGTCGAACCGGCTGCCAGAGTAAAAGATATTGATCGGCAGAGTGTAAAATGGTTGAATAAGAATAGCCAGTATTTCCACGAAGAGCTGCAGGTGCCTGCAAAGATGCTCAATGTGGAAAAGAAAACGAGTTTCGATACATTTGAGAATAAATTTGTAAGGTGGTTATTTCAAAAGTTAATTAGCAGGTTGAATAACTTCATCAATAAATATGAAAGGTTGCGGAGAGTAACTGATGAAAGGATAATTGAGGAAATAGAGAAAATGCAGAGAAAACTGGAATTCAATATTGAGCAGAGTTTTTTGGCCGGAGTGGGGAACTTAAATAAACTGAATTCTCTTTCGCTGGTACTGCAGATGGCCCCCGGTTATCGAGAATTATACAAGCTTTATCTTATTCTTCTCAAGGGGTTAACACTTCAGGGAAGGATTTACGAGCTATCCATGAAAGAATTATGGGAGATATATGAGTACTGGGCTTTTCTTAAATTGAATCAGCTTCTCAGGGACAATGAGAAATATGAGATGAAAAAGCACGATCTTATTGATCTCGACTACAGGAGCATAAATGTAACATTGAGAAAGGGCAGCCAGTCTGAGGTGCGATATGAAAATCTGGAGACAGGCGAGAATTTTGTGCTTTCTTACAACAAAAGGATTAAAAGCAGTGCCACCACAGGACAGAGGCCGGATAATATACTCAGTTTGAACAAAACAGAATCCAGTGTTAAATATCATTTTGTATTTGATGCTAAATATCGTGTCAATCCCGGTAAAGAAGGAGAAGTGCCCGGTCCGGAAGAAGAGGATATTAACACCATGCATCGCTACAAAGATGCCATAATCTCCAATCTGAATGAGAAAAGAAGGGATAACAGCAGAGTTATCGTCGGGGCCTATGTTCTTTTTCCATATCATGAAGAACAGGAATACCGAAAAAACAGTGATTTTTATGATAGTATAGAGAGGGTGAATGTGGGGGCTTTTCCCTTTTTGCCCGAACACACAGAACTGGTATCAGATTTTTTAGACGAGATTATAGGTGAATCTGCTTTTACTAATTATGAGAGGAATCTGATGCCAGCCGGCAGCGAAGATTACAGGGATAAAATGGATTTTGAGCAGAATGTCCTGATAGGTTCACTGGATAAGAATAAAGCTCACAGTCAGTACAAATATTTGCTGGATAATAATTTATATTATGTGCCCTACCAGGAATCTGTTTTGAATAAAACCCTGAATTATGTGGGATTTTACAAGGCTCAAGAGCATTTTCCGGATGGTGAGGAAGGGCTTAGATATTACGGTGAGGTTGAGAGTATAGATGTATGGCCGCGCAGTAAGATAGATATACCTTCAAATTCCGGTACAGATGCCTGCATAGTCTTTAAAGTTAAAAATTGGGAGGAGCTTTCCAGACCGGTTTTTGCTGATGGATATGGTATAAGTTCAAGCCATATTTACACCAATTTTATGCTGTTACAAAAAGCTGATACACTTTCTGAGTTGAGCATTTCTTCTCTGCAGGAGTGGCGAATATGGCTGGAATTGAAGCGCTTTGCTCGCGAAAGTGAATATGTAGTTGAAGGCGAAGATAGAGGTGGAATTTTCAGAGAAAAGAGCTTTACTGGCTTTAAGGAAAGAAAACTCAAGATTTTTGTCAGAGGAGAACGATTGATAATTAATGAACTTGAAAGCGATAAGATTTTGGTGGATAAGAAGCTCCAGAAGTTTCTGGCAAATCCGCGAATTATATTGAATGAACTTAAAGGTTTAGAATGAAATGTGAACTGCAATTAATATTTTGACCTTTCTCCGTTACCATTGGTGGAAACTGCAAATAAACTCCAGAACCGAATTTATACAGGTCAATGGAATGGCATTTAGGACAGGTAACCTCATTTGCTTTTGCAATAAACATTAGTCTCCTTTCCTGAAAGATGTTGAGTGTTTGCTTAAAACCATCGCATGCCCGGGAAGGTGGCCAACTCAAACTTCATATAACTTAGCAGGACTCATAATGGGTAGAGGAGATAAACACATGACTGATCATGAAGAGCTGTGGTATAGTGAGGCACGCTCCATACAGTATTTCTTTTATCGGCAGGGATTACACTTTTTGCTGTTATCAATTCTAATCCCCACAACCTGGAGCTTAGCAGCTCCTGTACTGGAAAATGGTTCCTGGCTGGACATTTCTGCCGGCAGCTGGTTCTGGCTGGCTGTGGGAGTATCAGTATTGCATCAGGTTTTGGGCTGGATTGGCTTTCGCCTGCAGATTGGCTGGGCAGCCCTAACCCGATTATTTGGCAGTGCCGATATGCTGATATGGGGATCGATATTTTTCCCCCTGCTCATTGCTCGCCCTATTCTAATTATGGGGCTGGCAAGGTCGACTCAAAACACACTCTTACTTCCTGAATTTGCAGCAATATTCCTGGGTGCAATTCTCTTAATACCTGTAATTTACACTGGCTGGTCGATTTATAGATACTTCGGTTTTATCAGGGGAATGGGAGGAGATCATTTCCGTATACGCTACAGGGAAAAACCACTGGTGAAGGAAGGCGCTTTCCAGTGGACAGGTAATGCAATGTATACTTTTGCCCCGCTCCTGCTCTGGGCAATAGCATTTATTGTGGGCTCTCAAGCAGCCTTAACAGTGGCTTTATTTGAACACGCCTATGTCTGGGTGCATTATTTCTGCACGGAAAAACCTGATATGAAAATCATCTATGACAAAAAAGTGTAATTCTGCTATAGGAGGGGGTTAATCAGTGAAGAAAATTATAGTCATTTTTCTCGTCATTACTTTTGTTTTATCTTTA
>PWDW01000187.1 GCA_003553225.1 Halanaerobiaceae bacterium
AAAAAAAATATGTTATAATTATCTATGCTGTGCCGAGGTGGTGGAACTGGCAGACACGCAGCGTTGAGGGCGCTGTGGGTTTTTACCTGTGCGGGTTCGAATCCCGCCCTCGGCACCATTTTTTTATGCAGGGTGTTGGATCATAGTGAATTGTATTACATAGCAGTAAATTGCATAGATTAACCGGCAGTGCGAACTGCCGGTTTTGTTATGCTATTTTATTCTTTTGTATGTTTGGGGCGGTGAATGGAGGCGGTGTATAATATTTAATCCTTACTTTTCAGTTCATTTATTATATTCAAATCTTCAAAATAATTACGATAAAATCCCAAATCTCGAGTGAGTAGTATATCTGATTTTTCACTTGCATGACCACCAATTAAAAAATCAGATATAATATGTTGTCGACTGGATATTATCTCCTCACATTCTTCACATTTAATTTGTTGCTTATATCCACATTGACTACATTGAAGTTTATTATCTCTATTTTTCGTATATTTTTCCCATGCTTTGGAAGCTATCCAGAGACCTGTAGAAGTAGTCTGTTCTAAATTTATATTAGAATCATTTAAAAACGAATCTAATAATTTAACATCATTAAATTGAGAGGCAAGTTCACTATAAACTATTTCTGATATAATTAAACGGTCTGTCCTGGAATAATAAAATATTAATTCTAAAGAAGAATCTTTATACATTTGGTCCGACAGGAGTATATCAAATAAAATATTAGTATCAACTGCCACCGTCATGACCTCTCAACTCCTTAACTACCTCATCACTACTTTTTTCTTTATTTAAAATCCCCACATATTTTTCTATTTTTTCTTTATCAATTTTTTTGTTTATTAAATAACCTTCTGCCTCCTCTTTAATTTCAAGATAATCTCCCGGTTTTAAACCCATTTCTTCTCTTAATTTTTTTGGTATAGTTACCTGCCCTTTAGAAGTTACTTTAATTTCATACATGATTTTCTTACCTCCATCGTAAGAATAGAATATCTTACTTAGATTGTATTGCTTTAACACGATTTTGTCAAATATTAATCAAAAATGACCCATATTTAAAGGTCAATATCATTAATTCCAGAAATAATTATATTAGACAGCAAACAAATTTTAAGAACAAGAGAGATAAAATGCTATTCAGCCAGAAAATTAGAAAAATTGCTCCAGAACTTGATGCTCTAAAAATGGGAATGGATTGGACAGAAGATGACCTAAATAAACCACAGGTTATGGTGGGTAGCACTTATGGTTATGGACATCCCGGCAGCTTTCATCTAAACAAATTAACCGATATCTGTATGGAAAATCTTGCCCAAACGGGAGCAAAGGGATCTTCCTTTATTGTCAGTGATATGTGTGATGGGATTGCTCAGGGACATGATGGAATGAACTATTCTCTTGTCTCAAGAGAAATGATTGCCAACATGGTAGAAGTCCAGGGACGGGCCGCTCCTCATGATGGCCTAGTTTTAATCTCTTCCTGTGATAAAGCCGTCCCCGCCCATCTTATAGCCGCAGCCAGACTAAAAATGCCTACTGTTTTCATTCCCGGTGGGGCAATGAAAATCGGTCCCGAAAAAACTACGGTGGATTCAACCGCCCGGGCTTATTCCCGCTATAAAAAAGGGGACATTAACAAAAAACAGTATCAAAAAATACAGAAAAACGCCTGCCCCTCCTGTGGTGCCTGCCAGTTCATGGGTACCGCCTCTACTATGCAGGTCATGGCCGAAACACTGGGATTAACTCTGCCCGGAGCCGCTCTGATTCCCGCACAAACTAAATATTTAAATGAAATGACCGCTCTGGCTTCACGCCAGGTTAAAAAACTAATAGATAAAAATATTACCGCCCGGGATATTTTAAACAAAAAATCTCTAATAAATGCAGTAGCCGTCCATGCAGCGATTGGAGGTTCCACCAATACCCTGCTCCATTTACCCGCTCTGGCAATGGAACTGGGTATAGAACTAAAGGCAGAAACATTTGATGAAATAAACAGGAAGGTCCCTTTCCTAACAAATACAATTCCCAGTGGAGAATATCCCACACAGTATTTCTGGCATGCTGGTGGCGTACCTCAAGTCATGCAACAAATTAAAAAATATCTTCATCTTGATGTACCGACAATCACTGGTAAAACATTGCGGGAAAATCTTCAGTCACTGGATAATTATTCTTACCTACAGGGAATGAAACAAAGCCCAAACGAGATGCCGGCCAGAGAAAAAGTTATTTTCTCCTCCGATAATCCCATTAATAACAGTGGTGCTATTGCTATTCTGAAAGGTAATCTGGCTCCCGACGGAGCGGTAATTAAACATTCTGCCCTACCAAAAAAATTGAGAGCTTTTGCAGGAAAAGCCCGGGTATTTAACCGGGAAGAAGAAGCCCTGAAGGCAGTTTTGAACAATAATATAAATCCCGGGGAAATTATTATAATTCGTTATGAGGGCCCCCGTGGTTCGGGAATGCCTGAAATGTACTATACAACTGAAGCGATTGCATCTGATCCTGAACTTGCTTCTTCTATAGCCTTAATTACAGATGGACGTTTTTCGGGAGCAACCAGGGGACCGGCTATTGGACATGTTTCCCCTGAAGCAGCAACCGGAGGACCAATAGCCCTGGTAAAAGAAAATGATTTAATTGAAATTGATCTAAGCCGGCGTTCACTCAACATTACAGGGGTTGAAGGAAAAAAGGAAAATCCGGAGAAAATTAATGAAATACTCAACAGCAGGAAAGAAAATTGGCAAAAACCGGAACTTCAAAAAAAAGAGGGAGTTCTGGGGCTTTATACCAGTCTGGCTACTTCGGGAATCAAGGGAGGATACATGAAAACAAACAATCATAACCGGTAATCCTCTCTATACTTCTTTTTTAATTGACTTTTTGATTGAACATGATATATACTATAATATATACTATTTAAAAGAGGTGATCATATATGGATATTGCTAAATTATTTAAAAACGGAAGAAGTCAAGCAGTTAGGTTACCTAAAAAATACCGTTTTGATGAATCCGAAGAATCTGAAGTATTTGTCAATAAAATTGGCAATTCTGTTATATTAATTCCCAAAGATCATCAATGGGATAATTTAGAGCAAAGTTTAAATAATTTTTCAGATGATTTTATGTTAGAAAGAAAACAACCAGAAATTCAAAAAAGAGAGGATATACAATGAAATATATGCTCGATACAAATATATGTATTTATATAATTAAAGAAAAACCACAAAAGGTCCTTAACAAATTTCATTCTTTAAATATTGGTAATATATGTATTTCAGCCATTACTTTTTCCGAATTAGAATATGGTGTACAAAAAAGTAAATATATCGAAAAAAACAAAATTGCATTAACTAGTTTTCTCTCACCTATAGAAATACTCTCCTTTAATCAAAAAGCAGCACTCAAATACGGAAAAATTAGAGCTAACCTGGAAAAACAGGGTAAAATTATCGGAGCATATGATTTAATGATTGGAGCACATGCTTTAGCAGAAAATCTTACATTAATAACAAACAACGAAAATGAATTTAAAAGAATTAGTAAATTATCTATTGAAAACTGGTCAAAATAACATTAAATCAGGTCTCAGACTCGTCAGATTCCACCTTGCGCAAACACTACGAAGCAGACAACCAAAAAAATTGCTGTATCATATGTCCCTTTACAACAAAAACCCGGAACCACGTTTATAAAATACAATAATTAACCGGCAGTATGCACTGCCGGTTTTGTCTATGCTTGTTTATTCTGCTGAGAAAAACTTCACTTTAAGCCACCCTATCATAAAAATTAATAATTATAACCTCAGCTTTGTTATTTTTTACATTATCAACTATTTCCTCAACTTTTTGAGCTATTTTATGATCAAGATAATACTCTCCACATTGCTTACATACTTCTGCCGGTACTTTCTTTATTATAATAATTAAATCATCAATATCTACAACATGATTAATTTTGTCTTCTTTTAACTTACCTTTACATAATGAACACTGAGACATATTTATTCACCTCCGGGTTTTAAAGTCGTCCTGCCACTCTTCAATATCAGGATAATAAGTAGTTATCATCCATATATAATCTTCTCCAATTCCACAAACTGTATGAATTATTTCCTCATCTTTACTAAAACCAAATATTAATACACTTGGATATGGATGATCCTCTTGATACTTTTCAATTATTTCACCATTTTTTATAGAATGCAATATATCTTCAATTTTTATACCTCTCTGTTGCATTCTTTTTAGTATATGCTGACTCCATTTGATTCGCTCCTTTTCAATTAATTGTTGAATACCGTTTATGTTCATAAATTACTCCTCCAAAAACTACCATGTTCTAAATTCAGAAAAATTTTTATAACTTTTAAAAATTAATACAACTAACATCATTCAATTAGTTATTTGTTTAAATTTTATAACATATTCCTCCTAAAATCAATGAATACCTCCTTTTTTTATCCCCTCCCCAACACCATCAACTATATACATGAATTAACCGGCAGTATGCACTGCCGGTTTTTGTTATGCTTTTTTCTTTTGTAGGTTTTTGAACGGCGGGTGTAGTTATTCCAGGGTCCAGACTTTCACAGTTTCATCACTTGAAGCAGATACTACTGTACTGCCATCAGAAGAAAACACTATATCAGTCACTCCGTCCTCATGCTCAGTAAATTCAGCAATTATTTCTCCTGTCTCTGTATCCCATATTAAAACTGTTCCCTCTGATCCACCAGAAGCGATCATACTATCATCAGGAGAAAAAGTGGCCACAGAAACATTGCCATTGTGTCCCCAGAGATTTTCCAGAACTTCACCACTTTCTATATCCCAGATTCTAACCGACTCATCTCTTGAGGCTGACAAAAGCATTTCGTTATCTGAAGAAAATTCTACAGAATTAACACCTGAATAATGGCCTCTAAGTGACCTGACTGTTCCATCTGATCCAATATCATCAGGATCCAGATAATTAATGTGTATCCTGTCATTACGCGCAAAATATGAAGCACTTGCAATCATACTTTTATCAGGTGAAATATCCACTGCTGTCACTCTGTCATCGTCATCACGAGGGGAAAACCTGGTCACCCGGCTTTCAGAATCTACCTCATGTACAAATACTTCACCCATCGAACAGCTGGAAACAATCAGGCTGTCATCATCAGAAAATTGTAAAGACTGAATTTGGCTTCCCAGGGAATGACTGATTGACTTAGAACTATCACGTTCACCAGTATCGGGGTCCCAGAATCTAATACTACTTCTTTCCTGACTTCCGGAAGCTATCAAACTGTCATCATTTGAAAAGGCTGCAGTATTAATCGAATCACCTTCTTCAAAATGATGTATAACTTCTCCACTTTCCAGATCCCACATTTTAAGAGTTTTTTGCTCTTCACTCACAATAACAGCACTTTCTCCAGTATCTAATTGATTTTCTGCTCCCGAGACGATTATACTATCATCAGAAGAAATATCTACTGCTCTAACTGCGCCATTATGTTCGGAAAAGGTTGTTATGACCCTGGTCTGTTTTAAATCCGTTCTAAGTACTTCCCCTTCACCATAACTATCTATTATTTCAGTTGTTTCATAATGATTCATTCCTATCAAATTATCAATATTTTCCTTTTCTCCTCTTACATCACCCGTTGCATGACTATTTTTAATTAATGAATCATCCATGCTGAAACCAATTAATCCTCCCACATAGTTAATCCCTTCAACATCTACTTTAGCATTACTCTCAATTATTTCAGCCTCTTCCTGGAGATCCTGAGCTCCCCCGGGGAGACCCTGAGCTCCTACCAGTCCCCCGGCATGAGTACCTCCTTTTACTTCTCCCCGGGCTGAACTAGCTATAATTTTATTTTCATTTCGTCCCACCAGTCCACCAATTACCGAACCAGTTCCCGTTACTTCAACTTCAGAATTACTGTTTTCAATTATACCTATATTTCCACCAATCATTCCACCAACAGCTTCTACTCCGGTTACAGTTCCCTGGATATAACTATCCCTGATTTCTCCTCTGTTTATCCCGGCCAGACCACCGCAATACCTTTCTCCACCGGTAACATTAACCTCTGTTAAATTTATATTTTTAACAAGTGAATCTTCTGCCAGAGAAGCAAACAATCCTATTATTCCTGACTCAGGATTATTAATTGTCAGTCCCGTTATTTCATACCCCTGGCCATCAAAAACACCTGTAAATTGGTCTTCTTCACCACCAATAACCTCCCAGCCCTGACCATCACTATAAGCTGACAGATTAATATCATTTATGAGCTTAAAATGTCCATCCAGATTATTTCTAACCATATCCAGCTGTTCTGCCGTTTCAATCAAAAAAGGATCCCCTTCAGTTCCCGAACCTCCGGCAAAGTTCCCCTGAGCCAAACTTAAACCTGTAGTAAAAAGAAAAGCCCCCAGAACAATAAAAGTGATAACTATAAATTTTTTCATCTTCAATTCCTCCTCATTCATATAAAATATTTAGAAGTATGCTATGTTCTTATAATAATCCTTCACTATATTAGTGTCCTTTTTTAAGTATTTGTGACATCATTTTTTATAATTTTTTGATCTCATCCAAAGTTGGTGAAAATTTCGGTGTTCATGAGACCAGTATTAGCAATTTATTTATAAATTCTGTATTTTCCCGCTAAAGCCAGCAGGGAAAAGAAATAAAGACAATTATCATAATATCTTCTTTCATCTTTTCTCAGGGAAGTATTCCAAAATCTGTCCACAGCTAATTATAATCAACTTGGGTTTTCCTGATATCTGCTGGGGATTCTCCTCTTGTTTTCCCTTTAGATTATTATCTTGTTCTATGTATCCCATACTGCAATCCCCCCTTTACCAATTTGAGTG
>PWDW01000172.1 GCA_003553225.1 Halanaerobiaceae bacterium
AAACCTTCTTTAATAATTGCCAGAACTGTAAAAGGAAAAGGAGTTTCCTTTATGGAAAATGGGCCAGAATGGCATCACGGGGTACCTGATGAGGAACAATTAAAGCAGGCATTAGAGGAATTATCACAGGAAGCACCCGCTGAAACAGGAGATGATACCCATGAATGAACAAATTGCCAGCAAACAGGCTATCTGTGAAAAATTAATTGAAAAAGGAAAAAAAGATAAAGATATAGTTGTATTAACCAGTGATTCCCGGGGCTCTGCTTCCATGGCACCTTTTGCTGACACCTTACCCGATCAGTTTGTGGAAATAGGTATTGCTGAACAGGATATGGTGGGCCAGGCAGCAGGTCTGGCGGCAGCAGGCAAAAAAGCATTTATTGCTTCCTATGCTGCCTTTTTAAGTATGCGCAGTATTGAACAGATAAAAGTTGATGTTGCCTATTCAGAAGTTCCGGTAAGTGTGATTGGAATTAGTGGGGGGGTTAGTTATGGACCCCTTGGTATGTCCCATCACGCTGTTCAGGATATTGCAGCCATCAGAGGAATACCAAATATAGAATTAATAATGCCGGCAAGTCCCCGGGAAAGTGAAGTAATGGTTGAAAAACTGATAGATTATAATAAACCAGTTTATGTAAGAGTGGAAAGAAATCCTATTCCTGAAATTTATCATTCAGAAAATGTTAGTTTTAAAATTGGGAAGGCAAAAACATTAAAAAAAGGTGATGATCTGACCATTATAGCCTGCGGCAGAATGGTGAACACTGCTTTACAGACAGCGGAAAAATTAGCACAAAAAAAGATTGACTGCAGAGTGATTAATAACCATACTTTAAAACCTTTAGATGATGACACTATTATAAAAGCAGCTGTAGAAACTGAAGCAATCATTACTTTAGAAGAACACAGCATATATGGGGGATTGGGGTCGGCAGTTAGTGAAGTTGTTGTGCAAAACAATCCAGCTCCGGTCAAAGTGATGGGTTTACCGGATGAACCGATAGTGGCCGGAAAACCAGCAGAAATTTTTAAACATTATGGCCTTGATACTGCAGGTGTGGCCCAAACTGCTGAAAGACTTTTAGATAATATGTAAAGAGAAAACTTAATTTAATTATATTTTGTAAAAATATGAAAAACCTATTAGATATTTGATAAGAAAGGAGCAAATTATGAGGGAAAAATATATAATCAGTATTGACCAGAGTACTTCCTCCACCAAAGCTATTCTTTTTGATACAAAAGGCCAGCTGACTGATGAAGTTTCCTGTGCCCATGAACAGTATTATCCTCATTCGGGCTGGGTGGAACATGACCCTGAAGAAATATATGAAAATACCATAAAAGCAGTTAACTCACTAATAGATAAAAACCAAAAAACAAAAAGCCGAATTGAAGGAATTGCCCTTACCAATCAGCGAGAGACAGCTGTTGTCTGGAATCAAAGAACCGGCAAACCGGTTTATAATGCAGTTGTCTGGCAGTGTCAGCGGGGTAAAGATATTTGTAATAAATTTCGCGAAGAAGGGCATGAAGATATGATCAAAGATAAGACAGGTTTACTGCTTGACCCCTATTTTTCTGCCAGTAAAATCAAATGGATCCTGGATGAAACAAAAAATGCCCGCCAGCAGGCAGAAAACGGACAACTGCTTTTAGGTACAATTGACAGCTGGTTAATCTGGAAACTTACTGCAGAAAACAATCATTTTACTGATTATTCAAATGCTTCCCGAACTTTATTATTTAATATTCAGGAATTAAAATGGGATAATGATTTACTAAATCTTTTTGATATACCAGAATCAATGGTCCCTGAGGTAAAATATTCAGATGAAATCTTCGGTTATACAGATTTTGAGGGCGCTTTTTCAGAAAAACTGCCCATTTCGGGATTATTGGGAGATTCCCATGCTTCTCTTTTTGGCCAAAATTGCTATTACAAAGGAGAAGCAAAATCTACTTATGGAACCGGTTCCTCAATAATGATGAACATAGGTAATAATTACCAGAAATCGGAGAAAGGATTAGTCACTTCTTTAGCCTGGGGAAGAGATAATAAAGTGAAATATGTTTTTGAGGGGAATGTACACTCCTCGGCAGCTACAATTAAATGGCTGGTAGACAGAGTTAATTTATTAGACTCACCAGGAGAGGCTGCTGATATTGCATCTTCTCTTGAAGATAATCAAGGTGTATACCTTGTTCCTGCATTTGTCGGATTAGGTGCTCCTTACTGGGATAATGAAGCCCGGGCTATTATATGTGGGATGAATTTTGATAGTGGCCGGGAGCATATAGTGAGAGCCGCTCAGGAATCAATAGCCTATCAGATTAAAGATGTTCTTGATTTAATGATTGCTGAATCAGGTGTAGAATTAAAAGAATTAAGAGCAGATGGTGGAGCCAGCAAAGATGAATTTTTAATGCAGTTTCAGGCAGATATGCTGGGAACAGCAGTCAAAACCACTGCAGTTAAGGAAGTTTCCGCTCTAGGAGCAGCTTATATGGCCGGGCTGGCCTTAGATGTCTGGGAAAATATTGAAGAAATAGAATCCATTCGTGAAGTAGATAAAAATTATAACCCACAAATGTCAGAAGATAAAAGAGAGAAAAATTATAAAGGCTGGAAACAGGCGGTTAAAAAGGCTGTGAATGATTGATTTTTTATTATAGAATCTTATGAGATATTTAATATTTAAAAATCAGGAGGTAAAATAATGCCCAAAATAACTATCTCTGAAAACAAGGAATACTTTGTTACTGAAACAGGGGAACCATTTTTTTATCTGGGAGATACGGTCTGGAGTACATTTACCAATGCCAAAATAAGTGAGTGGAAAGAATATCTTGATTACAGAGAAAGACAGGGGTTTAATGTATTACAGATTAATATTTTAAGACAGTGGGATGCCAGTGAATCTGAACTGGATATTGAACCTTTTGCCACTGATAATGAGGGAAAATATAATTATCATAACCCCAATGAAGAATATTTTGCCCGGGCGGAGAAAATGCTGGAAATGGCTGTAAATAGAGGTTTTGTTCCTGCTCTGGTAGTTCTCTGGGGGAATTATGCACCAGGGACCTGGATTGCAGAAGCAGAAGATCATAAAAGAGTAATGGAATGGGAAGAAATGGAATTTTATGTTGATTATGCCGTGGACCGTTTTGCAAAATTCAAGCCCCTTTATTTAGTCAGTGGAGATACTGGTTTTCAATCAGAAGAGGCCAGTGCTTATTATTTAAGAGCCATGGAAATTATTAAAGAGAAAACACCGGAAGCTCTGACCACCCTTCATTTAAGGGGGAGGGAGCATGAAGTTGGTCAAAAACTGCTGGAATCCGAATATTATGATTTTTATATGTATCAGTCCTGCCATTTTTTAGAAGAACTGGAATTGGCCTATACCTTACCCCAAAAATTCAGAGAAAAGAAAATTAAACGGCCCATAATTAACGGAGAACCCTGTTATGAGGGAATAACTGATTTAAATAATCATCAGCAGAGAGTGCGCAGACATCACACCAGAAAAGCTATCTGGCATAGTTTACTAAGTGGAGCCGGGACCGGGGTTACTTATGGAGCTCACGGCCTGTGGAGCTGGCATAAGGAAGGAATGGATTTTGGTGGAGATACTGCATTAGATGAGCCCTTTAGCTGGAGTGAAGCTTTAAGATTTGATGGTGCCGATGATGCCGCTCAGGCCAGATATATATTTGAAAATTATGATCTTTTTGGCTGTGAGCCAAAGCAGGAATGGATCTTAAATGATACTGATGAAATAAGGGCAGCGGTTAAGGATAATTGTTTTGCTCTTTATGTACCACATAATAAAATTGTTGATGTTGATAAGGATCTTTCTGAATATAAGATGCAGGTATTTGAACTCGGTGTTGATAAAGTAAATATTCCCAGAGTAAAAATAAAAGGTGGTAAATCTGTTATTCAGCTGGGTAATTATAATAATGACAGATTAATAGTTGGTCAGAAATAATTGGAAATTAATGATTGAATTAAATTTAAGAAAAACAAATGGTGACATATGTCCTCCAATTTATATTTATTACTGCACCCTGTTAATGGTACAATACATTTTCAATTTAATAAAGACAAAAATTTTTTAAAGGTAAATTTACCGAAAAACTGTAAGGGAGAAATTATTTTACCGGACTCCAGAAAACATGATTTATCACCGGGAGGTAATGTATTTCAATATAAATAACCATTGTAATCTTATTATTTGAGCATAAAAAAATTATACTTAAGGAGGAATAATTAAAAGATGGCTAAAGATATCTATGATGCTATTTACGGTTGTTTAATAGGGGGAGCAGTTGGGGATTCCCTGGGTGCCCCGGTAGAAGGCTGGTCTTATAAAGATATCAGAAAAGAGCATGGAAAAGTGGAGGAGTTTATGCCCTTTGAGACTGGTTATTCTGATGGCTCACCGGGGACTGTGACTGATGACAGTGTCCTGCGGCATTATCTCTGTCTGGCTATTATAGAAAAACAGGGCCGGATAACTCCTGATGATTATGCGAAGATCTGGCAGGAAAAATTAAATCCTGACCGCCTGTGGTTGAGCGATAGAATTGCTTATCAGCGAATAAAAGGTAATGTTAATCCCTGGACGGCAGGAGAAGGCACTCTGCCGGCAGGATGTGCTTCTATGTCTATTGCGCCGGTGGGAATAATTAATGCTGGTAATCCTGCTCAGGCCTATCAGGATGGATTTAATATTGCCTCGGTCAATCAGAAAGGTAATAATAGAGATTTTGCTGCTACAGTAGCTGCTGCTGTAGCCAAAGCTTTTCTGCCCGGTGTATCAATAAAGGAAATTATTGAAACAATGTTTGAGTTTAGTACAGAGCTTTCACGCAGAGCTCTGGATTTGACTATGGAGCTGGCATATGAAAGTGAAAATGTGGATCAGTTTACCGAAAAATTTTATGAAAACATGCTGGACTGGACCTGGTGGGTTCATGACTGGGATAAGGAGGAATACCATCATGGTTCTTTATTTAGTGGCAATAGTTTAGAACTTGTTCCGGTAGTTCCTGCTATTCTTTATCTTTGTGAAGGGGATGTAAATCAGAGCATAATTGAAGGAGCCAGTTTTGGCCGGGACTGTGATACTATTGCCAGTATTGCGGGAAATATTGCCGGAATAATTCAGGGGGCTGAAAATATTAGAAATGATTGGATTGATAAGTGTGAAGAAGCTAATGGTGAGTTTTTTGCAGAAGTAAGTGGTGATCCTGAGAAGAATTTTGCTTATACGGCAGAGAAAATGACAGCAGCACTTAAAGCAGAAAAAGAAAGAAAAAAAGAGAACATCGAGATTTTAGAAAACATCATTTCTTAAGTTAAATGGTTTGCTCCTTATTTGTTTTATTAGGCTAGGATCTTTATTGAGATAATGTTTGACAAAAAAAATAGCATATGTTATATTGTAATTGTAATTTAGTGAAGAGACTAAATATTTTTTTAATAAAAATTCAAGCGCTTGAAATATTTTATAAAAATTAAAAAAATATGGAGCGATTAGGATGGTTACTCTAAAAGACATAGCACATAGGGCAAATGTTTCCGAATCAACAGTTTCTAAAGCTTTAAATGGAAATGAAAACATAAATGATGAAACCAGAGAAAATATACTTGAAATTGCCCGGGAGCTTGATTATTCTCCTAATTACCGGGCTCAGGCTCTGGCGAATAAAACAACAAATATTATAGGCGTGGTTATACCACGTCTTGATAGATATTATTATACTGAGTTAGTGCAGCATATTAAAAAGAGATTGCAGGAATCAAATTACAGCCTGATTCTCTGTAGTACAGATAAAAGCATTAAAGAAGAAAAAAAGTATATCAAAAATTTTAAAAGAGGTCAGGTTGATGGGGCAATATTTACTGAAATACATGAAGAAAACTGTACTGCTCTTCTGGAACTGGCAGACAAGATACCTGTAATTGGCCTGGGTAATGTAGGTTATGTAACTGAATTTGCAGAACAAATACCAATAGTGGATAGTGATTTAACAGAAGGCAGCTACAGGTTAACAAAATATTTACTGGATCTGGGGCACAAAAACATAATCTTTATCGGTGACTGTGAGGCAAGATTTTCCGGTTTTAAAAGAGCTATGAAAGAAAATGATAACAATATAAATGATAAATTTTTTCGTTCGGGTCTTGACTCTTATCAGGAAGGGCTAAAACTTGGTAAAGAGATAGCAGCTTTAGCCAAGCAACCAACAGCAATAGTTTGTATGAACGATGAACTGGCAATTGGAGTTATTACATCTTTGAAAAAACAGGGCAAAAAAATACCGGACGATGTTTCAGTATGTGGGATGGATAATATTGATCTATCCCAGGCTTTTACCCCGTCTTTAACTTCGGTAGAGGTTCCTAAAAAAGCAATTGCCCAAAAAGCTGTAGACATAATTATGAAGTTTTTATCAGAAGAAAATATTTTTGAAGGCTCCAATCAAATTTTATTTGATACAGAATTGATTATCAGAAACTCTGTTAAAAAAATGTATATTCAATAAATATTCACATAAGCAAACAATATATAATCCATTTAATAAATTTCATAATATTTGATTAAATATAACTTCTGCCTTAAATGACTTATTTCGGCCATTGTTTATTTAAAAATTAATGAGGGGGGAGGGGATAAAATATAAAAATTTAACCACTGTATTCAGGTAAATATCTGGGGAAAACAATTAACAAGACATCCAATGTAAAGTAAAAATATTACAGTAAAAATATGGTAATGAAAATTTAGCTACAGTATCCCACTATTTAAATATTCAATTTTTAAAAATCGATTAAATAGGGTTAAAACCA
>PWDW01000085.1 GCA_003553225.1 Halanaerobiaceae bacterium
AACGATCATAGCCTGAAAAATCAAATTTACCTTCTTCAGGTTCAATCCAGTACCAGGAAAATTCTCCAAAACGTACTATATCAAGACCTGACTCCTTTATCAATTTCATATCTCGCTCCCATTCTTCCCGGGGCCAATGATCCGGATAATAGGACACTCCAGCCGTTATTCCTTTGTTCTCAGTCAAATTCAACACTCCTGTTGTGTTATTTATAATTTACAAACAACACTTTTATTTGGATATATCTGTGGTATTTCAAGACCTTTTAATATACTAAGAATAATGATACAGCAAGAATAGATATTTTAAAAATCATCAATATTTCTTAAATTTATCTCCTGAGCAAAATGACAGGCTGCAAAATGGGGGTTTTTTTCATTTTGACCATAATTTTTTAACTCTGGTTCCTGGTTAATACAAATTTCTTGAGAATATCTGCAGCGGGGATGAAAACAGCAGCCCGGAGGACGATCCAGAGGGTCAGGAACTTCTCCTTCCAGAGAAATTGCATTCAATTCATAATCTGCTTCAGGGCGGGGAACAGAAGATAATAAAGCTTCTGTATAAGGATGAAGTGGAAAGTTGAACAAAGTTTCCGCATCAGTAACTTCAACCAGTTTACCTACATACATTACAGCAATTCGATCAGAGATATGCTTAACAATTCCCAGATCATGAGCTATAAATAAATAGGCCAGCTTAAACTCTTCCTGCAGTTCTTCCAGAAGATTTATAACCTGTGCCTGAAGAGAAACATCAAGAGCAGATACAGGCTCATCACATACAATAAGCTCTGGATCAAGAGCAAGTGCCCGGGCTATACCAATTCTCTGTCTTTGCCCTCCACTGAAAGAAAAAGGATAACGCTCGGCATGCCTGGCATCCAGACCAACTGTTTCCAGTAAATTCCTGACTTTATTTTTTATTTCCTTTTCTGACATGCTTTTTAAACATTTTAAAGGTTCACCAACTATATTTAAAACTGTCATTCTGGGGTTTAATGAAGAATAAGGATCCTGAAATATCATTCTAGCTTTTTTCCAGTATTCTCTAAGTTTTTCTCCTTCCAGTTTTACAACATCAATTACTTTACCATTATCATGAAAATAGATCTCACCTGCAGTAGGATCAAGATCTCGCATAATGGTTCTTCCAGTGGTGGTTTTACCACAGCCGCTTTCTCCCACCAAACCAAGAGTTTCTCCACTATTAATTTTAAATGATATATCATCAACAGCTTTTACTTCTCCTGTTTTTCTTCGAAATATTCCTGAATAACGAGGAAAATATTTCTTTAAATTTCTTATTTCCAGAACTGGATTATCAACATTCATTTTTTATCATCCTCCAGTTCATTATAAAGATAACATCTTACAAAATGGTCCTTTTCACATTCAATTTCGGAGGGGAAACTTTGATCACATATACCTTCAATACTTTTTTCACAACGAGGCCGAAAATCACAGCCCTTTATACGAGCATATGGATGAGGAACAACACCTTCAATTGAAACAAGTTTTCTATCAGTTTTTTTAATGTCCGGAATTGAGTTAATCAAACCTTTTGTATAAGGATGAAGTGGGTTATTAAATATATTCTCCAAAAAAGCTTTTTCAACAATATATCCATTATACATTACTGCAACTCGCTCGGCCACAGCTGCAATAACTCCCAAGTCATGTGTAATCATCATCAAAGACATTCCAAAATCTTTCTGTAAATTTTCCAGTAATTCCAGTATCTGAGCCTGAATAGTAACATCAATTGCTGTAGTAGGTTCATCGGCAATTAAAAATTCAGGTTCACCAGCCAGAGCCATTGCAATCATTGCCCGCTGACGCATACCACCAGATAAATTAAAAGTATATTCATCAATTCTTTCTTCAGCTTTGGGGATACCAACTTTTCTCAGTAGTTTTACAGCTTCATTTCTTGCCTCTTTTTTATTAACAGAACGGGCCAACATCATAGCTTCAATTATTTGATTACCGATGGTATGAATTGGGCTCAAGGCTGACATTGGTTCCTGGAAAATGATTGAAAATTTTCTCGCTCTTAGATGACGGAATTCTTTGCCTTTAGATTTTAGATCAGAGAGAGTAATTCTTTTTCCATCTTCACCTTCGGGGAAATAATATATTTCCCCTTCTGCAATTTCACCCGGAGTGGGAATTATACCCAAAATAGATTGAGCGGTTACACTTTTGCCAGAACCACTTTCACCAACCAGGCCCAGAGATTCTCCAGAAAAAATATCTAAATTGGCTTCTTTTACCGCTCTTACAGTACCTTGTCTATATTTAAAATTTACATGTAAATTACTAAGTTCAATTAATTTTGTGTCTGTTTTTTTAACTGCAGCTGTCACATAAACCCTCCTTTAAGCAAATAATTTTAACCACATTATTCAGTCAAAGACGAATACGGATCAGCAGCATCTCGCAGCCCATCCCCCATGAAATTAAAGGATAAGATTACTATTACTACAAATATTCCTGGAGTTAAAAGCCAGGGGGCGGAAATTAAATGTCTGGTCTGCTGCGATTGTTCCAGTAAAACCCCCCAGCTAATTGCCGGTCTTGTTAAACCAACTCCAATAAAACTTAAACTCGTTTCGGCAATAATCATCCTGGGAATTGCCAGGGTTAAACTGGCAATAATATGACTGACCATTGAAGGTAAAAGATGCAGTCGAATAATCCGTGGTGTGCTGCTGCCGTCAAGACGGGCTGATGTTACAAAATCTTCATTTTTTATACTCAAAATTTTTCCTCTTACCTCTCGACCCAAACTGGTCCATCCAATTAAAGAAAGTATAAGAACAATACCCAGATATTCTTGGACCGGAGTCCATTGAGGTGGTATTGCTGCACTGAGTGCCATCCATAGAGGTATTGTAGGAAATGACCGCAAAATTTCACTAACTCTCTGAATTATATTATCGATCTTACCTCCAAAATAACCCGATATTCCTCCCATTATCATACCCAGTAAACCACTAAAAACTACTCCTAACAGAGCAATTGAAAGAGAAATCCGAGCACCAAATACAATCTGTGAAAACAGATCTCTACCCATCGTATCAGTTCCTAAAAGAAAAATTTCTCCCCCTTCTTCAGTTCCGAAAAGATGCAAATCACTTGAAAGTACACCCCATAACTCATATTCTTCTCCCCTTACAAAAAAATATATTGGGATTTTATTATCTTGGTCTACTTCATAAATTCTTGATCCGGTTTGCATATCAATACTATAATCAAAACCATATACAAATGGTCTTAAGTTAAATCCACCTTCCTCACTTAAAAAATTTATACTATGAGGAGGAGCAAGTACTCTTCCGGTATGGCGGGATCTAGGCTGATAAGGAGCAACAAAATCAGCAAATATTGCCACACCAAAAAACAACAAAAGTATTAATACCGCAGTTACAGCAATTTTATGCTTTTTAAACTTCCACCACATCAACTGCCACTGAGATGCCATATAAAATTCTTCATCTTCTTCAGCTCTGCCATCAACTTCTGCAGGCTGTACAGGATTCTGGTCCACATCTATCCCTCCTCACTACTTTTAATCATATCTTATCCGAGGATCAACTAAAGCCAGAAGTATATCAGAAATAAGAGTACCAACAACAGTCAAGACTCCTAGCAGAAAAACAAAACTACCTGCCAAATACATATCCTGTCCTAAAAGAGATTCCAATAATACAGGACCAATAGTCGGAAGGGAAAGAACTGTACCTACTATAATTTCTCCTGAGAGAAGAAAAGGCAGCATCCATCCTACTGTACTCAAAAATGGATTTATAGCTATTCTTACAGGATACTTTAACAAAAGTCTAAATTCAGAAAGACCTTTAGATCTGGCTGTCATTACATAAGGTTTCTGTAGTTCATCAAGTAAATTATTACGCATTACTCTGATCAAAGCCGCCGTACCTGCTGTACCAAGAACAATTACCGGAACCCATAGGTGACGTAAAAAATCAACAAACTTTTCTCTGGTCCAGGGCTCACCGGCAAATTCACTGGAATAAAGCCCACTGAAAACTACTCCGAACTGCTGGTAACCCAGAAACAAAAGAACCAGGGCCAGTAAAAAATTCGGAATAGAAAGACCAAGAAAACCAAAAAAGGTAAATATATAATCGGGGATTGAATACTGCTTTACAGCAGAATAAAAACCAATTGGAAAAGCCACAATCCAGGAAAAAAACAAAGAAGAAACAGAAATGGTGAGTGTTAACCCCAGTCTGCCCCAGATTATAGCACTAACGGGAGAATTCCACTGGAATGAATAACCAAAATCACCTCTAAGTATAATACCCGTTATCCAGGAAAAATACTGTACATGAAAGGGATCACCCAGTCCATACCTTTCCCTAAGAGCATCAATACGCTGTTCTACAGCAGGTGTGATGCGCTGCCCTTCAGCAGATAATTCAGCAAGATAGGTTGTTAAATAATCACCAGGAGGTAACTGTATTATAAAAAAACTAATAATAGAAATAATAAATATTATAAAAACACCAATTAATAAACGTCGCACAATATAATCAAAAAACATAATACCCCTCCCCCTAACACAATATTTACAGTCCGGAGGATAGCTAGCCTCCGGACTGTAAAACTATCAATTAGCTTTCTTTATACTTTTATAGTTCATAATCCTGAATTATATAGAACTGTTCCGGATATGAAGTCCCTCCAGGAGGATCAACATTAACTCCCCAGGGAGGTGCTTCATCGCCATCTAGTATATTCCTCATTCTTTCATGAGCAACTCCAGGTCGGGGATCCATACCGGCAACACCAATTGTAAATAAATTATTTTTATGCAGCTCAGCTGCTTCAGCTAGATACTCTAATCTTTCTTCATCACTGTCAGCACCTTCTATTTTTTCGTAAACATCAAAAAGTTCTTTAACCTCTGCTGGAGGTTCTTGACCTTCTTCTCCGTCTGTTACCCACCAATCTTCCCAGGCAACTCCCCAGGAACGCCAGGGAGCATCGGGAAGAATTTCAAAAGGCATAAAGAAACCCATCTGCTGACTCCAGGAAGTCATTTCTACATCATTACTGGAAGCCCGTTCATAGTAGAGTGAAAAATCAGAAGGATTAAGGTGAATTTGAATTCCCACATCTTCCAGATATTCAGCAATTAACTCAATTGCATCTTCATGATTGCCTGCCAGATAATCAAGAACAATTTCCAGTCGTTCTCCATCAGGACGAAGACGGTAACCTTCATCATCTCTTTCATCTAAGCCAAGTTCATCTAGAAGTTCATTGCTTAATTCCGGATTATAGTCTATATATGATTTGTGCCATTCTTCATCATAAGCGGGATCCTGAGGAGGATAACAGGCTTGACCAGGTTCAGCAAGTCCATGAAATTCAATATCAATAACTTCTTCTCTATTAATTGCATGTGATACAGCTTTTCTAAATTCAAACTCATTGAAAATATCTTTCAAAGGTTCATTGGTAGTTGTCATATTTAGAAACAGAGATATTTGTCCCGGTTTTGCATTCAAATGCGGAACTACTCTATAATCACCTTCTTCCTGATGCTCAGCTAAAGTAGGGAAATGACGGGCTCGAAGTGAAAGAACAAAATAATCAATTGAACCTGCAATTGCTTCCATAGTAAGTACCTCTATATCGGGAATATAATCAAAACGAACTTCATCAATATATGGTAATTGATTTCCTTCAGTATCTACTTTGTAATAATAGGGGTTTCTTTCCCAGATTTGAAGACCTTCATCTGTCATTTCTTCCTTAGGTACCCAGGGCCCGAGTCTTGGAGTATCGGGGCTAATATGGGTCATTTCCTGCTGTTCATAAAGCATTGCCCAATCATCCAGACCAGCTTCTTCAAGACGTTCATCAAGCTCTTCTTCTGTCGTAAAATCTGGATGGTAGTTTTTCATATAGTGTTTGGGATGAAATTGGAAATGAAATTGATTTTCTCTAGAAGTTAACATAGTGGGAAAGAAGCCATAGGATTCTACAAAAGAAAATTTAAAGGTGTGATCATCAATTACTTCCAGCTCTGCCGGTTCACCACCTGCCTGCATCATACTGGGAAAAGCAGGAGTTAATGTTTCATTTTTCAATACATGTTCATAATAAAATTCTATATCTTCTGTGGTAAATGGTTCGCCATCAGACCACTTTATTCCTTCCCGAAGATGAAAAGTAAATTCTGTTTTATCTTCAGACATTTCCCATTCTTCTACAATATCTTTTTCGATATCACCCGTATATCCTCTCCTCTGCCTAAGAAGACCAACAGACTCAACATGGGTTCTTTTTTGTTCCCACATTCCCATATCTTCCCAAACAGCTCGCCAGGTACCACCATATTCACCAATTTCTTCATAGGGTTCCACAACAACCGGATTTTCAGGCAGTCTGTTTTCTAGTTCCTCAATTTCGCCTTCCGCCACCATTTCTGACAGCATTGGAGCCTGATAAAAGTCAGGGACAACAATATCGGAATGCCGGGGGCCAGCTTCAGCTGTTGCTGAAAAACAAAAACCTACCACCAGTATCAGCAGAAAAAGAAATACTGATTTTTTGTTAATCATTTTCTTCCTCCTTGTTGTGTTATTTTGTTAATAGTAATTACATGTAAACTTAAAACTACATAAGAAAAATATATAGTATAGTGATACTCAAACCTTATAGATGTTTTATGGTTTAGGGTTTGGGTGGGGGAGGATCCTCCCCCACCCATCTTCCTGAAAATTTGTACTCTGTCCTCTTTTTATGATAAAATTTTACTTGCGGGATGGAGTACATTGCGACTCTCCTTTCGGAGACTAACGCTTTAACACTGTGTACTCCAT
>PWDW01000114.1 GCA_003553225.1 Halanaerobiaceae bacterium
GTCTGGACCAGCCCTGGGTGGTAGCCCTGGTGGTTCTGGTTATTCTGGGAGCCGGGGCTCTGCAGTTTATGCTGCTGGGTACTGAGTTTCTGCCGGCTTTTGATGAGGGAGAAGTTAATATTAATCTTGAACTGGCACCGGGAACCACTCTGCTGGAGACCGAATCCGTGGTTAAAAGAATAGAGAATGAACTGCAGAAGGAACCGGAAGTAGAGTCCATTTTCAGCAGTATTGGTACTGATGACGGAGCCTTAATCGGTGGGGGTGGTGGAGGAGGTAGCAACACAGCCCGGATTATGCTCCGCCTTGTTCCCTCCTCGGAGAGAGAAAGAACCACCAGGGACCTGATGGAGGTTGCCCGCCAGATTGTGGGCCGGATCCCCGGGGCCGATTATACCGTAATGGGCAGTGAGATGCTGGGGGCAGGTTTGTTTGGTGATCCCCTGGCAGTAAGGATTCATGGACATGATCTGGATCAGCTGGAGGAGTATACAGCCCTGGTGGAAGAGATTATCCGGAATATTGAAGGGACCCAGGATGTGGACAGTCCCCTGGGCCAGGGCCGGCCCGAACTGCAGATAAATTATGACCGCAGCCGGCTGCATCAGCAGGGCTTAACCGCCTCCGAGGTGGGCCGTATAATTGAAAACACCATAGACGGCATAGTGGCTTCTGAATGGCGCCATGAAGGGCGTGAATATGATATTCGGGTCCAGGCCATCCAGAAAGAATCAGCCCTGCGGACCCTGGAAGATATGAGAATCATGAATGCCCGGGGTGATTTAATTCCTCTAATTGAAATTGCTGATCTGGATTATACCACCGGTCCCCGGCAGATTAACCGCTTTGCTCAGGAAAGAATTATGGAGATCACCTCTGATGTGGTGGACAGGGATCTGGGAAGTATAGAGCAGGAGCTGAGAGCAGAGCTGGAGGCCGTTGATTTTGCTCCAGGTTATGGTTATACTATTGCCGGAGAGATTGAGGAGATGGAAGATGCCTTCTATCAGCTGTTTTTGGCTCTGGCCATGGCCATTTTTCTGGTCTATATTGTACTGGGCGCCCAGTTTGAATCTCTGGTCTATCCCTTTATTGTGATGCTGGCCGTACCTCTGGCCTTAAGCGGCTCTCTTTTAGGGCTGGCGGTGGCCGGGCACACCATCAATGTTGTGGCCCTGATTGGTATAATCATGCTGGTGGGGATTGTAGTTAACAATGTCATTGTCTTAATAGATTATATTGACCAGCTGAGAAAGGAAGGATATGAATTAAGGGCGGCTATTCAGGAAGGAGCCTCGGTCCGTCTGCGGCCGATTATTATGACCGCCTTAACCACCATGCTGGCCATGCTGCCCCTGGCTTTGGGTATAGGAGAAGGGGCTGAAATGCAGGCTCCCATAGCCATGGTGGTCATTGCCGGACTGCTGATTGCCACCTTTTTAACCCTGAATGTAATTCCGGTGTTTTATTATGTGATTAACCGCCGCCGGGAGAATTCTAATTAAAAGCAGAAAAAAATTAAACCAATAAATAATATAAATAATATGAAATTCTTAGTATTATCAAATAATTTATAGTAATATGCTTTTTGGATGAGTTAATCCAGCTTAAAAAAGGATAATAAGTATTGACTTTTTTCAACTTAGGGTTTAATATAATAGATGCAAGGTTCCAGGAGGTCCAACGAGGAACTGTTCTCCAGAAACACTGTTGGAGTAAGATAAGAGTTAGCTGGTATATGAAATATTATCTGTCAAAGAAATTACAGTTTCCTGACAACCAGGAGGAACTGATTGAAAAAGCCTTAAAAAGCAGTTTTAATCAGGAAATCCTAAAAGTAGTCAGAAAAAGGTAAGGGAGACAGGTAATAGGAAACCAGTTAAATTTAATCACAAAAAAACAGTGGAGTAAAAGGACAGGGAATCAAGTAAGATTTCTTGGAACCTTGTTTTTTTATTTAAAATATAATGTAATTTTTTTAATAAACCCGCCCGGCGGGTCTTTTTTTTATTGTAATTTTCCAGCCACCTTTTGCATTCTGAACCTTAATTTACACTTTCTGAATAATTTGATATACTGTTGATGTAAATATTTAACTTTAAAACAGGAAATAAATTTAGTCAAAAAAATACTGAAAGATACCTGTTCAAAAGAAGGTGAAATACAGTGCAGGAGTGCAAAGATCACCTGTATAACAAAAAAGAAATAGTTTTTGCTTATCTTTTTGGCTCTTTTGCTAAAAAAACTGAAAACAAATTAAGCGATATTGACCTGGCTATTTATATAGACGAAGAAAAGAAGCCTGAAAGCGGTATTTTTGGCTATAAAAGTGAACTCATTGCCGAATTACAGCATTTTTTTCAAAGGGAAATTGATCTGGTTATTTTAAATCAGGTTTCAGCTGATTTAGCTTTTAGAGTTTTAAAAGAGGGTCAGCTTCTTTTCTGTAAATCGGATAAAACAAGGACTGCTTTCCATGAACAAACCGTAAGAAAAAAATTGGACTTTGCCCCCCTGAAAAAAGTACAGAGAGAATATCAAAAAAAACGGATTTCAAAGGGTCAATTTGGGAGATGAGAGTATGGTTGATGAACAATTAGTCAGAAACAAATTAAAGGAATATTTTGATTTTGGTATGACCTTAAAAAAATTTAGAAACGATTTCAAAGAGGGCCTAAGGGAGGAGTTTATTTGCCTTTATTGAATTTAAAAATAAGTGTTAAAATATTGCTGGTTTAAAAATGAATTAAGTCAATTAAACTGGTCGATTAAATGGACCTGATCTAATGAGATATAACTTAGGAGCTGATTTTAATATGCCGGATTATTCTCAGTATATAGAAAATATCTTGAAAAAAAATAAAAAAGAAAAAAAAGAAAAGCAAATTTTATTCAAAAAATTGCATAAAGAAGCACTAATAGCTGCAGAACAGCTGGGAAAAAAGTTTCAGTTAGAAAAAGTTTATATATTTGGTTCCTTAACAGATGAAAATAAATTTCATAAGTATTCTGATATTGATTTTGCAGTTACAGGTTTGAAATCTGAAGAGTACCTGGCTGCCTGGGGAGAGCTGGAGAAATTATTAGATCATCCTTTTGATTTGGTCAGATTGGAAAAAGCTCATAAATCTTTAAAGGAAGTTATTAGAGAGGATGGTGTTCTGCTTTATGAGTCTGGAAGAGATCAATGCTAATTCATTAAGAAGAGTTGCTTCTCTGCTGAAAAATGATCTAAAAACAACATTAGAACTGGGAAAACAGGCTCAGGAATTTGCAAAAAAAGTTCCCCAATATGGCAGTGATCATAATAATCCCTATGTATATGCTGCTGCAGTTCATTTGCAGCATTTTTATACTTCTCTGGAGACTATTTTTAAAAGAGTGATAAAAGAATTTGAGGGCAGTATGCCTCATGGTGAAAGCTGGCATCAAGAACTTCTAGAACTGGTGTTTATTGAAATAGAAAATGTTAGACCTCCCTTAATTTCTGAATCTATAAAAAAGGAACTCTCTGAATTAAGGCGTTTTCGGCATGTAGTTCGTCATGGATATGAGTATGATCTGGACTGGAATCAAATACAGCCTTTAATTGAATCCCTGGACAAAATAATTCCCCGATTAAAGAAAGACATAAAGCAGTTTAATTTATTTCTGCTGGAAACTGCCGAAGAACTCGAAAAGAATTAATAACCAAATGATCCAAAAACCGGCAGATAAATATTTTTTGTTAAGGGTAGAAATAAATATGTTAAAATAATTTTAATATCAGGCAGGAATTTTTGCTTTAGTATTGAATTATTGTTATAAGTGTTTAAAAACTGAACACAAATACAAAAATTGGATATGGTTCTCCTTGATAAAATTCCTGGTTATGCTATAATTAGTAATAGATTCACAAAAATGGAAGATACTTACAATTATGGATCGACAGCTAAATACCGGGATCTAAAAGGAGAAACCAGCTATTATGTCCAATAGAGTGGAGCCCATTCGGGAGAAAAAACATATTACGGCAATTAAAAATTTACTGAAAAAAGAAGGGAAATTCCGGGACTACTGCCTTTTTGTGTGTGGTATAAATTTCGGACTGCGGATTGGGGATCTGCTGCGGATTCAGGTTAAAGATGTGCAGAATTCATTATCGGAGATAAAGGTTAGTTTTGAAATTAGAGAGCAGAAGACGAACAGATTAAATGTGATTGAGATTAATGACGATGCCCGAGAAGCTATAAAGTTTTTGTTTTCACATGTAGATCTGGCCCGGGACCCAAACAATTACCTTTTTTACAATACCCGAAAAAAATTCGGTAAAAAAGCCATTTCTAGAATCCAGGCCTATCGGTTGATCCGCAAATGGTGTAAAAAAGTGGGCCTCAGAGATGTCAGGGTGGGCACACACAGCTTAAGAAAAACATTTGGCTACCATGCCTGGAAAAACGGGGTCAGCATTGAAGTCATCCAGAAAAAGTATAAACATAATTCAACGGAAACCACCCGGCATTATCTGGGTATTGAAGAAAAGGATGTTCTGGAGGCCTATCATAAAGTTAATTTGTAATAATAGGTGATTTTTGTGCAGCAGAATATAACCGATATACTACATATTATTAAAGAAGATGGAGGAGATGTGTCCCAGAGAGACCTGGCCCAAAAATCCGGTTTTTCTCTGGGTAATGTTAATAATCTGCTCAAAAAATGTGTACAGAAAGGTTTAGTGGAAATAAAAGAGCTGAGCACCCGGAAAGTTAAGTACCTCTTAACTCCCCGGGGAATGAAGGTTGTTACCCAGAAAACTTTAAATTATGTTCAGGAATCATATAATATTATCTCCAATTTAGAGGAACTGATGCAGGAATTAACAGAAGAAGTGTATCCCCATAAAGAAATCTGTATTTTAAAAAAAGAAAATCAAAAATATCAGGAAGTATGGACTCTGGTGCGCAGTAATTTAAATAACCTGAACCAGAATTACCGCATATATAATACTGCTGCTGAAATTAAGGGCCATGAAATAGATGAATCTGTGGTTTTTTACTGGAATCCGGAGCTGGAAGAGGACCTATATAATTTGAATATCGAAAGTGTGAATATAATTCATCGACTGCGAATTGGAAAAAATTAACTATGACTGCCGCCGTCATATTACAACAAAACCAAACAAGTAATCTTCTTGACATAATTCCAATTAATAAGGCCTGGTTAAGGAGACTTTAAAAGTTTTATGTTAATATGAAACTGTGATATAATATTGGTAAAGAAAACTATGGTTCAAAATTAGAGAGGGGGAAAATGATGAAAAAGATTGAATTAGAAGTCCCTGATGATATTTTTGAATTGCCTGAATCTGAAAAAGATAAATTAATGAACACTGTTTTATCTATTTCAATTAAAGAACGATTAAAAAAATTGAAAAAAGAAGCTAAAAAAGCTGAAAAAAAAATTAATAAATTTGAAAAAAAATACGGTTGTACACTGGAAAAATATGAAAAAAACGGGATTGGTAATTCATTAGAAGAACATGATGATTATATGGACTGGTTTTATTGGAAAAAAGTGTATCAAAATTCAAAGCAATTAATTACTAAATATAAATCATTGCTTGGAGATGAAATAAATGTTTCATAATGATATTGTAGAGAAGTTTAATTTTATTATAGTTGATATAAAAAAAGAAGAATATAAATCAACTGAAAGTAATCTTACTTCCTATAAAGCCATTTTTATTTTAAAAGGAAATATGTCTTTAAGAGTTAAAGAGATAAGAGAAGGAACTGACTTAATTAAGTATAGTTATTATTTTTTAAATTCTAATAACAATATTATTTATGGCTGGGACAATGCTCCTCATCATGACAATATTAATACTTTTCCTCATCATAAACATATAAAAAATAATTCAAGTATAGAAGAATCTTCAGTTAGAAACTTAAGCGATGTTTTAGAAATATTAAAGAAATATTTTGAGAAATTATAATTCTGAGTAAGGGTATAGATAATTTTAAAGTAATTAGAAAAGATCTTCTTGACATAATTACCATTTAATAGTATTATTAACATATAATGGTAAATCAAGGAGATCAAAAATGGCTAACAGGGTGGAACCAATTCGAGATAAAAAGAAAATTGCAGCTATCAAAAAAATGTTAAAAAATAAAGGTAAATACAGGGATTACTGTCTTTTTGTGTGTGGTATAAATTTTGGATTAAGTATTGGGGATCTTTTAGAAACCCAGGTTAAAGATGTCAGAAATTCGTTGTCTGAGATAAAAGATTCTTTTGAGATCACAGAACAAAAAACCGGAAAGTTAAATGTGATTGCGATTAATGAAAAGGCAAAAGAGGCTATTAAATTATTATTTTCCAGAACTAATATTGAAAATGACTTAAATAATTATTTATTCTACAACACCCGTAAAAAAGCTGGAAAATACAATATTTTCAGAGCTGCAGCTTACTATTTGGTTAATAAATGGTGCAGAAATGTGGGTATAACCAATATTAATATAGGTACTCATACCTTAAGAAAAACATTTGGCTACCATGCCTGGAAAAATGGAGTCAGTATTGAAGTTATCCAAAAGAAATATAAACATGTTTCCACTTCCACAACCCGGCATTATCTCGGTATTGAACAAAAGGATGTCATAGAATCATATCATAAACTGGATTTATAGGGTATTATTTAAATTAATGATTTGATTATCTGCATTTAGAAAATAATAATATTAAATATCTTTCCATATGGGAGTCTTTTGTTACGTTGGTGGTAATGATTGTATTCTTAAAACACTATATTTGACTCAATAAAGCTAAATATTTAATATATTTCTTTTTTTTATTTTTGATAGTTCATTAAATGAACA
>PWDW01000202.1 GCA_003553225.1 Halanaerobiaceae bacterium
AATAATAAATTGACCACTGTAGTCTGAACCCACCTGACCAATAAAAGAGGCGGAAACTCCCAGTCTGCTGACAGCTGCCAGAGCGGTCCCCGCCGGCCCTCCACCCTGTTCACTGGAATCAACCATTGTTAAACCTTCCTCAAAAGAGGGCATATAGGGAATAACACATATGTAATCATGACAGCACATCCCAAGCCCAACCACTTCACTCATCAAACCACTCCCCTGAATTTTTTTAAAATAGCAAAAAAAGAAATAATTTTATACTCTTCTGGCCTCCTGTAATAATCTAAATGAACTGGATACCACCGGTCTTCTGAATTTCAAGGAGAAAAAAATCAGGATTCAAAGAGCGACATCTGGCTGCTTTCCGGCATACCGTCCAGTATTCCGTGTTCCTGCATAACCTCGATAACGGTTTTACTGACCCCGGTGCGGTTGATCAAATCCTCAATAGAGCTAAATTCATCTTTTTTTCGGGCCCGGACAATACTCTCAGCTGCACTGCTGCCCAGCCCTTTAAGACTGGTCAGAGGAGGAATTAAACCTTTTTCAGTCAGCTGAAATGAGCGGGGAGCTGATTTATATAAATCAACTTTTTCAAAGGTTATACCCCGCAGCACTGCCTCCTCTACAATCTCCAGAATATTGATAACACTGTTATCTTTGGCGGTTTTATCCTCCTTATCGTTCAGTTTTTGTTTGTGGGCTCGTACTTTTCCCAGCTTTTGACAGGCCAGCTGGGCATCAAAATCTGAAGAATTGAGTGAAAAATACACGGTATAAAACTCACGGGGATAATGGACCTTGAAATAGGCAATCCGGAAGGCCATCATCACATAGGCCGCCGCATGGGCCTTGGGAAACATATATTTTATTTTCCGGCAGGAATCTATATACCACTCCGGTACCGCCTGCTCTCTCATCTCCTGTTCCTGTTCTTCAGTCAGGCCGGCTCCATGACGAACATCTTCCATAATCTGAAAAGCGAGATCCGGTTCCAGGCCCCGGTCAATCAGGTAGTTCATTATATCATCTCTCACCGAGATCACTTCTGATAGTTCAGCTTTACCTTTTTTTATCAAATCCCGGGCATTATTTAGCCAGACATCGGTTCCATGAGACAGGCCACTGATCCGGATCAGCTCAGCAAAGGTAGTGGGCCGGGTTTCTGCAAGCATCTGGCGTACAAATTCAGTCCCAAATTCCGGAATACCCAGAGTACCCACTTCTGCCTTCAGCTCCTCTGGCTCAACCCCCAGCACTTCTGTGCCGGAAAAAAGGCTCATGGTTTCCGGATCATCAAGCGGAATGTTCTGGGGGTCTATCCCGGTTAAATCATTCAGCCTTTTGAGAGCAGTAGGATCATCATGGCCCAAAATATCCAGTTTGAGCAGATTATCATGAATAGATTCAAACTCAAAGTGGGTGGTTAATACATTACTGTCCTGGTCATTTGCGGGCCGCTGGATGGGCGTGAAATCATATATTTCCCGCTCCTCGGGAACTATAATCTGCCCTCCGGGATGCTGGCCAGTGGTTCGCTTAACCCCGGTACACCCGGTGATTAACCTGTCCATTTCTGCATCTCTTAGATTAAGATTATTATCTTCCACATAACCCTTTACAAACCCAAAAGCGGTTCTATCTGCTATTTTTGAAATAGTACCGGCCCGGAAAACCCGGTCCTCTCCAAAGATTTCTTCTGTGTATTCATGGGCCTGCATCTGATACTCTCCGGAGAAATTCAGATCAATATCAGGTACTTTATCTCCTTCAAAACCCAGAAAAACTTCAAAGGGTATATCAAAACCATCTTTGATCAGCTCTGTTTCACATTCAGGACAGTTCCGGTCCGGAAGATCAGCACCAACTCCTGCTTCCTCTGAGGGATTAAAATTGCTGTAACTGCATTCCGGACATCTATAATGGGGGGGCAGGGGATTAACCTCTGTTATCCCGGTCATTGTAGCGGCCAGTGAAGAACCAACCGAACCCCGGGAGCCAACAAGATAACCATCTTCCAGAGACTTTTTTACCAGCCGGCGGGAGGTTAAATAAATAACCGCATACCCATTACCTATAATAGCTTCCAGTTCCTTTTCCAGACGAGTTTCAACAATTTCGGGCAGTGGGCTGCCGTACATCTCTTCAGCTTCCCGGTAAGCAATTTTTCTTATTTTCTCGTCCGCTCCTTCCAGCCGCGGGGTGAATAATTTGTCGGGAATAATTTCAATCTCTTCAACTTTATCCGCAATTTTTCGGGGATTCTCAATAACCAGTTCCCGGGCTGCTTCTTGATCCATGAAATCGAATGCGGACAGCATTTCTTCGGTTGTTCTAAAATAGAGGGGTGCCTGATCTGCGGCATCATCAAAACCCTGGCCTTCCATTAAAATTCGCCTATACACCCGGTCCTCCGGGTTAAGGAAATGAACATCTCCAACTGCAGCAGCAGGAAGACCGGTTTTTTGGCCTATTTCATATATTTTACGGTTGATCTCCTGCAGCTCTTTTTCAGATTCAACTTCTCCCTCCCGGATCAAAAAATTGTTATTACCGGGGGGCTGGACTTCAAGATAATCATAGGTACGGGCCAGTTCCAGAAGCTCCTCGTCCGGTTTGTTCTGCAGGACTGCCTGATAAAGCTGACCACTTTCACAGCCTGAACCCAAAAGAAGACCCTTTCTTTTGGCCAGCAGTTCACTTTTCAATATCCGGGGTACACGGTGGAAATTATCGATATGGGAATTGGAGACCAGCCGGTAGAGATTTTTTAGGCCCTGTCTATTCCGGGCCAAAATTGTTGTATGGTGAGGATACATTTTTTTATGGTCTATATCTTCCATCAGGCGGTTCAGTGAGGATAATCGGTGAATCTCTTTTTTTTCTGCCCGGGATAAAAGCTCCTGCAGTATTTCGGAAGTAACCCGGGCATCATCCAGAGCCCGGTGATGATTGTCTAATTTTTTGTTGAAAAAGTCAGCCAGTTTATTAAGCTTATAGGATTTTAGTTCAGGTACCAGAGCCCGGGACAGCTGTAGAGTATCCAGGGCCGGATTGGTGAGTGGAGATAAATTGAGGGACCTTATTTTGTCTTCAATAAAGCCCAGATCAAAGGAAAGATTGTGGGCGGTTAGCACTCCCTCAGCCACAAAATCTAAAAATTCCGGTAAAACAGTTCCGATATCCGGGGCATCAGCAACCATATCCTGATTAATCCCCGTAAGTTCAGTAATTTTTTCCGGTATTTTTTCTTCCGGAGCCACAAAGGTCTGCAGGCGGTCCTGTATTTGACCACCTTTAAACTTGACCGCACCGATTTCAATTATTTCATGGCGGTGGGGATTCAGGCCTGTTGTCTCCAGATCAAAAACAACATACTCTTCATCTTGAAGATCCTGCTCCCGGGGACGCAGCACAATAGGTTCTCCATCATCAACCACATAGGCCTCCATTCCGTAAATAACCTTAATATCCATATCTTTAGCCTGCTCATAGGCCCCGGGAAAGGACTGAACAACCCCGTGGTCAGTTAGAGCCAGAAAATCATGTCCCCAGCTTTCGGCTGTTTTTAGAACTTGTTTAAGGTCAGCCACAGAATCCATGGTGCTCATTTTGGTGTGTAAATGCAGCTCACCCCGGGTCTTTTGAGCCTGATCCTTTCTCTCCCGGGGGCTGGCAGTTGAGATATCACGAATCTTAATTACCAGCTCATCACTGTAATCATCATGCTCCACAGAGCCTCTCACTTTAAGCCACATGTTCTTTTCAATTTCAGTATTCAGCTCAGAAAGGCTGTCTAAAAACATTTTGGCCGTAATAGAATCCCGATCATCAGTTATAGATAAAACTAACAGCACATTTCCATTACGGGTATTAATTACTTCCTGGTTAAAAACCCGGCCTCTGATAACCACCGATTTTTTTTCACTGCGGATTTCTTCAATCTCATGACTGGGTTCGGCTTTTATTTTCCGGCCATAGATGATATTACCGGTTATTGATTTTTCTCCTTTAGCCCCCATAACACCCCTTTTATTATCGGGCTGTGCTTTATGTTCAGCTTTTTTTTGCTTATGATTTTGGGATGGTGAAGTGCCCTTTTTTGATGAATTACCGGTGGCACTGCCGGGGGGCCTGTTCTCCTCCAGTGCAGGTGAAAAATCCCCGTTTACTATTTTAATTTCAAAATCCCGGTCCATATAAAAATAAAGCCTGTTTTTTATAAATTTTTTTATGCGGGGAGTTCCTAAATTTTTGCAGGCCATACCATTTTCCAGCTGTATATGTAAGGTATCTTCTTCCTGAATCAAACGGCACCTGGCCAGCCAGCTGCGTCCAAAAGAAAACTGAGCACTGAGTTCTTTTTTGATCTGGGGCCAGATTAATTTCAGTTCCTGTTTACACTCCAGATCCGAAACTTCTTTTATTTCCAGCTCAGGATATTCTTTGTTCAGGGTTTCTTTGATTTCCTCAAGACCGGCTGTTTCTTTTTTGGTGATCAGAAGACAGGACTGTTTCTTTTGATTGAGTACAATCAACTTCAAACAGTCCCGATACTTATCACCGGGTCGAATTGCTTTTTTCACCATAATACCTCCGAGTATTTTATTTGCGGTAATTTTGTTTTTTGATAATCCGGATAAAAATTGTTTTTACAATCTCCCAGTACATACCCAGTCGGGCTTTAACTCCCCGGAAAAAACCCATCTTTTCTTCTTTCATCACGTGAGTAAGTTCCGGCAAACTGACAAATATCAGCTTTCCGTGATCTTTTACATACTTATTTAATAGTAGTTCCACCCCAAAGCCCTCTTTATCAAGATCATTTATTTCATTTAAAATATTCATCTTTATAGCCCGTTGACCGGAAAGATTAAGAGTGAAAAAACGGGCTAAATCAGTCAGTCCCCGGCCTTCATTAAACAGACCCACTGACATATCACATTCACCCTGTTTAACGGGGGCCAGAAGTTTTTTAACATGTTCGGGAGTAAGCCCCAGCAGATCCGCATCCAGAGTAAGAACTATATCCGCATCTTCAATCTCTTT
The DNA here is from genome assembly GCA_003553225.1 of Halanaerobiaceae bacterium. Classification (GTDB taxonomy): domain Bacteria; phylum Bacillota; class Halanaerobiia; order Halanaerobiales; family Halarsenatibacteraceae; genus T1SED10-99. Next base: position 5,056 of record PWDW01000202.1, read on the forward strand.
AAAACCCCGGACCAGGGCAGCTCCTTTACCACTGTTTTCAGCCATCTGGACCACCTGGACACCTGTCTGTCGGGCAGCAGAAGCGGTTTCATCATCTGAACCATCATCAACTACCACGATTTTATCAAGGTCCTCAACCAGAAGCAGGGTATCTATAATTTCACATATTGTTTTTTCCTCATTATATGCCGGAATTACGGCACATATTTTTGGGCCCCCATCTTTCATTTCCTTTCCGCCTCCCAGCTCTCAAAGTAACTCTTATTGTTTTGTTTTTTTATAAATTATTAAAAACAAGTTCTGTAATTTTCTGGCCCGCATTTTCCAGTGAAATATTATATTCCTCTCCAGAAGTGCGCTCCTTTATTTCCACAACTCCCTGTTTTAGAGAACGAGAACCAACTGTTATCCGGAAAGGGATTCCAACCAGATCGGCATCATTAAATTTAACTCCCGCCCTCTCATTACGGTCATCAAGAAGTGTTTCCACACCCTGCTGCTGGAGATAATCATATAAATTTTCTGCTGTTTCACTGACTTTATTATCCCGCCCCAAAGGCAGAATTACAACCTGAAAAGGAGCCAGAGCCCGGGGCCAGATTATGCCGTAATCATCATGATTTTGCTCAATAGCCGCTGCTATCAGTCGGGTTATACCTATACCATAACTGCCCATAACAATGGGACACTCCTCCCCATTATCATCAAGATAGGTAACCCCCATACTACTGCTGTATTTGGTGCCCAGTTTAAATATATGACCCACTTCTATACCTGATTGGGCCCTTAATTCCCGCTGGCATCCAGGACAGGGATCACCGGCCTGTACTTTTCTTAAATCTGTATAGGAGTCCACCGTAAAATCTCTCCGGGGATTGACATTAATATAATGCAGATCAACTTCATTGGCACCACAAACTCCATTTTTGATATACTCCACTCTGTGGTCGGCAATAATTTTAGCATCGGTGAGATCAATAGGGCCGATATAACCGGCAGGGCTGTCAAAATAATCCTGAAACTTCTCTTCGGGTACTGCTTTAAGTTCGGCTGCCTGGAGATGATTTTTTAATTTTATCTCATTCAGCTCATCATCACCACGCACCAGGGCAATAACCGGCTGTTCATCGGCCAGCAGAGCCACAGCTTTAATCAGTTTTTCCTTTTTTACCTCCAGAAAAGCGGACAGCTCCTCAATTGTCTTTTGATCAGGAGTCTTCACTGCCTTCAGCAGTCTCTGTTCTTGCTGGTTTTCAGAATTACCGCTGGATTTTTTGGTCCCGGAGTGTTCACCACCGATATCTGCAGATTCAGCCCGCTCTACATTGGCCGCATATCCACATTCCGGGCAGAGCACAATCTCATCTTCACCGGATTCGGCCAGAACCATAAACTCATGGGAATCCCGACCTCCCATGGGGCCGGTATCTGCTTCCACCACTGTAGTCTCCAGGCCACACCTTTTGAAAACACGAACATAGGCATCATACATATCCTGATAACTATCATCCAGACCAGCAAAATCCCGGTCCAGACTGTAGGCATCTTTCATAATAAATTCTCGGCCCCTCATCACCCCAAACCGGGGCCTTATTTCATCTCTTACTTTGGTCTGGATCTGAAACAAATTAAAAGGTAAATCTTTATAGGAACGGACCTCATCTTTGATTAAATCGGCAACAGCCTCTTCATGGGTGGGGCCCAGACAATAGCTCCTGTTTTTGCGATCCTCAAATTTAATCATCAGAGGGCCAAAATCTTCCCAGCGTCCGGAATCTTTCCAAATATCAGCGGTCTGCATAAT
>PWDW01000173.1 GCA_003553225.1 Halanaerobiaceae bacterium
CAAAACAAAAAAACATAGAACTTAAATTTCTCTGTATAGGAGATCTTTTCACCATAAAAGGGGACCAAAATGGTTTAAAAACAATTATTGTAAACCTCCTCAGCAATGCTGTGAAATACACGCCTTCTGAAGGACACATAACATTACAGCTGCAGGAAAAAAAAGAAAAAATTATCCTGGAAGTTATAAATTCTGGTCCAGGAATAGACAAACAAGACCTGCCTTTTATCTTTTCCAGATTCTACCGCACAGATAAATCCCGCTCCCAAAAAAGTGGTGGTGCTGGTCTGGGTTTGACTATAACCCGTAAACTGGTCCAGGCCCATGGTGGTGAAATTTCTGCAGAAAGCAAACCGGGTCTTACAAAATTCTCAATTCATTTTCCCTTAAACTAAAATATAAAAAAACACAAAAAAAGGATACCCCGGCTGTTATCTTTTCCAATTAATAAAAGATCATATATCCGGGAATATCCTTTTTATATTTATTTAGATTTAAATGTAGGTTTTATTTTCAGATCAATATTAATTTATATGGACATATATATTTACATAACCTTCTTTACAGTTGTTTATATATTAACTTGATTTTTCTCTTCAATTTTGCTATTTATATATCTTATATATTAATATCCTCATCATCACTTCCCTGCCCTCCGGAAGCCTGGGGGCCAAAGACTTTTTCTTCAGCAAAATCGCCCACAACCGGTAATTTATACATCTCTCCCTGATAGGCTTTGATCATTAATAAAATCCACAATATCAATCCTACAGGAAAAATCAAAATAGCAATCAACCAGCCTATTATGGGAATCCAGCCCACCACAACACTCAAGACAAATAAACCTAAAAAGACAACCAGTGACTGCATGGCATGAAACCTGATATACTGATTATTCTTTTCTACAACCAGAAAAACTATACCGGTAATCCAGCCCAGTACATAACATAGAGCACCCTCGATATTTTCCCCAATCCCCAGAGCAGTGTTTTTTTCATCCATAGCTTATCTCCCCTTTTGGTTTATTTTTTTAAATATTTTATATTATTCACACTTTTTATTTATAACTTGTTATTTAAATTATAGATAAAACACATATTTCCTTCCTGATGGACATAATATTTTAATTTTTATATGTTTTGAGCCTGGAGCCTGTATGAAAGAATAAAACAAACTAATATCTTTTACAGCTTTTTTTACAGCTTTACGGTTATTATCTCCTCGCCTTTATTATAGCTTTACAGTTATTTTAGAAACATTATGAGGAATAATTTTCAATCCTTTTTCAACCTGTTCAACATCAGCTCCCTGAACTGAAGAAAATGAGCCTATATTTCTTAAAAGTAAGGTATATGATTTTGTATCCCCTTTCCGGGGCCTAATTTCAATCTGATCATCTCTTTTTTTAACCTCAACCACTAACCTCAGCTCACCTTCTGTACTGTATACTTCACCAGACACCGGTTCATTATTCGGCAGTTCAAAAACTTCAAAAGTAATCCCGGAACTGTATTCATAATCAGCCTGCCGGCTCTCATCCCCCACAGGAAGCACCGTACCTGGAGCCACCATAAGCGGCAGACTCATATAACCATGCTGTTTTTGGCACCAGCAACCTCCACTTACAGTCTCTCCTGTTATAAAATTGGTCCACTTTCCTTCCGGAAGATAATAGCTCACCTTCCCGTCAGAACTCATAACCGGAGCAACCAGCAGAGAATCACCCAGCATATACTGTCTGTCCAGATGAGTGCAGGCCGGATCAGATGAAAATTCCAGCATCATGGCTCTCATCAAAGGTATTCCCTCCCGGGAAGCAAGAACAGATTTTCCGTAAATATAAGGCATTAATCTATTTTTTAGCTTTGTAAAATAACGGGCCACCTCCACTGACTCTTCATCATAAGCCCAGGGCACCCGGTAACTGGAATTACCGTGGAGTCGGCTGTGTGATGAAAGGAGCCCAAAAGCAAGCCAGCGTTTAAAAATATCGGGATCCTTTTCTCCGGAAAATCCTCCAATATCATGACTCCAGAAACTAAAACCTGACAAACATAAAGAAAGCCCACCCCGCAGACTTTCAGCCATAGATTCATAACTGGTCACACAGTCACCTCCCCAGTGAACCGGATATTTCTGGGATCCGGTACTGCCTGAACGGGCAAACAGAACTGCCTCTCCTGTTCCTTTTTCTTTTTCCAGAAATTCAAATACTGTTTTATTATAAAGATAGGAATAATAATTATGCATTTTTTGAGGATCAGATTTGTCATAATACTCTACATTAACGGGAATTCTTTCTCCAAAATCGGTTTTAAAACTGTCAACCCCCAAATCCAGCAGCTTTTTCAGCTGTGAAGTATACCATGTACGGGCCTCAGGGTTTGTGAAATCAACAATCCCCATCCCGGCCTGCCACTGATCTGTTTGATATATATCTCCATTTTTCTTTTTTAACAGATAATCATTTTTTCTTCCTTCCGTAAATAAATGAGACTGCTGAGCAATATAGGGGTTAATCCAGACACATATTTTAAGGCCTTTATCTTTTAGCCGTTTAAGCATCCCCTCCGGATCCGGAAAAACTCTTTTATCCCACTGGAAATTACACCAGTGAAACTCCCGCATCCAGAAACAGTCAAAATGAAAAACCCTCAGGGGTATATCCCTTTCAGCCATCCCGTCGATAAACTTATTTACCGTCTCTTCATCATAATCAGTGGTAAAAGAGGTTGTAAGCCAGAGACCAAAAGACCAGGCCGGAGGTCGGGCCGGACGACCCGTGAGCTGAGTATATTTCTGCAGCACATCCCGGGGCTCAGGACCATTAATGACATAATAATCCAGCTTTTGCCCCGGGACACTAAACTGTACCCGGGATACAGTTTCTGAAGCAACTTCATAGGATACTTTTTCGGGATGATTGACAAACACACCATATCCTTTATTGGTTAAATAAAAAGGAATATTTTTATAAGCCTGATGGCTGCTGGTACCTCCATCTTTGTTCCAGATATCAACAACCTGCCCATTTTTAACAAAAGGGGTAAATCGTTCACCAAGTCCATAGACATATTCATTTACATCCAAATCCAGCTGTTCCCGAAGATATGTCTTACCCTCATCGGTTTTAACAAAACCCAGATGTTCGGGACCACTTTTAGTTAAAGGACCTTCACTATTTAAATAGCTGATTTGCCAGTCCTGTTTATTTATGACCGCCCGGAGATTACCCGAGGATACAATTAATTCTTGCCCTGTTTCTTCTACCTCTAATATGCCATTATTCACATCAGCAACAATATCAAATTCTGGCCCCCGATTAGCAGTTCCCTGAAAATGCTCCACCTGGATCCTCAAAATTCCGGATACCGGAGCACTTAGAGTAATAGTAAACAGCATACAGTTCAGAGTATTCCCCCGGTGGTTTATTTTTCTTTCTGGAGCAGTAATTACCACCTGATCTTCTTCTTTTTGAATCTGATGAACTTCCCGGGGATAATCAATACTTACCCCATCCTTGAGACGCCAGAATCCATCTGTAAATTTCATTTTAATTAGACCCCCTGGTTAGTTATATTCCCCAAAAGTAGTGAACAATTCTTTTTATATCTGATTCAAACTTTATGTTTCTTTACTATGTGTCTTTATTATGTGCCTTTATTATGTGTCCCTATTATATTTTTTTATATTTCTTTATTATATTTTTTAATTATAGGTCTTTACTATTTATTTTCCCCTTTTTCTTTTCAAAACACGAACTCCAAAACCCTCAAGAGTAATAGAATCCGTTACTTTTTTCTCCTCCACCAGATCATATAATTCTTTTTTTCCGGGCTTTAGTGTCCTGCGCTGTTCGGTAAAATTCATCAAAAAGAGATAATCAGCTGTACCATCTGTTCTTTTTTGAATACTTACTCCCTCCGGAACTTCAATATCCAGAACAGGACTAATAGACAGTTTTTTTGTTAAATAATAATAAAAATCGGCAAGAAAATCCTGTTCATTGCGGGACGCAATATAATAAACTCGGCCCTGGCCCAGATTATTAACAGTCAGGGCCGGACTTTCTGCTAAATAACCGGAGCTAAATCGAGCCAGACTTTGGGCTCCCTCAAGATTAAGCTCCTCACAGAAGTCATCTGCCCGGTAGGACTTTTTAAGACCAAGTTTATTATTCTGTTCCATTTTAAGCTGGTAATTTTCCTCTTCATATAAAGGAATTATCTCTTCCACTGATATACCGGCTGCTTCTTTTAGAGGACCCGGAGCCTTATCCTGAAAACAGAGATCATTTTCATTAACTATCCCCGAAAAATAAGTAAGCACCAGAGTACCTCCCTGTTCAACAAAATTCTTAATTTTTTCGGCTGTACCTTCCTTAACCATATACAGCATAGGCACAATAAGAAGCCGATAATTCTCCAGTGAAGAATCCTGCCCCACTATATCCAGAGGAATACCTCGCTTCCAGAACTGCCGGTAATGATTTTTGCAAACCTGCTCATAATTCTTTTCCTTGCGGGGAATATGGGCTTCTTTTAGGCCCCAGCGATTTTCCCAATCAAACATGATTGCTGCTTCAGACTCAACATAACTGCCCGGTATAGAATCCAGCCGGGACAGAACTTCCCCGGTTTCACCTACCTCCCGGAAAACCCTTCTCTTCTCATCACCGGCATGATCAACAACAGCCCCGTGAAATTTTTCGGCTCCTCCCCGGCCCATTCTCCACTGAAAATATTGAACAGTATCTGAACCATGAGCCACAGCCTGCAGGGAAGATAAAAGATGCATACCGGGTTTTTTAGACTTTGCCACTTTACGCCAGTTCTGTCGGCTGGGAGTGCTTTCCATCAATAAAAATGGCTGACCTCCTTTAAGAGATCTCTGCAGATCATGGGTAAAGGCAGTGTCGGAAGCAACTTCTTGATCCTCTTTCCAGCTGCAGTGCCAGGCAGGGTAACTATCCCAGGCCACAACATCAACTTCAGAGGCAAATTTCCAGTAATCCAGCCCGGGGAAAGTACCCATAAAATTGGTGGTCACCGGTACCTCCGGAGTAAGTTCTTTAAGAGGTGTAATCTCATTACGGAAAAAATCAATGGTCTGATCTGTGGTAAATCTTTTCCAGTCAATTTTCAGGGCCTGTATTGACTGCTCTCCGTGAGGAGCCGGAGATTCAATCTGTTTCCAGTCAGTATAAGTGTGGCTCCAGAATGCGGTCCACCAGCTTCTATTCAGCTCCTCCAGGGTTCCGTATTTTTCTTTTAACCCCTCCCGAAACTGCTCCTGACATATTTCACAGTGACAGGAACCACTGTATTCATTACTGACATGCCAGAGGATTAAACCGGGATGTTCCTTAAATCTTTCAGCAAGTTTACGATTAATCTGCGATATTTTTTCTCTATAAACTGGAGAACTAAAACAGTGATTATGTCGATTTCCCTGCAGAATACGCTGCCGGTTGGACTGAACCCTTAATACTTCTGGATATTTCTGAGACATCCAGGCCGGACGGGCCCCACTGGGGGTGGCCAGAATAGTATAAATACCATTTTTATATAAACTATCCATCCTCTCCTGCAGCCAGTCCAGATTATATTCTCCTTCCCGGGGCTCCAGAGCAGCCCAGGCAAATATACCCAGAGCCATAACATTACAATTGGCTTTTTTCATCAGTTCAATATCTTTCTGCAAAATTTCCGGGCGATGCAGCCACTGATCGGGATTATAATCAGCCCCATGCCAAAATTCGGGCAGCTTTTTACTAACAGGTGAATATCTTTTCTGATCACTCATTTTATATAACTCACCGTCCTTATGTATATATTTAGGTTAATTATACCACACTTTTTCTAAATTTTAATGAATATAAGCAAAATATTTTAAAAAATATTAAATACAGGTCACAAATTTTTCCACAGTCCACAAAAACAGTATTTATTATTAAAAATAACCTCCCTCCTTGTTTTGATTAGAGGCACTGAGAGGTGATTATAACAAATAAGAGGATTTTATAATCTTTTATAGAAGTATTAAAATAGGATTTTAGGAATCTATTTTTAGGAATCTCTTTGTTCTATTTGTATTATTACAAAACTATTAAATATTCTAAAATAATCACCCCTGTAAAACTTCAAATATAGGAGAATAAAAATGAAATCACTAACAATTATAGGAATAAGAATTTTATCAATCTATTTTTTCACAACACTGGCCAGAGAGCTTCCTTTTTTATTTACTCTTTTTGCTGGTTTTGAAGAAATTAACCATGCCACCATAAGCTATATTATTTTTATTCTTATAAGGTTAGGACTTATTATTAGTTTTTGGATATATGCCGATATAATATCCAGTTATCTTTTACATCCTTTAAATGAACATAAAATAAACTCTGAAGCAATGCAAAATATAACCCCCATCCATTTATATAAAATTGCCTTTTCAATAGCAGGAATATTTATCTTATTAAACTCTTTCTCCGTCTTTTCTAGAATCAGTATGTCCTTCACGCAGACTCCTATTGGACAAATACCCTGGGAGAATTTAATTCACTTTGCTTTAAGTTTAATTTTGGGATTATTTCTTATATTTAAAAATCATATTATGATTAAAATTATTAATTCAGATTAGTTCTTA
>PWDW01000167.1 GCA_003553225.1 Halanaerobiaceae bacterium
ATGACAGAGGAACTAGCCGACAATACACGTTCTCCAGTTCCTGAAGGGCATGCAGCACATAATCCAGATTTGATGTTGTACGAGCAAGATATCGATGAAGCGAGAAGGCTGATAGAAGAAGCGGGTTATGAAGAGAACGATGACGGGATGTACTTTGAAACTGCATTGTACGTGCCTGATGACGAAAGAGCAAACGAGATGTTAGTGGTGCAGGAACACCTTGAAGAGGCAGGAATAGAACTTAACCTTGAACCCCTTGAGTGGGCGGAATATATCAGTGCGGTCGATGCAGGTGAGGCCCCACTGAGCTATTCAGGATGGTCTGGTACTCCAAGTGCGCAGTACATCATGGCATATATGATGGAAGGTTCTCCATGGGCTTATTACTCTGGTTGGTACGAAGGAACAGAATTCACCGAAAAGATTGAACAGGCTGTCAGGGAACCCGATGATGACACCAGATGGAGCCTGTATCACGAAGCGCAAGAGATACTAGTCGAGGATGACATGGGTTGTTATATAGTATACACTGAAAGGATGCCTAGAGCTTACCATGAATCTTTAGATATACCAGAAGAATCCTGGAACCCCTATATGGGTGCTGGTCCTTTAGTGTCCCTACCCGAGTGGGAACTTGAGGACGAAGGAGAAAGACTTGAAATAGCTCAAAGACACGAACCTGAAGACTTCCACCCGATCCGGTATTCAGACGTATATACGGCCTACGTGTTCATACAGATGTACGACACATTGATTTCTACCTACCCTGATGCAGTTCCTAATGCTGAAGCCGACGGTACAATTGCTGAGAGTTTTGAAATAAGTGATGACGGACTAGAAATAACCTTTGAAATTGAAGAGGGTCTAGAGTTCCACAATGGTGATGAAGTGACAGCCCACGATGCTGAATTTACAATAAACACTATGATGATGGACGAGGATGACGACGAGTATTTTGATCTCTACGATGTAGATGAAAACCCGGCATCTCCCAGATCGGGAGACTTTGCCAACGTTGATTATGTCGAAGCTGTCGATGACTACACTTTAGAGATTCATATGGAAAACAGAGATATGGAGATTCTCCAAAGCGGAGGATTCGAGTCGCTGTATATATTGCCTAGTGAATACATCCAAGAGAACGGATGGGAAGATTATGAGAACAACCTGTTCGGTTCTGGACCTTACGAACTCGAGGATCGTACACCAGGTGTCGAAGTAATTCTAACCGCATTTGAAGATTACAGACACGACGTGAATATCGAGGAAGTTAGATTTGATTTCATTGATGAGGAAACTGGTGCTATCACATCACTAAGAGCTGGTGATGTTCACTACATGTCAAGGATATATCCAAGTAATTACCACGATTTAGCCGACGAAGACGATGTAATAACAAGATCCTTCCAGGATCTCGGCCACAACCGGATCGCGTTCAACCAACAGACAGGGTAATCGACATTCCCCCTATTTATATCTAAAAACCCTTTCTTACTTTTTTTCTACATTTTTCTGATGCTTGAGTGATGAGAAGAGAGGGGACTTGTATCACGAAGCACAGGAGATACTAGTCGAAGAAGACATGGGTTTCTACATAGTATACACTAAAAGGATGCCTAGAGTTTACCATGAATCTTTAGATATACCAGAAGAATCCTAGAACCCCTATATGGGTGCTGGTCCTTTAGTGTCTCTACCCGGATGGAGAGTTGAGTGATATCTTCTGAAACTCCGCTAATTGACCAAAAACTTTTTCTTTTACTTTTTTGTATTCCTTTTCTGATGTTAGAAAAATACATCGAAAGCAAACGTAAGCGGTTCATAATAAATAGGACTATACGGGTTATCCCTGTTTTGATTCTAGCCACTTTGGTTGCCTTTTTGATGATGAGAGCTGGTGGTCTTGATTTAGCTAGGATCAACACTTCTCCAGCTGCTGGTGAGGAGGCTATTCAACAATTCAGAGAACGGCATGATCTACATTTACCACTCTACAGACAGTATTACAATTGGTTTACTGGTCTCTTTCATGGGGAGATGGGGACCTCCTTAACTTTTGAAGAACCTGTCGCGGGGCTTATAATGGATAGACTCCCTGTAACATTTCAACTTATGGGTTTATCCCTTTTAATATCACTTACTATCGGTATCAGTATGGGCGTGTTAGGAGCTTTGAAGCATAATACTTGGATAGATTATGTCGCCACGGTTCAATCTCTTTTCTGGCGTTCTATACCTAGCTTCTGGGCAGCGACGATATTTCAACTTTACATCGCTTACGAACTCGGCCTGTTTCCTATCATGGGATATACAGGGGGAATTGGAGGACTCTATTACCTTTTCCTCCCGGCACTTATTCTAGGTCTAAGACTTCAGGCGATAATAGCTAGACTCACTAGATCTAGTATGCTGAGTGTCATGAACAGAGATTACATCAAATCTGCTAAGACAAAAGGGTTAACGAAGAATACGGTCATTTTCAAGCATGGGCTTAGAAATGCATTGATCCCTGTAGTCACCGTTGTTGCTATGAGATTGCCGTGGTTAATAGGAGGAGCTATGGTGACTGAACAAATTTTCAATATCCCTGGCATGGGTCGATTGATTCTCTCAGGAACGCTTAACCGGGATTTCATACTGGTACAGAGCTCTGTTCTTCTGATCACTATAATTGCTGTTTTAGCTAATCTAGCGGCAGATATCGGTTACACTTTCGTTGACCCACGGATAGACATAGGGAAAGAGGAGGAGGTATAAAGATGGTCGAAAAAGACGAAGACAAATCATATTTCGGAACTGAAGAGACAGATATAAAACAAGAATTGGAAGATCTGAAAGGAAAGGAAACCAGCCAGATGGAACTTGTCTGGTTAAGATTCAAGAGAAATAAATTAGCTATCTTTGGTATCGTAGTACTTCTCCTCTTGATTGGCGTGGCTATTTTTGCTCCGTTCATAGCACCAAACGATCCTGAAAAAACCGGTGCTGATAGACAGAGGGAAAGCCCTTCTTCTGAATTTCCTCTAGGAACTGATGCTAACGGGATGTGTATTTTCTCACGTTTGATTTATGGCTCGAGAATCGCACTGCTGATAGGCCTTTTAATAGTCGCGGTATCTGGGGGTATAGGAGTAACATTGGGATTAATAGCTGGAACAATGGGCGGCTGGGTAGACGAAATAATAATGAGAGTGGTTGATACTTTCATGGCTTTCCCCGTCTTAGTCTTTGCAGCCGGGATAACCATCGCATTTGAAAGAGGAATTTATCCGGTTATCATCGCAGTAGGGCTGATAATGTGGACTAGATTCGCTAGAGTTACTAGAGGTGATGTACTAGGCATCAAGCAGGAAAATTATATAGAGGGCGCAAAAGCGATTGGGGAAAGCAAATTAAATACCATCTCTAGATATTTTTTACCGAACGTTTTACCTTCGGTAGTAGTAGTTGCGACCATCCAGATGCCTTCAGCTCTATTGTTTTCAGCAACCTTGAGCTTCTTAGGGATAGGCGCTCAGAGACCGACTCCCGAGTGGGGATTGATGGTCAATGAAGCTCAGGCCTATATGTGGTCGAATCCATGGCCTATTACTTATCCTGGACTAGCAATAGTGATCACCGTTTTGGCATTCAACTTTATGGGAGATGGATTGAGAGACGCTCTAGATCCTGTCAGAGGAGGAGGGGATTAATATAGCTAAGAACGTCAGAAAAGGAGAGCCCCTCCTTGAAATCAAAGACTTAAAATTGGATTTCTCAACAGAAGAGGGGACTGTGAAGGCCCTTGACAATGTGAGTCTTACTGTAAAAAAGGGAGAGATACATGGTCTAATAGGCGAGACAGGTTGTGGTAAATCGGTAACGAGTTTGACGACTTTAGGATTATTGGACAACAATGCGATCATCCGTGGAGGAAATATTCTCTACAAAGGTGTTGATCTACTAGAGTTGAAAGAAAAAACGCTGAGAAAAGAGGTCAGAGGCAACGAGATAAGCATGATATTCCAGAACCCTTCTACCTCACTGAATCCCGTCTATACTGCTGGGGAGCAAATTAGAGAATCTATTGTTCTTTATCAGAGCAATGATAAGGAAGAAGCTCAAAGATTGGTCTTAGATGAACTAGATAGAGTCAAACTTCCTGATCCCGAAGACGTGTACGAAAAATACCCTCACGAATTGAGCGGCGGGATGATGCAGAGGATCATGATAGCAATGATGCTTGCCTGCAATTCCAATTTACTGATCGCAGACGAACCGACTACAGCTCTGGACGTTTCGATACAGGCTCAATTTTTGAAGGTATTGGAAGAGCTAAAAGAAAAAGAAAATCTTTCTATCCTTTATATAACGCATGATATGGCTGTTATCTCTGAGATCTGTGACGTTGTTACGGTTATGTACGGAGGGCAAATAGCAGAAACAGCAAATGTACATGACATTTTCAATAATCCTAGACATCCTTATACGAAAGGTTTGATACACTCTGTTCCAGGGGTGAAGTTGAATATAGAAGAATTTGAAACTATCCCAGGAACTGTCCCCCGTCTAATAAATCCGCCTTCTGGATGTAGATTTCATCCTCGCTGTGAGTATGCACAGAAGATCTGCAAAGAAAAAAAGCCGAGTCTTGAACACATAGATAAGGACCATTTCGTTGCTTGTTATTTCTGGGAGGAAGTAAAATGAACATCGTAGAAACCCAAAATCTGAAAAAATTTTTCCAATCTAAAAAAGGAACGGTTAAAGCAGTTAATGGTGTTTCCCTAAATGTGATAAAAGGAGAGACTCTAGGCATTGTAGGGGAAAGTGGATGCGGAAAGACTACTTTAGGAAGGACAATTTTAAAGCTCATTAAACCGACTAGTGGAAATATTTTCTTCGACGAAAAGCATCTATTTGATTTGAAGTTAAATCCTAGAAAAGCCAAAGACATCCTAGATAATGACGGAATCGATCCAAAGTTAAGGAAGTCCTTCGAAAAGAACAAATATGGACTCAGTGCGGATGCTAGTGTATCAAAAAAAGGTCCAAATAGCTGGAGGATCGATGACGACAGGTCCACTTATCTGGTTAAAGGTGAAGAAAATTCCATGAAGGTGTACAGTGTAAAGGATATTACCGATATAGATGATAAGGAGATGAGAAAACACAGGAAAAAGATGAATATAGTTTTCCAAGACCCGGTCAGCGCTTTGAACCCTCAGATGACAGTTTATGATCATCTGAATAGACCATTAGTGATTCATAATATGGTATCATCAGAAGATGAGAAGCTCAGGAAGATGGTAGACATCTTAAATACCATGGGATTGAAAGCTGAGCATCTTATAAGGTATCCTCACGAGTTGAGTGGTGGACAAAAACAGCGTGTTTGTATCGCACGAGCGCTATGTCTCGAACCGGATTTTCTTGTTTTAGATGAACCCACTTCAGCTCTCGATGTTTCTGTTCAATCCAAGATACTAAAGCTATTAGATAGAGCAAAAGACAAATTCGATGTATCCTACATGTTCATATCTCACAATATAAATCTTGTGAGGGCCATAAGTGATAGGTTAGGTGTGATGTACCTAGGTAAACTTGTAGAGATCGGTGAAACAAGCGATGTCTTCCAGAATCCTAAACATCCTTACACTAAAGGCCTGTTCAAATCAGTCCCTCAGCCTGATCCTGATAAAAGAGTAAAGGCTCCATTGACCGGGGAAGTCCCTAGTCCGGTGAATCCCCCGAAAGGATGTGCATTTTCCCCTAGATGTCCACACAGCAAGGCTGTGTGTGAACGCGAGAATCCTGATCTGATCGAAGCTTATGGGAGGAAAATCGCCTGTCATATCTTTGGAAAAGAAAATTTCTAACAACATTACAGTCCTTTTCATCTCCTCTGTAGATCTTCAATCTATACATTACCCCATTTTTTGTTTATTGAGTATGAACCCTAGGCCTTGTTGGAGGGTGCTCGATGAAATTGATAGTAATCCATATTTATAACCCTTATTTATGTGTTGAAGAGGTCAATAACGATGGATAAATACATTACGTTGATAGGGACCGAACATCGGACGGCTATCAACAGCCTTTGGGCGGTCTTGAAAAAAGGAAGGTTCAAACCAGATGAACTTTTTCTTATCCTAGATGAGGAAGTTGAGTTTTTAGACGAACTTGAAAAGGATTTTAAGCGACTCTTGGAAAGCTATAAGGTGGACTCTTCAGTCGAATCAACTCTCTTTTCTGACGTCCACGATCTTCGGGTTTTGATAGAAGATTCTAGCAACGGTTTAATGGCGTTAGATATAAGCGCTGCTTCTAAATATACTACCGCTAAAGTCCTCATGGATAAGGGTGAAAACTTTTTTGATTATATTTTCTTTTTAGAGATAGATGATGAAAGAGAGAGAAAAAAGTTATTGCCTACAATCGAGAGAAATCGAGTGAGATTATTAGACCTGAGATCAAAACATGCGGAGGAGATATGATGGAAGAAATATTCAGCAAGGAGGAGCTAATGGTATTTCTTAATCAGATAGAGCAAGAAGAGTTGTCTAAATTCGAGGTCA
Organism: Halanaerobiaceae bacterium; assembly: GCA_003553225.1. Classification (GTDB taxonomy): domain Bacteria; phylum Bacillota; class Halanaerobiia; order Halanaerobiales; family Halarsenatibacteraceae; genus T1SED10-99. Next base: position 6,558 of record PWDW01000167.1, read on the forward strand.
TCGAGCCCTATTTTGAAAATAGACTTTTAAAAGTAGAGGTCAAGGATGGAGAGTATGAGGTGGAATTGACCGG
>PWDW01000128.1 GCA_003553225.1 Halanaerobiaceae bacterium
AAGGTTGATAGATCTCTTGAATTAATTGAGGAAGCATATCATGAATATGGGGACAACCTTGTAGTCGCTAATAGTCTGGGAAAGGATTCGGCAGCAGTCTGGCATTTATCAAAAAGAGTAAGTGATGATATTGAAGGTTTTATTGTTGCTACTCGATTTTTCCCGGATGAAACAATCCAATTTATGAAAGAAGAAGTAAAAAGATATCCCGAATTAAAAATTTACAAAAGTGATGTTTCTCTTAAGGAAAAATTATATGAAAAAGACCCGGATTACTGCTGTGAATTGTTGAAAGTAAGACCAACAGGTGAAGCTCTGGAAGACTTAAATGCTGACTGCTGGATCACTGGTTTGAGATGTACTGAAGGTAGAACCAGAATAGATTATTTAGAAATTGAAGAGCGGGATGAAGGGTTAATTAAATTAAATCCTATATTATTGTGGAAGGAAAGAGAAATATGGCAGTATTTAGCTTTAAATGATGTTGATGTTAATCCTCTTTATAAGAAGGGTTATCGCTCTTTGGGCTGTGCTCCCTGTACTGAAATTACTACCAGTTCAAATGAGAGAGCAGGTAGATGGAGTGGAACCAGTAAATGTGGTGGAGAGTGTGGTATCCATACAAAGCCATTGCAGGAGACGATTCAGGTTAAGTAAATAAAATTGGCTGGTAATAAAATTAATAAGTAAAGGAGGAAAAATTCGTGAGTGAAGAAAAGGCAGGTAAAAGGATTACTAAAAACAGTTTTGAACTAAAAAACCTCTGGGAGAAGAGTTCGTGGTGGACAGTCTGGCTGGGAGCTCTTTTAATTGGGGGAGCAATTAGTGGATTTTTACGGGGTCCGGTTCTGCCCCGGGAGTGGGGTGCTGAAGGAGTGGAATCGATTGTAAATGCTGTTCCAACAGATATATATGGCGGGATTATCCTGACGGCACTTTTTGCTCTTTTACTGTTTGGACTGGCCGTTTATTTCAGTGATCGTGATCAGTTCAAAAGCTTTATAAAAGGTTTTCCAGCAGTTTTCCTGCTGGCCTTCCTGGCTTATATTCTGGGTAATTATGTTCCATTAAGCCACTATGGTTTTAATGATGTGATCTGGGCTCTAATAATTGGATTGGTTATCAGTAATATTTTTGAACTGCCTGATTTTTTAAAAAGTGCAGTGCGAACAGGTCTTTATATTAAAACAGGTCTGGTCCTGCTGGGAGCTTCAATTCTTTTCAACCGGATGCTTGCTCTGGGGGCTGTTGGGCTGGGAGTAGCCTGGATAGTAACTCCTACCGTTTTAATCATAATGTATATATTTTCTCAGAAAGTATTGGACATGAAAGAAAATAAGGAGCTGGCAATTACCATTTCTACGGCTACATCAGTCTGTGGTGTGTCTGCGGCAATTGCTTCGGGAACTGCCTCCCGGGCAAAAAAAGAAGAAATCACCCTTGCTATTTCCATAACCCTTATTTTCACTGTGCTCATGATGGTGGGTATGCCTGCTTTGATACAGCTGCTGGGTATTGATGCCATTATAGGCGGAGCCTGGCTGGGGGGTACTATTGATGCCACTGGTGCTGTGGTGGCCGCTTCGGCTATGCTGGGCAGTGAAGCCATGGAAGTAGCAGCTATAATAAAAATGATTCAAAACATTTTAATTGGAGTGGTGGCCTTTGGAATTGCCGTGTTCTGGATAACCCGCTATGAAAACAAAAAAACCGAACGGAGTGAGGTCAGCATCAAACAGATATTTACCAGGATCCCCCGCTTTATATTTGGCTTTGTGGCGGCTTCATTAATTTTTTCCTTCCTGCTGTCTGAACCTGTAGTGAACTCCAGTCTGGAAATACTGGATGCTTACCGTGGTCTGTTTTTCACACTGGCTTTTATCAGTATTGGTCTGGATTCTGATTTCAGTGAAATGAGTGATACTCTGAAAAATTCCAGTGCAATAAAACTTTATGTCGGAGGACAGCTTTTGAATATTCTTTTAACCCTGCTGGCCGCCTTTATATTTTTCAGCGGACATTTCTTTGAACTGCCTTTTTAATACAATAAATTTTTTGGAGGTCTTAAAAATGAAAAAAGTAATGATCATATTATTTCTAATGCTAATACTTGCAGTAATTGCTTTTGATTTAGGAAATTACAGTATTCATGAAAGTGGAGCCGGTGATATATGGTGGACGGAAGTGTCGGCTATACTGGAGATATACTAAAGTGAAAGTTATGGATTTTAAATACTGTTTATTTATCGCCCATCAGGTATATAGAGTATTTGTAAGATTATAGGGCTGTCAGATCCTGATATACAACAGATAGAGGGATCGGACAGCTTTTTTTAAGGGAGAATAATTTTTTATCATTCAAGTTTTCAAATTTGATAAATTAAATGGATTGATATAGAATACAGATAAGTTACAGTTATTATCGGACATTAATCAAAGACCTTAATCAGAGGTTTTGATTCAGGTTTTTATTTTTTAAAAAATAGCTAAAGTAAGATAATTTAAAATAAAACAAATTTTAAGGAGGATAAACATGATCAAAGCAGCATTTATCGGTACCGGACCTGACCCGGAAAATCCCGGACCTGAAGGCTATGCTATGGCCTATCAGCATGCTCCGGCCTATGAAAAAATTGAGGACTGTTCCCTTGTGGGTTGTGCGGATCTGGTTCTTGAAAATGCCGAAAAATTTGCCCGAGAATTTAATATCAAAAATGTGTATACGGATTATAAGGAGATGATCCGGGAGCTAAATCCGGATATAGTCAGTGTCTGTACCTGGATGAAAGATCATGCCGAAATTGTAATTAACTGTGCCCGGCTGGGAGTTCCGGCCATACACTGTGAGAAACCGATGGCCTTAACCTGGAAAAACAGCAAACTCATGGCCCTGGAATGTCAGAAAAGAGATGTGAAATTAACCTTTAATCATCAGCGGAGGTTTGGTGAACCCTGGCAGAAAGCAAAAGAAATGCTGGACAAAGGGGAGATTGGACAATTAGAAAAGGTGCAGTTTTCTGCGGGAAATCTCTATGAATATGGGACTCATTCCTTTGAACTGTGTGGTTTTTTCAATGATGAGCGGCCGGCGGAATGGGTTCTGGCCCAGATTGATTATTCTGATGAAAATATTGTATTTGGCTCTCATAATGAAAATCAGGCTCTGGCTTTATGGGAGTATGATAATGGAGTTCTGGGTCTGGCCTCAACCGGTAAGGGCTCATCTCTGGTAGGTGCTCAAACCCGGGTTATAGGTGACAGAGGAGTTATTGATGTTTTTCCCACCACTGGTGCTGATCTTCGTATCAGAAGAGTGGGTGATGATAGCTGGCAGGAGTTTAACTGTGAGAAGGGGAATTATATTGATAAAGCAATAGCTGAGGTTGTTCAGGCCTACCGGGAAGATGGTGAGTCTGTACTCTGTGCTAAAAATGCCCTTAAATCTACAGAAATTATTTTTGCCTGTTTTGAATCAGTCCGCAGCCGCGGCAGAATTGAGCTTCCATTAGAAATTGATGATAATCCCCTGGAGACTATGGTTCGGGAGGGGAAAATAATCCCCGAATAATTTATAACTTCTTAAGAACACCTTTTTAAACCTTTTTGCTATTTTTGAAAATATTTTATCGCAAAAATACTTCATTAAAAAATCAGGGAAGGAGAAAGAAAATGGACAATAAATTATCTGTTTGCATTGAAATGCTCTTCAGTGATCTGCCTTTTTTAGAAAGGATTGAAAGGACGGCTGCCCTGGGGTTTGCCGGGGTTGAATTTTGGGGCTGGCAGGATAAAGATTTAGCTGAGATTCACCAAAAAATAACAAAACTAGACATAGAACTGGCAGCTTTTGCCGGGAGTAATACTCCTCTGAATGACCCGACTAAAACTGAGTCTGCGGTTCTTGATATCAAAAAATCTATTGCCACCGGTCAAAAGTTGGATGTCAGAAACATTATTATTACCGTGGGGCAGGCCCTGGAGGATGTGCCCCACACCAAACAGCATGATAATATTATAGAGGTGCTGCAGAAAGCTGCTCCCACAGCAGAAGCAGCCGGTATAACTCTGGTGCTGGAGCCCTTAAATACTGTGGTCGATCATCAGGGATATTATCTTGCCTCTTCCTATGAAGGTTATGAAATTCTGGAGGCTGTGAACAGTTCCCGGGTTAAAATGCTGTTTGATATTTACCATCAGCAGATAACTGAAGGTAATATTATAGAAAACATAACCGAACATATAGAGCTGATAGGCCACTTTCATCTGGCCGATGTACCGGGGAGACAGGAACCCGGTACCGGTGAGCTGAATTATGCCAATATATTATCTGCTGTTGATAAAACAGATTATGATGGTTTTGTGGGCTGTGAATTTCGGCCTTCCGGTTCTTCTGAAAAAGCACTGGATTATGTTCAGGAACTAAATAAAGGGCGGATTAAATAATGGAGACAGCAGATATATTTTCTGTTAGTGATAAAAATGTGCTGATCACCGGTTCCAGCAGGGGACTGGGCTATAATTTTGCCCGGGGTTTTGTTCAGGCCGGGGCAGATGTGATTATAAATGGACGTGATGAACAGCGGGTCAGAAAAGCTGTTCAAAAGTTAAATAAATTTCAGGGAGCAGCTTTTGGATATCCTTTTGATGTGGCCCAAAAAGAACAGGTTGAACAAAACATCTCCTTAATTGAAAAGGAGGTGGGCAGGATTGAGGTGCTTATAAACAATGCCGGGATCCAGAGAAGAGCTCCCCTGGAAGAGATGCCTTTAGCTGACTGGCAGGAGGTAATTGATGTCAATTTGAGTGGTGTTTTCATAGTTTCACAGTGTGTGGCCCGGAATATGATAGAAAATGATTCGGGCAAAATCATTAATATAACATCCCTGAATGCTGAAGGAGCCCGGCCCACAATTGGAAATTACTGTGCTGCCAAAGGTGGCTTAAAAATGCTGACCAGGTCAATGGCGGCAGAATGGAGTAAATACAATATTCAAACAAATGCTATAGCTCCGGGATATTTTGCCACAGATATGACTGAAGAGCTAAGAGAAGATGAAGAGTTTGACAGCTGGGTGAAACAGGAAGTGCCCCTGCAGAGGTGGGGGGATCCCGAGGAGCTAATCGGGGCGGCCCTGTTTTTAGCTTCAAAAGCTGCCAGCTACATAAATGGAGAGACCATTTTTATTGATGGAGGCTGGAGAGCTTCTCTATAAGATGGGGGGGGAGAAGATGGGGAGGAGCAGAAATATTTTCATTTTTTTGATTCCTCAATAAAAAAGAGAAAAATTAAAAAGTGGAGAGCATCCTTTCTGGATAAAGGGTGTCCTCCACAGTTAAAATAAAATTTTACTGGTATATAAAAATTTGTTTAGTTTAATTTAATAACGGCCGGGGTTAAAGGTTTAAGAGTCAGGCCATCTTCAGTTATTTTTATACCTGAAGGGCTGTCAATGGTTTCTGTGCCGGCCTGTTGGGCATCAACAACCACTTTTGCTCCGGTTAGATCTTTATCAAGATTGAATTCTCTTTCCTGATTATCTCCATTTATAAATACATAATAAACTTCTCCCTCGGGAGATTCATTCCGGAATCCAATCGCCAGATCCATAGCCGAGATGTCGGAAGTTTCCACCAGCTCAACTCTGGATTCAACCAGTTCCATTTCTCCCAGCCGGAAAGCCTTACTGGACTGTCTGAGTTCAATCAGCCCTCTGGTAAATTTCATAGTTTCCAGGTGTGATCCTTCTTCTGTAACCCGGGACCAGTCAAACATATTTACTGTATCAGAGGAATCATATGAATCGTCAACAAAGTAAGGATAGTTGAACTTTTCTCCTTCACTGTCAACTCCTATCTGAGTTTCGGGAGGTTGTTTTTCGGATTCAGTCCGAAATTGTTTGGTGCGGCCGTATTCCTGTCCGGCATGCAGAAAAGCGGTTCCCTGAGCGGTTAACAGCAGGGTATTACCCAGTCTGATTCTTTTTTGGATCTCCTCCTGATGATGATCTGGATCTTTTTGGATTGATTTAGAGATCACATCATGGAGGGTGAGATTGTCATGGGCAGCAATATACTGAACAACATCTCCGGGCTCGGTGGAGGTAAAGTTGTGCGGCTGAGCTCGAATATTGTCAAAAATGTGATAAATATTTCTGGGTCCTCCGGTTATAAAGCGTGGTTCACCTTCATGGCCGAAACCGGATTTAAGTTCATCCCTGAATTCGTCAGAAAAAACGCCCACTGTTTCAGTATGCTCCATCCAGTCCTGGTCTGCGGGCCTGACATCTTCTCCCAGCTCATCTCCTACATAAGTTCTCCAGCCCTCACCAATCATCAGAATATGGGGATTAATCTCTTTAGCTTTTTCATAGGCCAGGGCAATACTTTCGGCATCATGATCCCCCATCATATCAAAACGGAAACCATCAACTTTAAATTTTTCGACCCAGTAGGTAATGGAATCAACCAGAATTCTGCGGGCCATTTTGTGGGTGGTTCCCAGACGCCCTCCTCCAAAGCTGGTTCGGGGAGTACCATCGGCATCCATAAAATGATAATAATTTGGCATTAGATCTTCGAAAATGTTAACCCGGGCGGTATGATTGTATACCACATCCAGTATAACTCCCATATCCCGGCTGTGAATTTCATCAATCAGGGTTTTTAATTCTTTAATCCGCAGCTCAGGATCAGCAGGATCCTCAGAATACATTCCACTTATCGAAAAGTAGCTGTGGAGGTCATAGCCCCAGTTGTAATTGTTGTTTGTGGTTGAGTACTCCAGCATTCTTTGGTCATTGGCCAGTTCATTGCCAAAATAATAGCTCATTACCGGCAGCAGCTGTATGTGGGTAACTCCCAGCTGTTCAATATAATCCAGTTTTTCTGTAAAGGACATAAAGGTGCCAAATTGATGTTCGAGTTCATCTGCAATACCTGGGTCAGAGGTGAAATCCCGGACATGGATTTCATAGATGACGGCATCTTCTCTTTTTTCAAATCCTTCTATTTCCGGGAAATTTAGTTCAGGTCCTATCTCTGAGGGGTTTACAATGGCGGCCTTGCCTATCGGGTAAGGAGGTTTATCATGTTCCGGACCGAATTCCCAGGCGGCCATAGAAGGAGCATAAGGGTCCAGCCCCAGACGGGTTTCTCCATCACGCTCTATCTGGTAGTGATAATAATAACCGGTTAGGTCAGGAATACCTGTATTTTCTTCATTGAGAGTAACTTTCCATATACCGCTGTTATCATATTTAAGGGGTATATCTTCGGTTACTATTTCATGCTGGTCTTCACTGTCATACAGGGTAACCGAGACGTTATCGGCCCGGGGGGACCAGAGTTTTAAATCTGCACTGCCTTCGGGATGAAGTTTGACTCCCAGATCACCCTCATAAGCATAATGCTCATCAATCAGCCTCCAGTTGGTCCAGACAGTTTTTTCTTCTTCCTGAAGAGCAATCGTATAGGGAGTTTTCGAAATATCAAAATCGCCCCTAATTTCCACTATTTCTTCATCTAAAATTTTAGTTTCGTCAGCTGGTACGGGATAGCTATTATGATCTAGAACAGTTAATGCTTCCAGTTCATTTTCGGTCAATTCTTCGGTGTCCGAAAAAACAATTTTAATTTTATCTTTAAGTAAAGTTGCGGCTTCCATTTTTACCTCCGATAAATAGTGGGGATTAGTATAGTAATTATCATCCAGCCAATCAAACCACAGCAAGGAAACATTTGAGTGGCAAACAGCTTCCGACTATATCATTTCATTGGAGTGGATATACTTCTTTTTGATTAAAATAAATGCACTCAGATCATAGAGAGAATGAGCTGTTATGGCAGCAGCCAGACCAACCTCCCGGGCCAAAAGCCCCAGCAGTAAACCTGTGCCCAGATAAAAAATGGTGAAAAATATTTTGTCTACTGTAAAGGGCAGCATAAGCGGAAATCCTATATGAGGTATAAGAAAAAGAACAGCCGCCCACCACAGGCCCATAAATTCCTGTATAAATCCTCTGAATAAGAGCTCCTCGCCCAGACCAGCCAGCAGACTTATTACTACTAAAATAGACAGCGGCTGACGGCAGAGAAAAAATAGAGGTTTGAGGCCGGGCTGAAGTTGATTTGAACGAAAAATAGTATAAATAATGACCGGTAAAAGCAGTATGACTGCCCCGGCAGCTCCCCACATAAAGTTAACAATTCTGGAGGAAGGCAGCCACCACAATTGATTAGAATCGGGTGAGAGGAAGATATGAATTAAGGTATAGGCCAGAAAGGTAATCATAATCTGCAAAAATAATATGATTTTTAGAAGGTACTTCTGGTTTTCTGTCATATTGTCTCCTTCCTCAATATGGTTAAAGATATTTTCTGTTTATCTTTACATCGGTTCAGCCCAAAAGCCCTGCTGATAATAACTAATCGGTGGAGATGAATCGCTTTTTTTCGAAAACCCCTATCATGGATCAGATTATTCATGCTGTTAAGATAGTTTCAGGAGAGTTTATTTACCCTGGAAATATATTTTTGCATGGGAAATTTTCTTTCTAAACCGGAACTGTTCATGTATCTAACTTTACCAAATATATCTCTTTCCTGCCAGGCCCGGTCATGTTTCCCAAAACACCAGGCTACTCCGGCAAAAGCATTGGCATCTCGACCATCAAGATGATATTTGTTATTCAGATAAAGAGCTTTTTCAAAAGCATCCTGTGGTGAGGGGCTCCACTCCAGAATTTTTTTGCCCCAGTACATTCTCATATAGCTGTGCATTTTACCCGTTATTAGCATTTCTTTTTGAGCTGCATTCCAGTAAGGATTGTGAGTTTTCGCCTCTTCTAATTCAGACAAATTATAGAGGTATTCTCTGGGATCATCTTTGTGTTCCTGAAGAGTGCTAAAAGCCCATTCCGGCAGGATTTTTTGCAAAGAAGAATCATAATTTTTGTTATAATAGATGAAATTGATGCTCAATTCCCGGCGAACTATCAGCTGTTCTAAAAATTCATCTGTACCCGGTTTACCGGAGCTTTTAATTTTGCGGGCAATATAAACCGGTGAAATTTGTCCAAAGTGCAGATAGGGACTGAGATGGGACAGGAAATCTTCTGAGGGATCTGAACTTTTTTCAGGGTAGTCGGCCAGTTTATCACTGATAAAGGTTTCCAGATGATCCTGGGCAGCTGTGAATCCACCTTTAAAATGAGAAGTTTTTTTCACAGAGCTGTTTAAGTTAAGATTTTTCACTGTTTTTTTGACAGGGGTAAGTTCAATAGAGCTGAGGTCTGCAAATTTTTCAAGACCGAGATTTTTTAATTTTCTCGCTGGAATATCATTGAGGAATTCGGTTCTGAAGTCGGCAATTTTTTTGCGCAGGGTATGAGCGGCATATTCCTCTTTGGGAGAGGCTGTTTCCACCGGAACTACAGAATTGGTTTCTATCTGGATTAAAGGGCAGCTGATGTTTTGAGCGGCCCGGCTGCGCCATTTTCGTTCAATATTGAGATACCCCCGGTCTACAACAACCATTCTGGCTTTATTACTTAAATTAATGACCCCCTCTGGAGGTGATATGTGCTGGACAATGAGGGGAATCTTTCTTTCAGCAAGTTTTTTTTCAACCTCTATTAGTCCTTCAATCATAAAATGAAAGTGTCGGGCATTTGCTTCCGGGAAATCATCGGTCAGTCCAAAGTATACTATTACCGGAATTCCCGCTTTGTTGGCCTGCTCAATACTGTATTCTAATGCCTGATTGTAGTGTACCCTCTGGGCGGCCTGCATCCAGTAGAGAATATAGTCCCCCCGGGGGGCTGTTTTTTGATTTAATTTTTTTATTCTCTCTTCTTTAATTTTTTTAATAATGAGTCCTCCCTAATATTTAATAATTCTTATTTTTATTATTATAGATTTGGGGTTTAATTATTATTCCTGTAATAGTTTTCACCCGTTATTTACAATATTCAATAAATTAACATACTTTACCTGCAATAACTTACAGAAAAGAAATAATAATTTAAAACATATAATTTTTCCTTTTCAGAGAAAAAAGTAATGAGCTGCAGTGAAAACGAAAAAAAGTGCAAAAAGTGTAAGCGATGTTTTGAGCCTTATCACTTTTTAAAATACTTATGGGAAGTTTAGCACAGGAGAAGTTTATGCCTCAGGGCTCAAGGACCACCAGGTTTACCGGAAATACAGGAAATAAAATGTAAATGTAGACCAGAAAAAAGGATATAAAGATACAGAAGAAGGTTACTCATAAAAAAATTAACCATAGTAAATAAGGCAAAAATTATTTAGGGATATAGAACTTGAGAATTTGCTTAAATGATTAAAATCGGTTATAATAATTTAAACTTGAATAAAATTATAGTACCATAAAAAGCTGATATCTAAAAATATTAAAATTATGATTCCTAACAGGATAATGATAAATTGCTGTGGATTTAGTGTAGATTTTTGGTAAAAATGACATATTGCAGGACAGTTATCTATTGGTCAAAAAATGCTGTAAATTAATAAGCAGTGATTACGAGGAGGTATTTTAATGGGTAAAGTTAAAGTAGGTTTCATTTGTGTGGGCAATTCCTGCAGGAGCCAGATGGCAGAAGGATTTGCCAGAGAGCTGGCAGCAGATTTGTTTGAGGTTTACAGTGCGGGTACTGATCCTGCTTCTGAAATTAAGCCAAAAGCTGTTCAGGTAATGAAGGAAAAAGGAATTGATATTAGTAATCAGCAGCCTAAACTGCTTAAGGAAATTCCAGAAGAGCTTGACATCCTGATTACTATGGGCTGTGATGTTCAGTGTCCAGCTGTACCCTGCAGTTTTCGTGAAGACTGGGGTCTTGATGATCCGGACGGAAAAGATATAGAGGTATTTAGACAATCCAGAGAGATTATAGAAGAGAAAGTAAGGGATTTAATTAAAAAAGTTAAAAACGGAAAGTTAGATCTTTGATTTTAAGCTGATCCAAAATTTTAGAAGAAGGTGGTTTTGATGGATTTAGTGGAGTTAATAAAAGCCCTGGCTCATGAAAACAGGCTGCGCATGTTGAATTTGTTAAAAGAACAGGATTTATGTGTCTGTGAATTGAGAAATATTATGAATATCAATCAATCAAATGCCTCCCGGCATTTGAAGAAATTAAAAAATGCTGGTCTGGTAGAATTTTATAAAGAAGCTCAATGGGTATATTATCAATTCAACCAGACCAAAGCGGAGCAGCATTCCTTTATTACTGAGTTAATGGAGAAGGAATTCACACACCATGAACAATTTCAAAAAGACAAAGATAATTTAAAGCTTTATAATGAAAGTGAAATAAATTGTGATAGGCTGGATAACACTGATCTTTTTTAAATCAAACCAATATTATTTTTTGCATAAAAAATCAAAAAACAACGGTTCTACATCGGTCGGGCAGGGAGAATTAATAAAACAAATATCCAGTTAAGTTCATTTTGTTTACATTCTTACTTGACAAAAATATTATTTTGGAGTATAATATGAGCAAAACCGAATATAATCATATAAGATTGATGTTTAAAATAATAAAATAATACAGAAGGCTGTGTATCATAATTCTACTAATTTTTCTAATTTAGCTTTTTTAGTCTGTTTTTAAGTCTATATATTAATTTATATGATTAAAATAACACAACAGGAGGATTTAAATATGGATCGGGAACTTCATGTACCCCCTTTAGAAAAATATTTATCAATAATAATTTTTCCCTTTATGGGGATAGGTTTAATTATAGGCAATTACTTTCCCGCTTTTGCCAGGGTATTGCCTACTTATTTGCCAATTTGTTTATTTTTAATGATTTATCCAACCATGCTGAATGTGCGTCTGGATGAATTAAAAGATGCTTTTACAAATTTTAAAAAGGTGGGTATAATAACTCTCTTTAATTTTGTACTTTCCCCTCTTCTTTTAGCCGGTTTATCATATATTTTTTTACAGAACCATCCTGAATTATTTATGGGGCTTTTGATTCTTTCAATTCCTCCCTGTATTGCCCTGGTGTTAGTCTGGACCTTTCTGGCTGATGGGAATCTGGCCCTGGCGGTTACTTTGGCTGCTGTGAATTCTATTGTTCAGCTGTTTTTAATCCCTCTTTATCTTCCGGTTCTGGGAGGGCTGTTTGGACTTAGAGAACAGCTGCAGGCAGAAGCAGTTCTGGCTTTTGGTCCTATCGCCCGGGAAGTTTTAATTTATTTAGCTTTACCTTTCATGTGTGCTCTTTTAACCCGTTATTTTCTGGAGCCCAGAAAAGGTCGAGCCTGGTTTGAAGATGTTTTTGTGCCCAAAGTTGGTAATATAGCTCCCATTGGGGTTTTAATAACAATAACGGTTATGTTTTCGGTGGGGGGTTCTCATATTATGGAGAATCCTCTATTGCTGCTATTAACAGCTGTGCCTTTAATCATCTTTTTTCCCCTTAACTGGCTTATCGGTATATTCATTACGGGCAATATTATGAATTTAGGATATGAAGATGCGGTTGCAGCTGCTTTCAGTTTTTCCGGGCGGAATATTGAAGTTGCTATGGCTCTGTCAGCGGCTTTATTTGGAGCCGGATCCTTAACAGCAATGGCAACTGTGGTAGGACCTATAGTGGGAATACCCTCCTGGATTATCATGCTGAATATTGCTCAAAGAGTATTTATGCCCCGAAATAAAAAACAAAAGTTAGCAAAAGAAAAAGTTGTTCAGAAAAGCACTTCCCTGGAATAAGAAATAAGAGATCAGGTGAAGAAGATAAGTGTTTAAAAGCCCTACTAACAGAACAAACAGAGGTATCATTGAGCGCGGGTGAACAAAAAAGAGCAAATAAAAACAATTAAATAGTGAACAACTTGACAACAATATTCTTATATAGTAATATAGTCATGGAGTAAAATTGATTTGTAATTTAAAAGATCTTATAAATTAAAAAATGTTCGGCTCCGGGGATTATTATCTGCTCTATCTTTTTTTAGAAAGGAGGAGATTTTTATCAAAGACAAACTTTTTTCGGCCCGGGCTGAGGTGGCAAAAGCCCTGGCTCACAAAACACGTTTAAAAATTATCGATTTACTGGCAGAAAAAGGTGAACATTGTGTTTGTGAGATAACTGAACAGATCGATGCCCACCAATCTACAGTTTCAAAACATCTTCGCATTTTAAAAGATAATGGTTTGGTGGAGTCCCACAAAGAGGGTCTTAAAATATATTATAAATTACGAGTTCCCTGTGTTAATCAATTTTTCAGCTGTATAGATACTGTACTGAAAAATGAAATGGAAAACAAACTTGAATCACTGGATATTTAAAAGATATTAAATAATATTTTCTGAAATATATATAATTATTTATAACATTTATAACCTACCAGGAGGTATTTTATGTCCCGCAGAAAAAAAGTGCTGCTGTATACGGGAGTGTTTTTGTTTATTTATTTTGTACCATTTACCCGTAGTTACATTCAGGAGGCCGTCAATGAAGCTTTGGCCATGACCCGGTATTATGCCCGGGAACATGTCCTAACCTGTCTGATACCTGCCTTTTTCATTGCCGGGGCAATAGCTGATTTTGTATCCCGGGATTCTGTTCTAAAATATTTTGGTCACAAAGCTCATAATGTTCTCTCCTATTCTGTAGCTTCAATTTCGGGCATGATTTTGGCCGTCTGTTCCTGTACTATTCTTCCCCTGTTTGCAGGTATTTATAAGCGGGGAGCCGGTATCGGACCTGCAGTGGCTTTTCTTTATTCCGGACCGGCAATAAATGTTCTGGCTGTAATTCTTACCGCCCGGGTACTGGGCTGGCAGCTGGGGCTGGCCCGGGCTGTGGGAGCAGTTATTTTTGCCGTGGTTATCGGGCTTATAATGGCCGTAATTTTCCGGAAAGAAGATCATAAAAGAGCGGATGAATTTGTTCAGTCCGGTGAGCAGAAAGAAGAAAACCGTTCTCTGTTCCAGAATATAATTTATTTTTTGACCATGCTTTTAATTTTAGTTTTTGCTACAATAAATGAACCTGAGACCGGGGAAGGGTTCTGGTATCTGATTTATCGGATTAAATGGCCGATGGTTATTATTTTTATTACCTTGCTGGCCTATCAATTAAAAAAATGGTTTAACAAACAAGAACTTAAATCCTGGACAAATTCTACCTGGGAATTTGCCGAACAAATTCTGCCTCTCCTTTTTGCAGGGGTAATGATTGCCGGTTTTTTGATGGGGAGACCGGAAACTTCCGGGGGTATTATTCCCGAAGATTTAATTGCCCGTTTTGTTGGTGGAAATTCACTTTCTGCCAATTTTACAGCTTCAATTTTGGGAGCTTTTATGTATTTTGCAACATTAACTGAGATACCAATTTTGGAAGGGCTGCTGGGGCTCGGTATGGGCAGAGGGCCTGCTTTAGCTCTGCTCCTGGCGGGACCGGCATTAAGTCTGCCCAATATGCTGGTGATAAGAAGTGTGCTGGGTACCAAAAAAACTGCTGTGTTTATAGTTCTGGTAGTGGTAATGTCCACCCTGGTTGGTATGCTGTATGGGACATTTATTATTTAATTTTGTTATTATAATTAAAAAATTATTCAACAAAAATTCTATTATTAAAAGAACACAAAAGGAGGAAATCAAAATGAAAGCAACAGTTTATGGCCCGGGCTGTACCAATTGTGAACAGCTGGCCGAGAACACAAAAAAAGCTGCTGAAGAGCTGGATTTGGACCTTGAGGTAAAAAAAGTGGAAGATGTGAATGAAATGACTGAGGTCGGTGTTTTTACAACTCCCGGTCTGGCGGTAGATGGTGAGCTTAAAATAACCGGACGGGTTCCGGAAGTAGAAGAAATAAAAAGTTTCCTGTCTTAGAAAGCTGTTGAAAAATCCCTGTTTTCTTAAATTAGACCCTGCTATGATTACTGCTATCATAGGGGCATAAACACCCGAAATACTATTTTTCAACCTTCTTCTGGACATTTTGAATTCTGGAGGATTGACCGAATCTATTATGCCCGGTGAAAGTAAATGTTTGCTGCAGGGGGCAGATAAACAGATTCAAATTAAATATTCATTTTTTCAATAGAGCAATTTAAGAGCTATTTAGAGCCATTTTTAAAAACAGCTGTAATTAAAAGGCACCACAACTTTGATCTCCTTTATGTTTGAATTTTCTGGTATTATAAATAGGAGACTCTGGTGGTGCCTTTTTTCATATAGCTCACCAAAATAGAGGGTCAAACAGAAGATTTTTTGAATGTAGGCTGTTTTTTAAAAAGATGAATTTAAATCAATTAATGTTTATCCTGCAAAAAGTGTTATTTTAAGATTTTCAATTTATGATTGCTTTCATGACAGTAATATTATTTCTAAAAGTAAAAAAATGACTTTTTGCAGTACAACTATGAATTATTATTATTTTCATCCAGGTGTTCTAAAGAGGGGGAATCACATTTAGGACATGTTTTTGAATTTCCCCGATTTTTTCCATGTCTATGTCTGTGAGGTGGGGAAGAAAAGTTAACAATTGCTCCACAGTTTTTGCATTTGTATTTACCAATTAATCGATATTCTCCACCTTTAAATCTTATTCCCTTTCCTTGAATTAGACCTCTGGCTATTTTTTCCCGGGCAGAAACTAAAATTCTATGAAAAGTTGGCCTGGAAATTTTCATTTTTTCAGCACATTCCTGTTGAGTTAAATTTTTGAGATCTTTTAATCTAATAGCTTCTACTTCTTCCATTTTCAAATGTTCTTCTTCCAAATCTCTCATCGGTATTCCAGCAGGTTTGAAAAATGTTATCTCCGGTATATTTTTGATATTGCGTATTTTTGGAGGTCGAGGCATATTAATCACTCCTATCATATTAATTATACTATAAAGACCTAACTATTTAAATGTAAAACAGAAAAAGAAAAGAAATATATTTAATCAGGAGCCTTAATTTTAAGGATAATAATTTGTTGAAATAATTATAAAAAAAAGCTATACTATTAATGAACAAATGACCATAAATTATAATGATTATCTCTTTAAAAAATTTTAAGCAGATTAAGCAGATAATAACAAATAAAAAATCACCTGAAAAAATCAAATCAAAGCAAAGGGTTATATTTCTTGGATTAGAATATAATTAATATTTTTGGATCAGCCTAAAGAAAATAGGGAAAGGAGATGCTAAAAGTGAATATAAATATAGAAGATAATAACAAGTGTTTTGTCTGTGGTCAAGAAAACCCAATTTCACTTGGTTTGAAGTTTCAGTTTTATGAGGATAATAAGGTTAAAGCATATTTTAAACCCCATCAGAATTTACAGGGCTTTAAAAATATAGTACATGGCGGAATAATTACTACAGTTCTCGATGAAGCTATGTCAAAAACAGCAAACAGGAATGAGGTTGAAGCTGTTACTGCAGAAATGACTGTCAGATTTAAAAACCCTGTTGCTGTAAACAATGAATATATTGTCATGGGGAGATTAATTAAAAAAAATAAGAATTTATTATTTACTGAAGCTTTTTTGCGGGATAGAGATGAAATTATATATGCTGCTGCTGAAGCAAAATTTATGGATGTAAGATAAAAAACAAACGGCTTATGTTAGACTGGATAAAATAGAAGAGAATTTGAGAATTTTGGTTGTTTTGACATGAAATAAAGAAGCTGAATTTACTTAATTATAAAATGAATAATGTGTATCTTAAAAATTTATTTTGATTTGATTTTATGGTATAATTTCGTTATGAAGAACAAAAGGAGACTCAAAAAATATGTAATTTTTTTAATCATAACAGCCGGGGGGCCGATAGATGACTCATAGAATTTTGGTTATAGATGATGAGAAAAACATTAGAGATTTGATCAAATACAATCTTGAACAGGAAGGATTTGAAGTCCTTGTGGCTGAAGATGGGGAGAAAGGTCTGGATCAGCTGACTTCTGAAGTAGACTTGATTATCCTGGATTTGATGCTTCCCGGTATTGATGGGCTGGAGGTATGCCGGAAAATTAAAAAGAATGACCTGCTGGCCCAAATACCTATTATTATGTTAACTGCCAGGGGTGAGGAAGTTGACAAAGTTGTTGGTTTAGAGATTGGAGCCGATGATTATATGGTTAAACCCTTTAGTCCCCGGGAACTTTTGGCCCGAATAAGAGCTGTTCTGCGAAGAATTGATATACCCCCAAAAAACACATCAGCAGAAAAAAACAGGCTGACCGGTGGTGACCTGACAATCAATCTTAAAAGTCATGAGGTGAAAGTTGGTGGTGAAAAAATTAATCTTACACCCAAAGAATTTGACCTTTTAAGGTTGCTTGTGGCAAATAAAAACAATGTATTTAGCAGAGAATCCCTTTTGGAGAAAGTATGGGACTACAGCTATGGGGGAACCACCAGAACGGTTGATGTTCATATCCGCAGGCTGCGTTCAAAAATCGGTGAGCAAAAAATTGAAACAGTCCGGGGGGTGGGTTATAAATTTGTGGTGGTGGAATGATTTAAATCTAAAAAAACAGATTTTCATATTTACCATTATTCTACTTATTATGGTTTTGATAATTGTTTTTTATTATTTTACTCACAGTCAACAGCAGTTCTACAAAGATCAGCTGGCCGAAAACCTGCATCATAAGGCTCTGTTAATTAAAGATAATAATAATTTATCTTTCCAGGAGGTGAACATAGACCGGGTTGATAACTGGATAAATGAGCTGGGAGCTGTGGTTGAAGCCCGTATTACAATAATCAACAGTGATGGTATAGTAATTGCTGATTCGCATAATGATCCCCGGCTGATGGATAACCATCTTAATCGGCCTGAAATTAGAAGCATTTCTCAATCTGGTGATATAGGTAAGGAGGTGCGTTACAGCAGAACGGTTGAAGAGGAAATGTTCAATGTTGCAGTTCCCTTTATGGAGGAGAATAATATCAGCGGGTATATTAGAGTTGGTCAGTCTCTGGCGGATATAAATCTGGAGTTAAGAAATCATACCCGTAATTTTTTAATTTTTCTTTCAATGATATTTTTAATAGTATTTTTAATCGTTTATAAATTTGCTGATAGATTTGTTCAGCCTCTACAGCAGCTTACAGAAACCGCAGCGGAAATTTCCCAGGGTAAATATCATAAACGAGTTAGGATTACAGATTATGGAAATGAGATAGGTTATTTATCGGAAATGTTTAATCATATGGCCAACCAGCTGGAGACAAAGATTGGAAATCTCTCAGAAGAAGAAAACAGAGTGAAAACCATTTTGCAGAATATGCTGGATGGAGTTATTGCCGTGGATATCAACAAAAACATTGAGACTCTTAATCCGGCAGCTCAAGAGATGCTGGGGCTAGAAACTGACGATTATCAGCAGAAAAGTCTTATTGAGGTAGTACCCAGTTATAGGCTGGATGAAGCTATTACTGAAGCTCTCGAAGAAAACAGGGTTCTTTCCCGGGAAATTAATTTAAAAAACCCGGAAAGATATCTGTACTGCCAGTTTGCTCCTCTTGAAGGTTTTACTCAAAATCCTACAGGAGGGGTCATAGTTCTAACCGATATTACAAAACTGCGGAAGCTGGAGCAGGTACGAAAAGATTTTGTCACCAATGTTTCCCATGAACTTCGCACCCCCCTGACTTCAATAATAGGTTATCTGGATACTTTGCTGGCTGAAAACAGGCCCGAAAAAGAAACCACAGAACATTTTTTGGAAATTATAAAAGAAGAGGCAGACCGTATGAAATTACTAATAGATGATCTTTTTGAATTAACCTCAATAGAGGACAAGGATTTTCAACTAGAGGAAAGTGAACTGAAGCCTGTGTTTCAAAAGGTAGAAAAGATGTTTGTCTCCCGGGCCCGAGAAAAAAATATAGAACTTATTAATAAATGTCCTGATGATATAGAGCCGGTTCTGATGCTGCCCGAGAGAATTGAACAGGTGCTTTATAACCTGGTTGATAATGCGGTGAAATATACCCCCCGGGGAGGTAGAGTTGAGCTAAAAGCTTATTCGAAAAAAAACAAAGTAGTGATCGAAGTTGTGGATAATGGACCGGGAATTCCGGTTCAGGACCAGCATCGAATTTTTGAAAGGTTCTACAGGGTGGATAAAGCCCGCTCCCGGGAAATGGGTGGTACTGGAATAGGACTTTCAATTGTAAAACATATAATTCAGGGTCACCATAGTGAGATTGAGGTTGAGAGTCAAGAAGGGGCAGGGAGTGTTTTTCGCTTTTATTTGCATAAAGCCAAGTAAAGATTAAAAGAATTTAAAGTTACAGCCTATAATAATTTGTTTGCATTTCTTGTTGAGAGAATGTGGTTATCAGTTTTTTAAAGCCTGAAAAGGGAAAATAAATTTCTGGGAGCTAAGGGTAGTTAAGGTTATTAAAATATAGTAATTTCAACCTCCGCTGAGGCGGGGGTTTTTTTATTATTTTGTAACATAAAATTAACATATAATTTACCTGTCATTAAAATATACTTAACATAAATATGAGATGATAATAATGAATTAATTTTCTTGTTTATGCTATTTTAAAAATAGCAAAATAAACCAGTTAGAATATTTTACAGGAGGTGTCAATAGTATGAACAGATTTAAAGAAAAAATGATCAGGAGATTTTTTCAGCTTAATGGTCTTTTTGTTATATTTGTGCTTATAGGTATCTTTGTACTGCTAATTCGAAACAGTTATCCTGCTTTTAGAGAGATCGGGGTCTGGAATTTTTTTTCATCAGCTGAATGGAATCCCACTTCTTTTACCGGACCAAAATATGGAATTTTGGCCCAGGTTTATAGTTCCTTGATTGTAACTTTCGGGGCCATGTTAATTGCGGTCCCTCTGGGAGTAGCGACTGCTGCTTATATTTCTGAGGTAGCGGGTCCTGGAGTGAAGAATATCTTAAAACCAACAATAGAAATTTTAGCTGGAATACCATCGGTAGTTTTGGGGTTTATGGGTATAGTGGTTATTGGCCCTCTTATTGCCAGGGTGTTTAATTTAAATCAGGGTTTAAATGCCATCAATGGTTCGATTCTTTTAGGGATCATGGCCTTACCCACTATTACCAGTCTTTCAGAAGATGCTATTTCTGCGGTTGCAAAAAAATATAAAGAGGCTTCTTATGGACTGGGAGCTAACCGCTGGCAGACACTGGTCAGTGTTGTCATTCCGTCAGCACTTTCAGGAATTATTGCCTCTATTATGCTGGGTATGGGCCGGGCGATTGGAGAGACTATGGCCGTGCTTATGGCTACAGGAAATTCACCGGCTATGCCGGAGAATATATTTGATTCTCTGAGGACCATGACCGCTACTATTGCTATTGAACTGGGAGAAGTTCCTTTTAATACCACACATTATTATGCTCTGTTTGCTGTAGGACTGATCCTTTTTATTATGACTTTTTTGGTAAATTTAGTTTCTGATATTATACTGCACAAATATCAGGAGGTGGATTAATATGTCCCGTAAATATAAACAGTTTTTTGGTTTTATGGCTCTTCGTCTGGCGGGATTGATTGTGCTTTTTGTTCTCTTTTATATAATTTATGATATTGTCAGTAAAGGTCTTTCTTCTATCAACTGGGAATTTATCTCCCAGCCTCCCCGCAGGGGAATGACTGAAGGTGGGATTTATCCTGCAATTGTGGGTACTTTTTATGTTACCGTAATAACTGCTTTAGTTTCAGTTCCGCTGGGTATGTTTGGGGCAATTTATTTAAATGAATATGCAAAAAAAGGCCGACTCAGCCGTCTGATAAGAATGGCTATCCGCAATCTTGCCGGTGTACCTTCAATTGTTTTTGGTCTTTTTGGAGTTGCTCTTTTTGTACAGTGGTTTAATTTCGGGCCTTCTTTAATAAGTGCTGGCTTTACCCTGGGGTTAATGACTCTGCCGGTTACAATTACGGCCAGTGAGGAGGCTCTAAAAACTGTGCCTGATGCTTACCGAAAAGGTTCATTAGCTCTGGGAGCCACCAGGTGGGAGACTATTAAAACCAATGTTTTGCCCCTGGCCATCCCCGGGATGATGACCGGTTCTATTTTAGGGCTGGCCCGGGCCGCAGGGGAGACAGCTCCTATTCTTTTTACCGGAGCCGCTTTTTTTATACCCCATCTGCCTGATTCTCCTTTCAGTCAGTTTATGGCCTTACCCTATCATCTATATATACTGGCCACCCAGCATCATAATATATCTGTGGTTCGTCCTATAGCTTATGCCACGGCTTTGGTGCTGATTGTTCTTGTTTTACTGATTAATCTGACGGCTATAATATTGCGAATTAAATACCGTAAAAAATTTGAGAATAAGTAATTTTAGGAGGTTTTTAGGTGAACAACAAAACAAAAGTTAAAGTTGAAAATCTAAATTGTTTTTATGATGATTTTCAGGCTCTAAAGGATATTAATATGGAGATTAAAAGTAAAGAAATAACAGCTTTAATTGGCCCTTCGGGATGCGGCAAATCAACATTTCTACGATGTCTTAACAGAATGAATGATTTAATTGAAGGGGCAAGAATTGAGGGTATAGTGTGTATTGATGATTATGATATTTATCAAAATGGAACCGATGTGGTATCTCTGAGGAAAAAGGTGGGTATGGTTTTCCAGCAGCCCAATCCTTTTCCTAAATCAATTTATGATAATATAGCATATGGTCCCCGTATACACGGTATTAAAGACAGATCTCGTTTAAATGAAATTGTGGAAAAGAGTTTGAAAAATTCTGCTCTCTGGGAAGAAGTTAAAGACCGTCTTGACACTTCAGCACTTGATCTTTCGGGAGGTCAGCAGCAGAGATTATGTATTGCTCGGGCTCTTGCTGTAGAACCTGATATACTGCTGATGGATGAACCGGCTTCTGCTTTAGACCCTGTAGCCACTTCTCGTATAGAAGATCTGATGAAGGATCTTGCAGAAAATTATACTATTGTAATTGTTACCCATAATATGCAGCAGGCGGCACGAATATCGGATCGTACCGGATTCTTTCTTATGGGGGAGCTGATTGAATTTGATAGAACAGAGACAATTTTTGAAAAACCCGCCCAGCAGAAAACTGAGGATTATATTACAGGTAGATTCGGCTAATTATTATTGAGGAGGGAAATAAATGAGAAAAAATTTTAATGAGGAGCTGAAAAAATTAAAAAACGAGATGTTAAAAATGAGCAGTATAGTGGAGGAATCAATTTATGACAGTGTAGAAGCTCTTAAAAATCAGGATCTAAATCTAGCAGAAAAGGTCCGTGAAAAAGATGATCGGATAGATGAATTTGAAAAAAAACTGGAAGAAAAATGTATTCAGTTAATTGCACTTCAGCAGCCTGTGGCCAGAGATTTGAGAACAATTATAGTTATTTCCAAGGTGGTTACTGATCTGGAAAGAATAGGTGATCATGCCTCAAATATTGCTTTAATGGTAGAAAATATTGGGCAAAAAAAACTCATAAAACCACTTATCGATGTTCCCCGGATGACAGAAATAGTGAACAGGCGTCTCAGGGACAGTCTGAAGGCATTTGTTGAAGTTGATGTGGATTTGGCCCAGAAGATTGCCCTTGAAGATGATGAAGTTGACAAACTGGATGAACAAATTCTCAGGGAACTTTTAACTTTTATGATGGAGGATCCTTCTACTATAGGACAGGCTATGTATTTAATTTTTATCAGCAGATTTCTGGAAAGAATCGGTGACCACACAACCAATATATGTGAACGTATCATATATATGGATACCGGACAGAGGGATGAATATTAATGACATGATTTTTTAGATAAATTTTTTATACAAATGATTCATATCCATAATTTGTATGTTAATTTATTTGTAACAGAGCTGTAAAAAAAATTTACAGTCTGTTTATTTAAATGTAATAAGGGTTTGATAAATTATAATTGTAAAAAAGAAAGATTACTAAAATAATACACAGGAGGAATAAACATGGTTAAATTATTTACAAATTACAAATTAGCTGAAATGTCAGTTTTGTTTCTGGTTTTGCTGATAGCGGTAAGTTCATTAGGGCTGGGGGATATTAAAGCGTCAAATTATATTCAAATTCGTGGTTCAGATACAATGGTCAATCTGGCTCAGAATTTAGCAGAAAATTTTATGGATGAATATGATGAGTATTCTGTATCTGTAACCGGTGGTGGTTCGGGCACTGGAATTGCTGCTCTGATAAATGGGCAGGTTGATATTGCAAATGTATCCCGCGAGATGAGTGAAGCTGAAATTAGCCAGGCAGAAGACAATGATGTTTATCCTATGAATATTGCAATTGCCATGGATGGGTTGGCTGTATTCACAAATGAAAGTATAGAATTGGAGTCACTAACAGTTGAGCAGATAGGAGCTATTTTCAGGGGAGATATAACTAACTGGTCAGAAGTAGGTGGACCAGACAGAGCAATTTCTTTGTATGGCCGTCAGAGCAATTCAGGGACTTTTGTCTATTTCCGGGCCCGGGTTTTGCAGGCTGACTATTCTGACCGTATGAGAAGGATGAATGGCACCGCACAAATTGTGGAAGCTGTCAAAAATGATAATACAGCTATCGGCTATGGTGGTATTGGATACACTGTAGAAGATGGTCAGGCTGTTTCCGGTCTGAATATATTAAAGATTGCAGTTGATGAAGAAACAGAACCGGCTTCACCTCTGATACCGGAAAATGTAGAGACCGGACTTTACCCTATTGCCCGCCCACTGTTTAATTATACAGATGGTAAACCTGAGGGAGCGATTAGAGCTTATATAGATTATGTATTGAGTGAAACTGGGCAAGATATAGCTGTTCACACGGGGTTTTATCCAGTCAGTCCAGAATATCGTGAGTTTAATGAAAGACAGCTGGCTGAATAAAAAAATTCGTAATAATCCTCAGCCATACCTTCATTATACTCCTCAATTATAGGTTGGGTAATGTATTTTATTACAGCCTATAGGTGAGGAGTTTCTTTTTATCTTATTATTGAAAAATAGTTTCATAAACCTGAAAGCTAATTTAATCAGATTAAATAGAAATTTTTGTATATTGCTTTTTAAATTGATATAATAAAGAATATAAAATTAAAAATATTTTCATAAAGGTGTGAACAATTTGAACAGAGTAATTATCATTGGTGGTAGTGATGTGGGTATCAGCACCGCTCTTAGAATATGTGAACTGACCAAGAAAATTAAACCTCTGGTTATCACAGATAATTGTTATCCCAATTTCAGTATCTGTGGGATACCCTTTTATCTAGGTGGTGAAGTTAATCACTGGCAGGATCTTGCCCACCGTACTGAAGAGGATATACTAAATAGAGGGATTGAACTGCTTTTGGACACCCGGGTACAGGAAATACTTCCCGAAGAGAAAAAAATTGTTCTTCAGGACAGACAATTATGCTATGACCAGCTGGTGCTGGGTACCGGGGCTCAAACTGCGATACCACCGGTTGAAGGGCTGAACCGGCCCGGAGTTTTCACCATGCGCTGGATTGAAGACTGCCGTAAGTTCGATAAATATTTAAAAGAACAGAACCCGGACTCAGTGGTGATTATCGGAGGCGGTTATGTTGGTCTTGAGATGTCAGAAGCACTTTTGACATCCTCCCCGTCCGTTCTTTACACTCACGAACGAGGATTCCTAGAAGGAACTTGCGAGGTTGTTTGTTGATTAAACGCCAGTCTATTTCTAGTAGGCGAGTTCACTGAAACTTTCTTTGAAATAACGCATTGATAGTTTCAGTATTAGGCCATCGAGGCCTTCATGACGCAAACTTGGAGGCTGTGCCATCAGCCCTCCTGAGATATGGATATACCAACTCAGGCACCTGTACTGCTACCATACAGGCAGATAGTTTGTTGCTATCAGCTGTCTGCAATACAGATTATATC
>PWDW01000262.1 GCA_003553225.1 Halanaerobiaceae bacterium
CAGTGGGATTACCGATAATTCCGGCCCTCCCCGGTGCAGTTCCTCTAATCATCCTTATTGACCCCCTTTTAATGCTGAAATTTTTAAATGTTTAATCAATGCTTATTCAACTTAATCATACTTATGTTACATAGTTTCAATCAGTTTCCTTCATCCATCACTTCCTGTAAGTACTGTTTAACCCGGTAGCCATATTCTTTATCCTGCAGAGCATAATGCAGGAAAGTGCGGAAATAGGATTCAAAGGTTCCAATGTCGTGTCTTAGCTCCTGTTCGGCTAAAGGTACGGCATAGGCCTCAAAGTCGTGTTTTAACATCATCTGCATGGCATCTGTGAGCTGGATCTCTCCCCCTTTACCGGGCAGTGTTTTTTCCAGAAACTCAAAAATCTCGGGTGTGAATATGTAGCGGGCGGCAATCGCAAAATTGCCCGGGGCTTCATGGGGAGATGGCTTTTCCACCATTCTCCTGACCCGAAGGTTTCCATCCTCCTCTTCTTTTAGATCAACTATTCCGTATTTGGAAACATCTTCTGCGGGTACCTCCCTTACGGCAATCACAAAAGCCGGATTTTTCTCGGCAAAAAGATCTGTCATTCTCTTAATCAAGGGCTGCTGATGATTGCTCTCAATGATGGCATCCCCCAGAGCCACCAGAAAAGGTTCCTCTTCAATAAACCCTTCAGCACAGTTGACGGCATCACCCAGTCCGGCCACCCTTTTCTGGCGGGTATAAAAAAAGTTGAGATCCATTTCTTCAAATTCCAGATCAGAGAGCCGGTCCTGTTTTCCGGCTTTCTGCAGCAGGTTCTGCAGCCGGCGGTCCACATCAAAATGATTTTCAATACTTCTTTTTTTGTCCCCGGTGATAAATAAAATATCATTCAAACCGGAAACTGCCAGCTCCTCCACTATATGCTGGACACAGGGTTTGCGGCCCACGGGCAGCATCTCCTTGGGCTGTGATTTGGTCACCGGAAGCAGCCTGGTCCCCAGACCGGCCACCGGGATAACTGCTTTGTTGATAGTCTGCACAGGAAACCACTCCTTTCTAAATAAATTAAAGTCAATAGAAAAAATAACATAATTTAATATTCAGGATTATTTTTTATGTCAGTCTGCTGTTTTATTTTCTTTTCCATTTTTCTGCTCTACCAGCAAAGCCATCCACCAGCCCAATAAAATGCCCACCAGAACCGCTATTGCGGAACTGATCAGGCTGAATTCAGTCTGTTCCTGAAAGAAAAAGCCAAAAAAGGCACTGGTGAACAAAAGACAGAGATAACCTTTAAAATCATTGCTAAAGGGCAGGGCCCTATAGGTGGTTTTTACAATCATAACCAGCAGGTACAAAAAGGCCAGAAGACCCAGAAGACCGAGTTCGGACATAACCTGCAGAAAGATGTTGTGGGTGTGGTTATAAACTCTGCTTTGTCCCGGAGCCTCCGGGTCTAAATAATCCAGAAAATGTTCTCTGAAATGGCCGACACCCACTCCAAGAACCGGGTTATCAGTAAACATTTCATAGGCACTTCGGTAAATATAGGGACGCATATAATTACCTTCTCTGGTCCTGCTGTAGGCTGATTCCATACGATCAATTAAAGGTTCAGGGAAAATCAAAGGTGAAAGTAAAAGCAGGATCATAAAAACAAGCAGCATTTTTCTGCTTTTAAGAGTAAAAAAGAATAAGAAGCCCAGTATAGTGCCCACCACAGCTGACAGAGAAAGAGAGTATAATAAATTATAGCCGAAAAGTAAAAATAATATACTGCCTGCTGCCCAAAGCTTATAACTCTTTTTATAAAATAAACTCAGAGCCAGAAAAACAAAAAATATCATATAAACTCCGAGCAGATTGGAATTGCCTATCACCGACTGCAGCCTGCTGGGATCAATGAAAACACCTTCATAAAGCCCATAAACCCCGGTAATAGCTCCCCCGGTAAAAAGAAAAAACAGCATCTGTTTATGAAATAGTTCCTGCTTCTTTTTAAAAATATAATAGGCTATAAAGAAGCTTACAATAACCTCCAGCATGGTGCCCAGCATATTGAAAGTGGACTGGAAGCTGAAAACTTTAACCAGGGATAAAACGGCGACAGCCAACAAAAAAAGCAGGGGCCTGGTTAAAGTAGCAGAAATCAGGTTTTTAATCCCCTTATTTCGAATAACTTTCAGTATACCGATGGTCATGATAATTAAGCCAAACAAAGGAGGCAGATCACCAAAACCACCGAAGATAAAGGCCATTAACATACCGGCCACTATATATTTTTCTCCGGACTCCAGTTCCTTAAAAATATTTATCTTCTGCAAAACAACCATTCCTCAGCTAAAAAAGCAGTTTATAATAAGCTAAATTTCTGTTATAATTATGTTAAAGTAAATAGATAAAATTTTTAATAGTTATTATAGGATAATTAAAAATCAAGAGGTGTTATCGGTGAAAAAATACTTTTCCTTTCTCCTGTTTACAATATTAACCCTGTTTCTATTTTTGGTACCGGTGTTGTTCATGGCTTCCGGAATATATCTTTTAACCACCGGTGTATACTCCCTGCTGGCCGTGTTTTTAATCTTAATGGGTTTAATACAGGCCTTTTTTGTCTTTCCCCTGGTCAAATCTTCTCCGGTGTT
Organism: Halanaerobiaceae bacterium; assembly: GCA_003553225.1. GTDB lineage: Bacteria > Bacillota > Halanaerobiia > Halanaerobiales > Halarsenatibacteraceae > T1SED10-99. Next base: position 2,640 of record PWDW01000262.1, read on the forward strand.
CATCAAAGTAAATTTGATTAACCAGGTGCTATCTTAATTTTTCAAAAACCATTAATATTTCAACCTCCGGAAACAGAAGTCCCTTTCTGGGTTTTTTTCTGTTTTTCCGGATTTACCGATTTTTTTTCGTTAAATCCTTCCCGGTTGGGCTGGTAGGTATCCAGATAATTAACCAGAGTTTTAATTATTTCCTTTTCATCTCCGGCATCTATTTTTGCCCTCAGCTTGTCCAGCATCTCTTCCAGTTCTTCTTTACGGCATATTTCCAGGTTTTTTATGTATATTTTTTCATGTTCTGTTTGCATACTGTCTTCGGTATCATGGGTCAGTTCTTCACTTAATTTTTCTCCTGGGCGGAGACCACTAATTTCAATATCAATATCCACATTGGGCTCCAGCCCGGAGAGTTTGATTAAATCACGGGCCAGATCCATTATTTTCACCGGTTCTCCCATATCCAGTACAAAAACTTCTCCTCCCTGGCCCAGTCCCCCGGCCTGAATTACCAGCTGGGCTGCTTCCGGAATGGTCATAAAATAACGCTCCATATCCTGATGAGTCACGGTTAGTGGTTCCCGGTTGGCAATTTTCTTTTTGAAAAGAGGAATTACACTGCCGTGACTGCCCAGAACATTACCAAAGCGAACGGCCATAAACCGGGTATCACTTTTATAATTAAAATACTGGATAATCATTTCAGAAATTCTTTTACTGGCCCCCATAACATTGGTGGGGTTGACCGCCTTATCGGTGGAGATGGAGACAAATCTCTCCACTCCAGATTTATGGGCTGTCTCAGCCAGATTTTTCGTGCCAAAGACATTGTTTTTTAGAGCCTCTTCAGGATTGGCTTCCATTAGAGGCACATGTTTATGGGCGGCAGCGTGAAAAACAACTTCCGGTTTTTGATCGGCAAACACTTTTTGCAGTTTCTTTTTGTCCCGGATGGAAGCTATTACCGGTACAATATCAATCTCCTCATATTTATTCCTTAACTCCAGTTCTAAAAAGTAAAGATTGTTTTCATAGATATCAAGTAAAACCAGCTTCTGAGGATTAAAATGGGCCAGCTGGCGGGCCAGCTCTGAACCAATGGAACCTCCACCACCGGTCACCAGCACCGTTTTACCCTCTACATAAGCCGAAATACTATCCGTATTCAGTTCTACAGGTTCTCTCCGGAGGAGGTCTTCCACCTGCACTTCCCGGATCTGGCTTATATTGACATCACCACGGAGAATTTCAAAGATGCCCGGGACTGTTTTTACCTGGACCTCCTTTTTTCTGCTCAGTTCATAAATGGCCTTGATGTCATCACCTTTAGCAGAGGGGATGGCGATAATAACCTCGTCTATGTCGTTTTTTTCAATAACTTTTGGAATATCATATCTATTGCCCAGTACTTTTTTGCCGTGCATCTCCAGGTTTTGTTTGGCCGGATTATCATCTATTAGGCCCACCACTTTTTTGCCCATCCCGGGATGTTTGTTCATCTCCCGGACTATCATCTCCCCAGCATCACCGGCTCCCACAATCAGCACCCTGGTTTGCTCTTCTTCACTTAACCGGTCTTGATTCCGTTTTATGTAATAATCCCGCACAAAGCGCAGAAAAAAACGCATTCCTCCAAGGGCAAAAATGGTTAATATTCCATTTAAAATCAGAGTACTACGGGGTACTGCATATCCTAAGAAGAAAAAGGATACTATAAGTAAAGTATTTATAATTACAGAAACCTTGATAATAGATTTTAACTCCTGGATACTGGCATAACTCCATATCTTGTTGTATAAATCGGAATTATATAATACAATTATTCCTATTATGATTAAGGGTAGCAAATAAATGTAGTCCCAGTAAGCTGCCCATTCAGCACTGAAGCGGAAATAAAAGCTGACCATTAAGGACAGATTTAACAGTATTAGATCCAGTATTATTAACCTGGGTTTGGTATATATCTTTTTTAAAATATCCAGCACAATAATTTCCCCCTGCAAGAACCCATAATAACTCTGTATTGTTATTCTTTCTCTAAAAAAATTTCAAATCCTTTATTTATTATTTTTATGAATTTCACTTTTTACTTTTAGATCATCCACATACTTAATATTCAGATTTACATCCCCCAACTCAATCTCAGGAGTCTTATCCCCATGAAAATCGGAACCTCCAGTTATCACTAAATCCAGCTCTTCAGCCACTGATCGATAATATGCTCTTTCATCTGAAGAATGTCGGGAATGAAAAACTTCTATTCCCTCTAAACCCGATTTTTTCATTTCTTTTATATCTTCTTTATTCAGGGGTAAACCATTATTGATAAAACCGGGATGAGCTACTACCGGGATTCCCTGTGCTTCTTTAACTATTTTTATTGCTTTTTTTGGTGTTAGTTTATATTTGGAAACATAGGCCTGTCCATTATTTCCTATATATTTATCAGTAAAAGCTTCTCCTATTTCATCTATATAACCTTTTTCTATCATTTCCTGAGCTATATGGGGTCTGCCTATATATTCATCTTCAATTTTATTTTTAATTTCTTTTAAACTGATGGCAACACCCTGTTTATTTAATTTATCTATCATCTTTTCGGCTCGTTTAATCCGGGCCTGAAATATGTTATCAACTTCCTGTTTTAATTGTTTATTGGCAAAATCAATATAATAACCTAAAATATGAATTTCTGCTTTATTCTTATAGGTAGAAAATTCAATTGCCGGTATCACTTCTACATCATAGTCATCTTTTATTTTTATTGCTTTTTTACTGCCTTTTATAGTATCATGGTCGGCAATAGCAATTGTATCCAGTCCTTTAGACCGGGCTAATTTTAATAATTCTTCCGGTTGATAACTACCATCTGAATAGGTTGAATGAAGGTGCAAATCTGCTGGCATTTTGATTATATTCTCTCCTTATCTCTATTTCTTTAAGAATTAATAATTACCTGGATTACCGAACGTTTTTATTTTTAATGAAAACAATTTATTGCCCAGTAGCCGCCCCAAGAGTTCGCATAGCAGCAACAGAATATTCTGAATACTTATATGCAAACAGCAAAAAACCCACCACTTATTTGTGATGGGCTTTAAAGAAAAAAATATAATATTAAATTTTTAAGCAATACTTATCTTCTTTTTGAGTAATATTTTTGTTTTGGACTTGTAGGTTTGTCAGGTTTAGTAAGTTTTAATAAACCGCCTTTAATTAAAGGATTTAATATCTCCTTTCTGAAATAACCTCTATTACTTAAATTCATAAAATCTTGCATTTCCTTTCTACTTCTTGGTGTTTTACAAAAATCAAGCAGCTTATTAATTTCTTCATCAGTTTTATTTTCAGCTTGGGTGGTAGCTTGGGTGGTGCCCTTATCAATAGATTGTGATTTTAAAGGAATAAATGTTTTAAATACATTTCCTTCTATAAAAGTTGGTTCCATACCAGAATATATTTTATTATATTTATAAATATTTCTAACTCCAGAACCAAGTTCATCAACCCAACCTAGTTCTTTAAAAAACTTTGCAATAGTTGGATTTTTAGGATAAGGAGAAAAATTATCTGGATCAATTATACCGTTTCCATGAGGGTTATTACTGTTTTCAGTAAAAACTTGTTCCTCCTCTATTACAAGTTTTGCGGGATAAGGATTCGAGAACTCCCTATGAATTAAAATATTTGATACAACTTCTCTAAAAATCTTATCTCTTAAACTGATCCTTTGGTCATTTTCCAGATAAAATTTATCATTTAAATGTTTAGCAATAAATTGCATAAGCCTTTCATAGCTATTAATTAAATTGGTTCTAATATCATCTCTA
>PWDW01000042.1 GCA_003553225.1 Halanaerobiaceae bacterium
TACGGAAAAACGATGAGTGATCTCCAAGAGTACCTCGGAATTTCTCGCACAACTCTTTCCGACAAAATGACGGCGAAGGTAGGGTGGTGGCTCGATGAAGCCGTCCTGGTAACCCAGTTCTTTAACGAAATGGGTGCTGGTTACACTATCGACGAACTCTTTGAAATCAATCTTCCTGCAGAAACTCATTCCGGTGAAGCCTTCTAACGGTGCAGAGGTATTTTTTTCACTTAAATATTCGAATATTCGACTCGAAATATCGATCGAGGAGGGGTAAAGATGAAATATACACCAGGACCATGGGAAGCATCAAACGGGAATATATGGACCGAGGGAGAACAGGTTTTTGTTGCCATGACTAACGATGTGCCTATTGGTGACAGCCTAAAAAACGCAGAACTAATAGCCGCGGCACCTGAAATGTATGAAGCGTTAAGAAACCTTGAGAACGATAACGGCATTATACCGGATCATGCTTGGCAAATGGTTCAAAATGCTATCAATAAAGCGGAGGGGAAAAATGATTCCCAAACCTAAGCGCCTTTTACAATGTAAGTTGCATGATAACAACTAAGGAGGGGTAAAGATGAGACTGGCGCTTACGGTGAAGGAGGCCGCCGACGCTTTAGGTATCAGCACGTCGACGGTCTACTGGATGGTCTATTACAACGAAATCCCGCACCAGCGGGTAAAGTCAAGGGGGTGTAATGGGCAAGGGAAAATTTTGATTCCGGTGAAAGAGGTTGAAAAATGGCTGCAGAAAGGAGGTGCTTAGGTGGACAAGAGCTATGAAGTGCTTGTGGCCGGTGAAGCTGATTGCAAGAGCAGGGTAAGCATAACCTACGTCGATCCTGAAAGCGGTAATCAGGTAATTTGCCAGTCAGACGAGTTTTTACTTTACATCGCTGACGGAGAAGATTCAGGTATCGTCTATACCAGCGGTTTAACCGAAGAAGGCTTGATGAAAGCGATTATTTTGATTATGAAAAATGTTTATGCGGTCGGCTTAGAACTTGGCTGTGAGGCCCTGACGAAGATGGTAGAGGAGCTTTACGATGTTATTGAATCGGGTGTCGAAGGGGACGAACACTAAAAAGGAGGTGAAGAGGTTTGAAAGTATTTGCTGACACAAGAAACATGAATCACCAAACCTGGCTTGAGACTCGCAAGCTGGGGATAGGCGGGAGTGATGCACCGGCAATTATGGGGGTAGATAATTACCGGACGCAGTTTGAAGTATGGATGGAAAAGACGGGCATTTTTGAGGAAGATTCTGATTCGGAACCGGCCGAGTGGGGTCACAGGTTGGAAGAAATGTTGGCCCAGAAGTTCATGGAGGACACTGGCAAGAAGCTGGTGCGTAAGAACGCTGTTTTGCAGCACAAAGACTATCCCTTCATGTTGGCCAACGTCGACCGCTTAGTCCAGGGCGAAGACGCCGGCTGGGAAGGCAAGACTACCAATTACTTTTACAACGATGATGGCTCCTGCCCGCAGCGTTTCTGGGTGCAATGCCAGCACTACCTGGCCGTAACTGGTCGTAGTAAGTGGTATGTGAGTGTACTTGCAGGTGGTCAAAAATATTACCAGTATGAGGTTGAAAGAGACGACGAATATATCCACAATCACTTGATTCCGCAGGAAAGATGGTTGTGGGAGCTCATCCAGACCGGCGATCCGCCGCCAGTTGATGGAAGCGACGCGGCCAAGGATATGTTAGGCGAGATGTATCCGGAAGCGGTAACCGAAGAACCGCTGGAGCTGCCGGAGATGGCCAACCACTATGTCCAACAATACCAGGAGGCCAAGGAACGCGAGAAACAGGCCAAAGCCGATGCGCAGGAAGCATCGAACATGCTTAAGAGTTATCTCTGCGGCTACAGTATCGGGATCGCCGGGGACAAGAAAGTCTTCTGGAAAAGTGTAACACAAACTAAGCTCGATACCAAGACCCTAAAAGAGAAGGAACCGGAAGTGTACGAGAGGTATCAGAAAACGTCTTCGCACAGGCGTTTTGAAATCAGATGAAATCAAGTAAAGGAGGGATGAACAGTGCACGAGGAAACAGTGCACGAGGAAACAGTGCACGAGGAAACAGTGCACGAAGAGCAGTATCTAAACATGTTGATTGATTATCTTAGCACACTTGAGTCTTTACTGATACATCATCGGACGTCACAGATTGAAGACACAATAGTAAAAGTAATAAATGAAATCAACAATCGTACTGTTGATAAGAAAGAAGATCAATAGAAAGGAGGGATTGAAGGTGGCTGAGGAACAAGCTAAAAAGCCCATTGAGGTTATGTATGAGACCGATCAGGGCGACAGTGTGAAGTTAAACCCGCAGATAGTGAGGAGCTATCTGGTCAGCGGGGATCCGTCCAAGGTGACGGATCAAGAGGTGATGATGTTTTTAAGCCTCTGCAAATACGGGAAGTTGAACCCGTTTATGCGGGAGGCTTACCTGGTTAAATACGGCCAGGAGCCGGCAACGTTGATAACCGGCAAGGAAACTTTCACCAAACGAGCTTCGTCTCATCCTAATTGCGACGGCTGGGAAGCGGGAGTTATCCTGCGAAGCCAGGGCGGACTGGAGTATCGCGAAGGTGCGTTTGCTCTTCCGGATGAAGAAATCGTCGGCGGCTGGGCCAACGTTTACCGCAAAGACCGGGAGGTGCCGGTCAAGGTCAGCGTGTCCATGCAGGAATACCGTCGCAAGAAAAAAGACGGCACCTACATGGCCAACTGGGCGAACATGCCGGGTACTATGATTCGGAAAGTTGCTCTCGTTCAGGCATTAAGAGAGGCGTTTCCGGAAACTTTCGGTGGAATGTATTCACCGGAAGAAATGCCGGTGGACGATTCAAAGTTGCCCACTGAGCCGATTAAAACCAAACAGGTCAATGGGAAAGAAGCGAGTAAACCGAAAAAGGTAGGTAAAAAAGACGTCGAAAACATGTTCAGGATGGCCGGTAATGACAAGGAAGTAGTCATGGAAGTAATTAACGCAGCCGGATATCAGAAACCATCAGACGTAGACGCGAATGCTTTCGACGGAATATGCGCAGAAATTGCTGAAAAGTATAATGCAAAATATCGTCAGGAAGACGAGCAGCCGCAGCAGGAAGAGGAAAAGCAAGAGCTTTTCGATGAAGTAGATGACGAGGATTTACAGGATATTATAGACGACATGGAAGACGAGGCGAGTTAAGAGTTGCAGGGGGCAGGAAGAAGGCAAGCTGCTTTTTTTCTGCCCCTTCTGTTCGAACTTTCGATTTAGGAGGGATAGCTTGCTTAAAGCGCAGATTGTTGATGAGAACGGAGCCAGGGTTTTGGAGTCGGAAACCGGAAGCGTCGTGGCCAAAGTTTACAACATTCTCATGGATGGAGCAGCATTTCATTCATCAGTGACAGCGGAGCTGCTTCTTGAGCAGGCGAATCAAAGGGCCAGGGCGCTGGAGTTTAAGGAAGAGCAGCGACAAAAGGCCATAAAGGAAATTACCGAGGAAAAAGATTATCTCCAAAAAGAAAACGATGCACTTAAATATAAGAACAATTTGCTGGAAAGAGAAAAAGAAGAACTAAAAGAGTTAATAGACAAAGCGCAGAAGCTTGCCACAAAACGCCTCCAAGAAATCGAAGACCTCAAAGGTCAGCTCAAGTTATGGCAGTCCGTGGCAAAATGCAAAGAAAAAACAGTTGTTAAAGATGTTGAGCAAGTATGTGAAACCTGTGACGGTTGGCATTGGACTGGCCGTAACAGGGGTATATGTACTCGAGTAAGGCGTATTTCAGAAAATTATGATTACACATCGAAAGACCACGGTCGTAATTGTGTCGCCTGGAAAGAAAGGAGTGAGTAGGCATGGATCATTGCTTCAATGTTAAAGTTGCAACTGATTACGGTGTTGATGAGGCTGTTATGTTAAACAACCTATATCACTGGATGAGAAAGAATCGCGCTAACAATAAACATTTACACGATGATAAATACTGGACTTATAATTCGCAGCAGGCATTTGCAGAGTTGTTCCCGTACTGGAGTCGTTACAAGATACAGCGTATACTTGCATATCTTGAAAGAGAAGGGTTAATACTAAAGGCACATTATAACAAGAAAAATTATGATAGGACTACCTGGTATACTTTGACAGAAAAAGCCTTGTGCTATTATGAGCAGTCGAATGTGCAGAATTGCACAATGGATGGTGCAAATTCGCACAATGGATTGTGCAAATCCGAGCAACCTATACCAGATATAAACACAGATAGTAAACCATATAATAAAACCCCCGATAGTGGCACCACCAACCGCTCTAAAACCGGTGCCGGAAAAACCGGCGATGGTAAAGCCGATTGCTCCAAAGAGTTTGAAGAGTTTTGGAAGATATATCCCCGGAAGGTTGAAAAGAAAGCTGCCTTCTTAAAATTCAAAGAAAAGAAAAATAAATACAGTGTTATTGAAATAATCAACGCAGCCAGGAACTACGCAGAGCAGTGCCGCATTAACGAAACCGAAGAGTGCTACATTAAGCATCCTAAAACTTTCCTGGGGCCGCAAGACCACGTCGGCGAATGGAAAGACAAAAAGCCGCGGAAGATGAAACCCAGTGACAACGGGCAAAAATACACCGGCCCGCAGCCGGTCACGAGAAGGCTAAATTAAAACGAGGAGGGTGTGTGATCGTGAAAAAAGACGGTTTGAAAGAGGGAGTATATCGGATTTTGCAGGGACGTGGGAAAAATAACCCGATTTCCTCCAAGGCGATTGCGATCAAGTTAGGGGTAGAAGATTCTGAAGCAAATCCTGTTATGAGAAGAAAGATTCGTAGTTGCATCGAAGAAGAGGGTTGGCCGGTTGGGGCTACCAGTCAAGGCTATTTCTGGATCGAAACCGAAGACGAGCTGGAGGAATACATAGAAGATCTCAATCGTAGGGCGGCGCAGATTAGAGATCGTGGTGAAATATTGCGAAGGGCATTCTACGCAAGTGAGGGGGTATAATCATGGCTGACGCTGCAAAGGCGTTACTGGGTGCACTAATGGCATACCCGGACAGGATCTATACCGTGGGTGAAATTATCGACCCGGATTATTTTTACTCGGACGGCCATAAGGCTGTCTACCGGGCCATTGAATCGCTGGTTTCGCAAGGCATATCGGTAGATCACCTGGCCGTGAAAAACGAGGCTAAGAAGTTCGGGGTTGAAGTGCCGGTAAGCAAGCTGGTGCAGTTGACCGACGATATGCCCTCCGGTGAAAACGCCGATTATTACGCCAGACTGGTCAGGGAAGAGTATACCCGGCGCCTGCTCCGTTCTTCACTGAAAGATGCAATCGGTGAAATCAATGACCCGGCCAAGGACTTAAACGAAGTTGTGGGGACGATACAACAGAGTCTCAGTCAGGCCAAGTTAAGTGATCCGCGCAGGCCGGCATCAGTCTACCCGGAAATTGCTGAAGTCTGGGAAAACTACCTGGACGCGAACAAGCAGGAAACCCTGGACTGGGTAACGACCGGGTTAATCGACGTAGACAAGCAGGCGTGCCTCGCCCAGGGTACCCACACTATTGTCGGGGCCAGCCCGGGCGAGGGTAAGACTTCCCTGGGTGCACAAATTCTAAGGCACAACGCCAAACAGGGAAAACGTGTTCTTTTGTTTACACTGGAACAAACGAGAAAACGTATGCTGCAAAAAATTATATCGCAGGAAGCCGGCGTTGTCCACCGTCGCTTCATTACCGGAACTCTAACTGACGAGGAAAAGCAGGCAATCAGCAAGACGGCGAATGAATGGGCCAATGCAAACATGTGTGTCCTCGACGGCCGCTGGGGTGCATCGGAAATCAGGCTCAGGGCTATTCGTGAGCAGCAGGAAAATGGCCTGGACTGCGTAATAGTTGATACCCTTGGTCTCTTGAAGAAACCGGAAGAGCTGACCGGGGAAATTAAAGAGCGCAGTGTTTATGATACTAACTCGAAGTTACTGCAGGATTTGGCGATAGAACTGAATGTTCCGGTAGTAACCCTGGCCCACTTAAACCGGGCTCGTTTCAGCAGGCCCGGAGCACGGCCGATTCTTTCAGATATCCGGGAAGCGGGCGAACAGTACTGCGATATTGCCATGTTTATTTACCACGAGTTCTTTGTTACCGGCGAACCAGCGATGGAAGGAATTGCCGAGCTTATTGTGGCCAAGAACAGGGATGGGCCTGCCGGCAGTATAGTGGTTGGCTGGGACGGCCCGACAACGACATTTTACAGTATCGATACTCGTTACGAGGGCCCGCAGGAAAAGCAATGGCGGGAAGTAGAAAGTGAGGACGAAAAACAAAGAGTGCTGGCGGGAGGTATCCAAAACGACTGATGGTTGACGAGGTAATGTTTAAAAGTGAAAAGAACGACTGGGGAACGCCGCAGTGGTTGTTCGATCA
>PWDW01000015.1 GCA_003553225.1 Halanaerobiaceae bacterium
ATTTACTGGTTTAAATCAAGCCTCCAAAATAATCTCATAATTGCAGAAAGACTTTTGGGGGCTTTTTTAACTTCAAGTAATAATTGATTGCAGGAGGTGATAATAGGAGATTAAAAAAGAAATCCCTATTTTAAAGATGGTTTTAGACTTTTTGTTCAGGAAGAACAATAGTTACCCACAGAACTAAAAAACTTGAGGTAATTCAAATAGTCAGGCTGCTGCTTGACTGCAAGTTAAAAAATTTCAAGGGAGGAAAAAATGATTAAAAAATCATTAGCAGTTCTATTTGCCTTTACTCTAATTCTGGGTCTCAGTTTTTCTGCCGGGGCTGTAATTCCTATAACTGAACCATATCCCGGGGTTGAAACTCCTGAAGAATTCAATCAGGCACCCCGGTTTGATCAGGCGGTAGAAGATGGGGATCTACCTCCGGTTGAAGAAAGACTTCCGGTTGCGGAAGATGTTTATGTGGTGGAACCCAATGACAGTATCGGGGAATATGGTGGTACCGTACTATCAGCCACCCAGGCCCTGACCACCTTTGGTGAAGACCACATGCTGATGGATCTTTATGTCAGTTTTGTCCAGCCCAGCCCGGATGCCAGTGAACTGACCCTTAATCTGGCCAAGGATATAGAACAGTCAGAAGACAGGACCACCTATACTATCCATTTACGGGAAGGGCTGAAATGGTCTGATGGGGTGCCCTTCACCACCGAGGATATCGAATTTTGGTGGGAAGATATGCATAATAATGAGGAATATGCCCCCTGGATGAGTGACTCTTTTATTGACGCCGATGGAGAAGTAATGGATCTGGTTATTATTGATGATTACACATTTAGAGTTGAGTTTGGAACTCCTCAGCCCTATTTTTTAACCACTCTGGTTCATGAAGTGGGCTGGCTGTGGCTGTCGGCCAAACATCATCTCAAAAATTATCATATTGATTATGTTGGAGAAGAAGAAATGGAAGAACTGCTGGATGAATATGGTTTTGAGGAATGGTATGAGTTGATGGCCCATATGGATGAAGGTGAAGGCCAGGCTAACTATATTGAAGGTGCTCCTACCCTGGGGCCCTATGTCCTGGAGAGTATGGAGACTGACCGCCGGGTATATACTGCCAATCCCTATTTCTGGAAAGTGGACACTGAAGGCAACCAGCTGCCCTATTTTGACAGAATAGAAACTGATCTGGTGGCCGACCGTGAGGTGCTCAATGGCCGGATCATGAGTGGTGATATCGATTTTGCCGCCTATGAAACTGATATCCGGAACTATCCTATGTTCCGTCAGAATGAAGAGGCCGGCAGCTATACCACCATGCAGTGGACCAGTGGTTTTTCCTCTGATGTTATCTATATGTTCAACCACACCCATGAAGATGAAAATATGAGAGAAATTTTCCAGAACAAAAAATTCAAACAGGCCATGTCCCTGGCAATTGATCGGGAGGAAATGAATGAGATTATTTATTTCGGTCAGGCAGAACCAGCACAGTACACTCTTCTTCCTTCCAGTCAGTACTATAAAGAAGAATTTACTGAAGCCTATACCGAATTTGATCCTGATAGAGCCCGGGAAAAACTGGATGAGATTGGGCTGGTTGATCAGAATGATGATGGCTGGAGACAGCTGCCCAATGGAGATGAATTCCAGTTTGAAATAGAAGTAGTGGCCCGGGAAACACCTAAAATTCCCAATGTTGAGCTGGTTCAGGAATACTGGCAGGAAGTGGGTATCGATGTCAGCTGGCGGCCTATCTCCGGAGAACTTTCCGGACAGCGGGCTCCGGCAAATCTTATGGATGCCAACCTGTGGCACGGGGATAAGGCAACTGACATATTGTTCCCTGTCCAGGCCCAGTTCTTTGTTCCTGAGCCCCCGGGATGGGAAAAAACTATCTGGCCCGAATGGGGACAGTGGTTTTTGACTGATGGTGAAGAAGGAGAAGAACCACCGGCTGATATAAAAGAACTTTACGGCTGGTATGAAGAAATGCTGAACACCATTGATGAAGACCGCAGAGTAGAACTTGGTCATAGGATACTGGAAACACAGGCCGAGAATCTGTGGGTAATTGGAACTGTCGGCCAGTCTCCCTGGGTGGTTGCCGCTGATAATAATCTGCGGAACCTGCCGGAGGATGTACTCTGGGTCTGGGATACTCTATGGAGCACAACCCATGATCCCTCTCAGATCTATTTTGAAGGTGGAGTCAGCAGCAGCCGTGAATAGCTGAAATAGATATACAAAACTACGGGAAAGATATATAGATGAGATATGATTTATCTTAACCAAAACGAAAGTAATGTTTTGGTAATCTGAATTAACAGCCTGCATGGAGTCTGATATGTTTTCCGGGCTTCATGTGGGCTTTTTATTTAGCATTTATTAATGGTATTTGGTATACTGGTTTGGGAAAAGGGAAACAGGTATCAGGAACTAAAAATTACATAAAATAATAATAAAGACAGCAGAAAGGGGTAGAGCTATTGGAGAATGAACTGAGAACTGTTCGTAAGCTCAATAAAGGGTGGAAATTTTTTTATGAAGGTCCGGAAAATGATATATCCTTCCCGGATCTCCCGGAGCGCTCAGCAGAAGACTGGGAGGAGGTAACTGTCCCTCACGACTGGGCTGTTGAGGGGCCTTTTGACAGGGAACATGATCTGCAGAAACTGGAAATTTTTGAAGATGGGGTTAAAAAAGAAAAAAATCATACCGGACGGACAGGTGGTCTGCCCACGGCCGGTACCGGCTGGTATTACCGGGAATTGAATGTTCCCCGGAAGGTTGTTGAAAGCAGTCAAAACCGGGTTTTTCTTGAATTTGATGGTATTATGAGTAACAGCACAGTTTTTGTCAACGGCCAGCAGGTGGGTGGTCGACCCTATGGTTACAGTTCTTTTGCCCTGGAAATTTCCAAACAGCTTAAAAAGGAAGGCTCCCAGGAGCTTTTGATAAAGGCTGCCCCGGAATTTCTTTCTTCACGCTGGTATCCGGGAGCCGGCCTGTACCGGGAAGTAAGACTTATGATTCACGGTCCTCTGCATGTAAATCGCAATGGGGTGTACCCGGCTGTGGTGGAAATATCTAACTCCAGGGCTCGGCTGGAGACCCGGCTTGAAATTAAAAATAACCTGCAGCAGCCCCAGAAAATAAATATAAAAACCATTATTCTGGATGATAAACAGCGGCCGGCAGCCGAAACTAAAATAGGAGATCAAAAAATTGAAACCGGAGTCCATGTTTTGACCCTGAACCAGGAAATCAAAAATCCGGTTCGGTGGGATATAGATAATCCGCATCTCTATAAGATGATTGTTCTGCTGGAAAAGAAAGGTGAGCCAGTGGACAGATATGATGTAAATTTCGGGGTTCGTCAGACAGAATTTGAGGCCCGGAAGGGCTTTTTTCTCAACGGGAGCAGGGTTAAACTAAAGGGAGTCTGTTTACACCATGACAATGGCCCTCTGGGGGCGGCTGTTTATAAAAGAGCCCTAAAAAGAAAATTACAGAAGCTAAAAGATATGGGCTGTAATGCAGTAAGGACCAGCCATAACCCGCCCTCACCGGAACTTTTAGAGCTGTGTGATGAGCTGGGTTTTCTGGTTATTGATGAAGCTTTTGATGAGTGGAATTCAGGTAAGCTAAAAAATGGGTATCATAAATATTTTCAAAAATGGGCCCGAAAAGATCTGCGGGATATGGTCAAAAGGGACCGCTGTCATCCCTCGGTTATTATGTGGAGTATTGGTAATGAAATAAGAGAACAGGGTGAGAAAGAGGGCAGAGAGACGGCTCAATTTTTGACCGATATCTGCCGGAGACATGATCCCCATCGGCCGGTGACTGCCGGATTTAATCAGGCCTCAGAGGCTATGAAAAATGGGCTGGCTGAAGTGGTGGATATAGTGGGCTGGAATTATGAGTGCAGCTCCTATGAGAAATACCATGCTGAGCATCCGGACTGGATTATGTACGGGAGTGAGACGGAGTCCACACTCAGTTCAAGGGGAGTGTATTTTTTCCCTGCTGAAGAGAGAAAAGAGCCTCAGAAACATTCTTCCCTGCAGATGAGCTCCTATGATCTGGAAGCAACGTCCTGGGGTTATATCCCGGACCGGGAGTTTAAAGCCCAGGAAGAGTGCCCCTATATGCTGGGCGAGTTCGTCTGGACCGGTTTTGATTATCTGGGGGAACCCACTCCTTATTATTCTGAATGGCCCAGCCGCAGCTCTTATTTTGGGATATTTGATCTCTGTGGGCTGCCCAAAGATAGATATTATCTGTACCGCAGCCACTGGACAGACAAACCGACCTTACATCTTCTGCCCCACTGGAACTGGCCCGGTAAAGAAGGTGAGAAGGTTCCTGTTTTTTGTTATACCGGTTATCCGGAAGTTGAATTATTTTTAAATGGGCGTTCTCTGGGCAGCAGGAAAAAAGATTCTTCAGGACTTTTAAGCCGTTATCGGCTGATGTGGGAGGATGTTGTCTATGAACCGGGAACTCTCAGGGCGATCGCCTATGATCAGGAAGGTCAAAAGATGGCTGAGGCAAAAAAAGAGACCTCCGGACCACCGGCTAAGGTCACACTTGCTCCGGAAAGGGCTGTTATCAACGGTTCCCGTGAGGAACTGGGTTATATTCAGTTCCAGATAAAGGATGAACAATCCAATCTCTGTCCCCGGGCTGACAGCAGAGTAACTTTCAGGGTCCAGGGTCCGGCCCGAATCAAAGCTGTGGGAAATGGTAATCCGGCCACAACCGAGCCCTTTATTTCGGACAGCAGAAAGGCCTTCAGGGGCCGTGGTGTATTAATCATTCAGGCTACCGGAAAGCAGGGTGTGATCAAAATAAGTGCCGAAGCCAGGGGGCTGACATCCGGCCAGACTGAAGTACTGTCTTTAAAGCTTTAGGAGCCAGTTTCTTTCTGAAATAAATATTATATGGTATAATTAGTTCTGCAGGGAGTATGATTATATGAGGTTGGGAGGAGGTGTTTGCAGTTATGAAAAAAATAGGTCTGTTTTTCCTGCTGGGGCTGATGATTATTTTATTGGCCGCCTGTGGAACTGATGAGGAATTAATAGGAATGCAGAGGCTGGAATATGAGCCGGAAAGGGCAGAACTGCTGATTTATTATTTTCCCAGCCGGATTGAGGCCGACACTTATTTTGAAGGAGAAGGTGTGGAAGATTACTTTTTGTTTGAAATACCAGCCGAGACAATTATTGCCGAGGAGGTTTTTCAGGACCTGCCGGGAACCAAGCTGGAGGAGCATAAAAAAGAGCTGATTCTTGTAGATGATGGTCAAAGAACAGCCCGGGAACAGGTGGTTGATATCCTGGATGATAATAATATGAGGCGGGTTCATGGCCCTGATGACTGAGAGATGATCAGCAGAGAAGGATTGTGGTCTGTAAATATATTTCGGGAGCTGACAGCAGTGAACCACTTCAGCTAAACAGCAAATTAAGTAGAGAAAAAAAGGTTTTAACTGAATATTTTTGCTGAAATAAGCTGAAATAAGATAATAAAATAGATTGATTTTTTTATAAATATATATAGTTCGGGAAAACAAATATAACTCAGGGGGATAAATATGTATTGTAGAAAAATCGGTGTTTTTTTGTTTATCTTATTTTGGGTGCTCTGTATGCTGAATATATCGGCCCGGGCGGGTTACAGTCCTCAGATTTCGGGACGTCTGGAAAGAGAACAGAAGACATATACCGATTTTCAAAAAGATGGTGAGGATATTGTGGACCTTTATGACCGGGATAGAATATGGGTTCGGTACCGCCAGCAGCTGGGAGTTGGTGAATATTATTATATCAGAGGCCAGTATTCACATCGGGATTACCAGGAACGTGATTACTTCAGCAGTTTAACTTTTGACCTGTGGACCAATTATACTTTTTATATTCGGGATGAACTGCGCAGCAGATTGAAGCTTGATCTCCGGGATAGAAGTTATTATCAGGCTCAGGCTAAATCATACCGCAGACTGAGCCTTTCAGGTGAACTGGATATAGATTATGGGGCTCCTCACGAATACACTATTGAACTGCAGAGAAGATGGGATAAATACCAATTTGACAGTACCCGGGATAATATTCGGGATGTTCTGACCGTGGACTGGGATTATGAAGTTAGCCCCCAGCTGGATATTACTACAGCTTTGCGCATGGAAAGGGAAGTGCATGATCCCCGGGCCGAAAGCACAAACAAATACGGGCGGAGGGTGTCCTTAAATTTTGATTATACACTGGAATAAAGAACAGACCACCGGCCATTTTTTTATGCAGAAATTAAAATTTTGAGGGGGACAAAAAAAGGTGAACAGATTACAGAAATATCAGTGGGGAATTATTTTTTTCCTGGCAGCTGTTTTAATGTTCAGTCAGGGTGGGCAGG
>PWDW01000125.1 GCA_003553225.1 Halanaerobiaceae bacterium
GATCAAGCCGGGGTGGATAAAGCTTTAACCTGGCTCCAGCCCCCCTGTACTGTAGCAAAATCAAACGAATATGTTTTTCAATCTATGAAAAAATATCCTGATAAAATCCTGGGTTTTGGCTGGGCTGATCCGCGTGAAGGAGTAGATACAGCAATTAATAATGTAAAAAAATGTGTTTATGATTATGGTTTTTATGGGGTTAAGTTAAATGGGGCCCAGAATGATTATTATATTGATGATGAGAAATTAGCGCTTCCTGTAATTGAAGAAATAGCAAAAACAGGGAAAATACTGGCTTTTCACATTGGAGCAGATGCACCTGATAAAACAAGTCCCCATCGGGCAGCTAAAATAGCTCAAACTTTTCCCGGATTAAAAATTTTGCTGGTCCATATGGGTGGAGCCGGAACTCCAGAAATTAGTGATGAAGTCATAGAAGTGGCCCAGAAATATCCCAACACGTATTTAATTGGCAGTAATGTTAGTTCCAGGGCAATTTTAAAGGCTGTAAAAACACTGGGAGCAGAACGAATATGTTTTGGAAGTGATATGCCATTTGTTTCCATAAGTGAGGCTTTAGAAAAGTATGAAGATCTTTTAGATGGTGAAATTACTGAAAAAAAACAGCATAAGATAATGGGAGGTAATATAAAAAGATTATTTGAATTTCAAAAATCATGAGGGAAGGGCTGATTATCATTCAAAAGGAAACGATGACCCCAAAAGAAAGATGGCAGGCTGTTTTAAGCGGAAAAAAACCGGATAGAATTCCCCTGGATTACTGGGCTACTCAGGAATTCAATCAAAAATTAATAGCTCATTTAAACTGCAGTGATATAAATGAGGTATATGACAGGTTACATATTGATATACCGGTAACAGTGGGACCTAATTATGTGGGCCCTGCTGTGCCTGAGAATGAAGACATTTATGGCTGTAAATATGAAAGCATTTCTTATGGTGAGGGGGTTTATCGGGAGTGTGTCGAACACCCTCTGGCTGATTTTGAAACTGTAAATGAGGTGAAAAAAGAATATGAATGGCCCAGTTTACAGTGGTATGATTATTCAAGTATACCTGACCAAATCAAGGGGAAAGAAGAGTACCCCATCCGGGGAGGAGGCTCTGAACCATTTTTAGTATATAAAAATTTAAGAGGCCAGGAACAGGCTTTTTTAGATTTAAAATTAAATCCGGAGCTGGTTCATTACTGTCTGCAGAAGTTATTTAGCTTTAGTTATGAAAACACAAAAAGGATTTATGAACAGATTCCCGGTGAAGTCATGATTACTTATGTGGCAGAAGATATGGGTGCTGAAAAAAGTTTGATGTATTCCCCTGAACAGATTAAAGAATTCTTTTTTCCAGGTATGAAAAAAATGATTGATCTGGCTCATGAAGAAGGGGCATTTGTAATGCATCACAATGATGGAGCTATTTCTGAAATAATTCCTGATTTAATTGAGCTGGGGATTGATGTATTGAATCCGATTCAGTGGAACTGTAAAGGTATGGATAGAGAACTTCTCCAGCAAAAATATGGGGATAAAATAGTTTTTCACGGGGCTATGGATAATCAATACACTCTGGCTTTTGGCAGTAAAGAAGAGGTTCGACAGGAAGTAATTGATAATATTAATATTCTGGGAGAAAATGGGGGTTATATTTTAGCACCCTGCCATAACATACAGACTGTTAGTCCGCCGGAAAATATTATTACCATGTATGAAACAGCTTATGAGCGAGGGTGGATCTGATTTCTGTCAGTTTGGTGGTCAAATCACTGCTGGACAGGAAGGTTTTTTTGGTACACCTGAACTGACTGTATGTATAGTAACACCCATATTAAAATTATAAAAGAGATATTTACCGGAGAAAGTGACAATATTTCCTGGTAAAATGTTAGTGAAAATACAGTGATAACATTAGCTGATACCCCGGTAGCAATGGGTCTTCATATCATAAATTCGGAAAAATTACATGTTAAAAATTTCTTTTTCGAATTTCGAAAACTCGTTTTACTGAGTAGTTGTTATTTTGATTTCATATGAGAGGCCTCCCTTTAAAACAGAGAGGCCTCTTTTATGACATTCAAACATTTTTATTTTCTGCTCGACAGATGATAATCTTTTGTTTAAGATTTATTAATCAATAAAATCGATCAATTTTCCAAAGACATTTTGGACTATAAAAACTGCCGCTTCACTGGTTTCAGTAGCCCCTGTAATAACATCTATCTCACCTGTATCATCTGTTAATAAGACATTTCCTGGATCACTTAAACCTTCAAATTGACTTAACCATTCTTCTTCTGTAAATTCTCCAGCATAGGCCTCAGTTTCACTGTGCTCTATGACTTCAACTCCCTGTATTACTCCGTCAAGGTCTATACCAACTGCTATTGTTATCGGATTACTGCCGGCAGCTGGGGAGCCTTCTTCAGTTCCCAGGCCCAGATATCCTATTAATTTACCATCTTTAAAAACTTCATAAGTATTTTCTTCTATTTTTTCAAAAGAAGAATCGGGAAAGATATATGCAAATTTTGCTGTTATATCAACGACTTCATCTTTTTGAGCATACCATTCATTTAATATTTCCGCAGCTTTAGCAGCAACATCAGCAGTAACCCTATGACAGCGCTCTCCTCTATATTCGGGATATTCAGCAACTTCCAGCCACTGCTCTTTGGATACATCACAGTTGATAGAACCGGCTACACTTTGAGCCAGTGGTTCATCAATATCCGGTTCTGTATAAAATATTCCTTCTGCTGCATATTGATTGGATGTTTCGGTGGGTAAAGGTTCAGTTTTATAATACTCAATAAGCTCATCTACCAGGGGCCCAAAATCTTCACCGGTAATAAGATTTATTGCTGAAATGGTTCCCAGCAGAGCTCCACAGATAGATTCTTCTCCCCGAATTCCTCCACCTCCAAAAGCGAGCATATAAGTGGGGATTTCTGTATAGGGAGAACCTATTTTTTCCTGCAGCGGAGAAATAAGTGCATAAAAACCACCATAAGCACAATTTACGGCTTTGTGTCCTTCATATCCCAGCTTTCTTACCTCTTCAACATCCAGTTCTTGATATGCTAAAGGCCGAGTATCAGGCTCAGCATCTACTTCAGTGGCTGTAACCGCATTTACCCCAGTTCCGGCCAATATCAAGGTCACTATTAACATAATCCCAATTATCTTTTTCATTTCTGGTTTTACCTCCCTGTATAGAATATTGTGAATAATAAATCTAAAATAAATTTCAGGTCAGATTTTAATAATACCTATTTTCTTAGATTAAAATTATAATTTTATATTTTGTAATCCCCCCTGTTAGAGAATATTATGTTTTATTTTGTTTTTGCAAAAAAACCTCTGCATATAATATGTATTCAATAAAAGAGAGTGTAATCCTTCAACTTTGTGAAAAAAATTACTACAGTGGGTAAAGCTTAAAACTGTGGTAGAACAGACTGCTATTTTTAAAAAATATTTTAAAAATTCTCTTAATATCCGGTTATCTGAAATAAATAAATGAGAATATTGTTGTGTCCACATATGCAAATTTTGCTGTTATATCAACTATTAATATCTTCCAGCAGAGGCAGCCGGGGGATTAATTTACCCAGTCCATAGGCCAGAGGTATAGAAAAAATTATACTGGCTCCACCCTGGATTAAGTTGCCGGGTATACTGCCCAGAGCTGCTGTGAAACCGACCAGGAAACTTCCGGCTCCTAAATAACCAAGAACCATCCAGAGGGCTCCGGTACAAAAGGCCAGGATCATAAGGGGGGTAATTTTTCTGTTCCTGATAAAACTTTGATGAGCTATTATTCCTACCAATAGTCCTTCTAATCCTTTTATTATCAAAGTCCAGGGTGCCCAGTGAACATAACCCAGCATCAGGTCAGCCAGGGCTGATCCTATTCCTCCGGCAATAAGGCCTCCCTGGGGTCCCAGCAGAATAGCTGTTAGAAAAATCATGGTATCCCCTATGTTAACATAGCCCTGGGTTCCTATCATAGGTACCGTTATCACCATGGTAGTCACCGCCACCAGGGCAATAAAAAGGGCATAGAGGGTAAGTTTTTGTACAGGATTGCTGTTCATTTTCTGTCAGCTCCTTTGTGCTGAAATTATATACCAGAAACTTTGTTTATGCAAATAAATTAATTATCACCACCTGAACTCTCTTCCGGAATAGTGATTTTTATTTATATTCAGCTGTTAATTTTTCAAAATAGATTTTTTATTCTTGCAAGTTTTAAGAAAATTGAAAAAATATTTATCGGGATGAATATTTTATGATAACAGTAACAGGAAAAATAAATTTGTGTGTGAGTGGTATGTGATTGATATATGATTTCTGTGAAGCATTTGAAAATGGAGGCAGTGACCTTATTGGAACAACTATGATAAGAGAACAGGCCTTAGAAGGATCCAGATTAAGAAGAGATTTCACTGAAAACCCTGATGAGCCTGTGGAGATTATATTAACTTCTGGCTCGATAGTCCTGGAAGTAATTATGAATGAAAAAGTTAATCTGACAGGGGATCAATCCAGTTTTGAACTGGAGGGCAGAACAGCTGCTAAAGTTTCAATAATAGAAAATTTTGAGGATAGAATCTGGATCCAGTGGGATTCAGAAGATCAGGTGCTGCAGGAGGATGACTTATTTATTATAAGAGAAAAGGCTTTTAAGGGGCATGGATCTGGAGCCAGCAATTTAGAAGAACACTGGAACAGTTATTTTGATGGAGCAGAGTATTTATGGATGAAATAATGACCGGACAAAGTAATATATCAAAGGGAAACTTCTAAATATATTATCTATGGACAGACAAATCAAAACTCACCGGAGAAATATATGTTTCCCCGGTGAGTTTACTGGACTGGATAAAATTACTGCTGAATGGTGACGGTCTGGCGGCTGAACTGGTTGCCGAGAAAAGATCTAATTTCAACATTTAAATATTCTGTTTCCAGATGTGGAAGAACATAAAGAATTGTACCCCGCCCCTCAGGCAGTATACGGATAGAAGTAGAATATTCGAGCTGTTTATCACTTAACAGCATATGATGTGCTGTAATTTCTTCCATTATTCGGCCCTCACTGATAGACACCACTTCACTTACATCAACCCGGGCTTTGAAGTGTGAGTTTTCTATATCAAAAGGGCGGTGTGCCTGAACGGCAATCAGAGTGAAGTTTTCGGAAAATTCGAGAATTTCCTGATAGTTCAAGTTTTTTCCCCGATAGTCCTCCAGCTGTTCAAGCTCTGATTCAGTATAATATAAATTTTCAGGGTCATTGAGTTCACGATCAACAAAATAATAACTTAGCTCCTCCTGTTCTTCAGCTGTATAAAGTTCATTGAGGCTGTTCTCACTGAGAACAAAAATATTTCCGTAAAATTCAAAGCGGTCATCTTCCCAGACAGCAGTATAATTTGATTGTGCGAAAATATTGCTGCCGGCCAGAATAAAAACCAGACCCGTAATTATTAATAAAAACATTAGTTGTGACCATTTTATCTCTTTTGAAAAAATCATATTGGAGCTCCCTTCTATTGACTTTTTGCAGTGCAAACATAACTAAAAAACAGCATATAAGTTCTAATATTAAATAAATAAGCTCTAACCCTAATCTAACCCTAAATAATTTTATCTTAATTTATTTATTCAATATGGAATATGTGTTTCCCTGCAAAAAGTTAAATTATATATCCATTAAAATACCCATTAAAAAAGCTGGAGTTTTAACTCCAGCCGGAAATTTTTTGATAATAAAAACAAATCACAGATAAATTAAAGAAATTTATTATATTTTACCCATAAATGACTTAACCTGTCTATCCCATTCTCTGGTTGTCAATTCAACCTTTTTCTCGTCATTTTCCTGAATACAGAAATATATATTAACAAATCCTCCTCCACCTTCAAAGTCAAGACAGGTACCCTCATTTTTGACCTCCGTTAATCCCAGTTCTTTCCCGAAATGATCTATGGCTTTCTTTTTTACTTTTTCCCAGTTTAGTTTGGTGGTAGTTTCATATACCATTTTTACAACCTCCCCATTTATCCAGCAGGATCTACAAATTTAAATTGGTGTTGATTTACTTGGTATTGATTTACGGAGAAATCGAATATTGTTTAACCGGACTATCAACTATAATGATAATAATTATCATTATAGAGCAATATTTATTAAATGTCAAGTAAGTATTTTTATATATCATAATTTTTTTGTTGACCTCCTCCCCGCCGATTCACTTCGTTCATCAACGAGGATTCCTGGTAGTTCATATGACTACCTTCCAAACTGACTTTGCTTTTGGTCTATCCCGCACTATTGAAAGCACTAATA
>PWDW01000022.1 GCA_003553225.1 Halanaerobiaceae bacterium
AAGGAAGATGAGCCTAAAAAGAAGTCCGAGGATAAGTCTGAAGATAAGCCTGAAGATGATGGGGATATTCAAGGGCTGTTCAATCTTATTTTAAAAAACTTTAGTTTGTTCAGTGAAATGATTGAGAATATGCGTGGAAAAATTAAGGATGAAACCAAAGATTAACTTTAGAAAAGGGGGTAGATTGATGTTGAAAGTTGCAGTATGTTTGGTGCTTTGCCTGATGCTGGCCACGCCGGTATTTGGTATCGACCGGGACGTTGATATTAGCGCAGAAGGCCGGGTGGAATTGAACACGGTCTCCTATAATGAACATCTGCGCACAGGTATGGACGTCCGTGGTGAGGGGGTTGTCAACCTCGATAATTTAAGCCTTCTCAATGCAGATGATTTCGATCAGGCTTACGATCTGGAGCTGGCCAGCGCGGAAGACACTTTGCGGCCGCTTGAAGGAGTAACTGCGCTGCTTTCTGAGCAGGCCACACATGCTTTAAAGGTAGCGCCAGACACCGGGGACGTTGCCACGGTTGGTGCAAGTTACGTGCACAGCGTGCCTGCCCCGGCAGATGACGCAGTGGAAGAAGCCGAGGAAGAAGAAGCAGAAGAAATCTACAGCTTTAGTGAGCTGGATATCAACGCCGAGGCCCAGGTTACCGGCGGTGAATTGAGGACACATGTTGATATCGAGTCCTTGGATGCCGGGGTTAAAGAAGAGCTCAGGGTCGAAGGCGAAGTTTATTATGCTGATGATATTACTGTTGATGAATTGCACGAGGTAGAAATTGAAGTAGACGAGCTGGATTAAGCCGGAGACCACTGAATCCGTGAATACGGCGTAGGTGGTTGCTTGCACGGTTCGGTGCGGCGGGGCAGGGTTATCACCGCTGGCCGCTTGGCTAATGCCAGGGCCTGCCTCGCCAATCCTCAAAAAAAGGAGGAGTTATTATGCCGCGGAGGGATAGACAAAGACCGGACTATTCTTTAGTCCGTGATGCTTTGCGATACAGGAAGCTGGTCGGCCGCCAGCCCGGGCCTACGCCGGAAAGGCAAGTGCCGGCAAGTCCACAGCAACCAGCGCAACAGCGCCAACCAGGGCCACAGCCAGCACGTCCGCCTGCACGTCCCAGGTAAGTATGTCTCCCTAAGTAGGGAGTGACGCTTATGGATAATAGTAAACCTCAGATTCTTACTGTAAGGAAAGACCTGGGGGGAAATACTGATTATGTCTATATTGTCCCCTTAAGTGATTTGCATATCGGAGGGGATTTTTATGACAGCGCTTTTTTGAGAATACGTGATTGGATAGTAGATACCCCACACGTTTATTGTGTAATCAACGGAGACATACTGGAGATGGTAACGAAGAAGTCTAAGGGCGATGCTTACGGGCAATTAAGGCCGAAAGAGCAGCGCAAGCTGGCTATTAAGTACCTTGAGCCACTTGTAAGGAGCGGAAAGATCCTGGCTTATTTAGACGGTAACCACGAGGCCAGGGTGCAGGATGAAACGGACGAGTATGTGGGAGAAACAATTTGCGAGAATCTTGGAATTCCATCTCTTTATCATCCGGATGGAATTTATTTATTTTTATCTGTCGGTCATGACCGTTCGCAGAATAAAAAGACAAGGTTGCTTTATACCATGTATATGCTGCATGGCTGGACGGCCGCCAGGAGGATCGGCGGTAAGTTTAATAATCTGGAAGATATGCAGCGTATAGCTCATGCCGATATATTTCTAATGAGTCACATACACCAAAAGGGTGCATTCCCGAAAAAGATAATTGTGCCGGATCCGCGACATAAAAATATTGCTTTTAGGAAGCAATTATTTGTCGCTGCCGGGGCGTTCTCTGAATACGCCGGCTATGCGGTTAAAAAGGGTTATGCTCCGACTGAACTGGGAATGCCTTATATTGGATTATCGGGGAGAACAAGAGATTTTTGCGCGACAATTTAGGAGGTTTTAAAGATGCCAAGACGGAGACGACCGGAAGAAGAGGGAATGATGCCGCAACCTGATAGGCCCATTGCAGGAGGCGCTCCGCCGGATGTACCCGGGATAGGGGTGCCGCCGGGAGAGCTGGATCAACCCGGCCAGGTGCCGCGTCCGATGGGAGAGCCAGCCGAGGGGCCGCCGATGCCGCCGCCGGGTATGGGCGAACCGGGTATGGAAGCACCCGAAGGAGATCCGCTTTCCCCGGAAACCGATCCCGGTGAAGACGTTGCTCCGCCGGAGGCTGTGCTACCGGAAAGGGCTACGGTCATGGAAATGCGTGGCGATACGGTGGTAATCCAGGACGATAACGGGCAAATGCTGCGCTTGCCGGTAGATGTTTTTCCTTTCGTTCCCACTGAAGGGATGCGCCTGGCCCAGGCAGTGGTCGTGGAATCGACCGAAGATGCCATTGTGGCCCAGGTGGACGAGGAAACAGTGGAAATACCGGCTGACGAGGTAACGATGCCCTTTGATGTGGGCGACTTTTTCTGGATGCCGGAGCCGCCCGCGGGGCCCGAAGATCTTCGCGATGAGGCTCCGGAAGAAATGCCGGAGATGCCCGAAGAGATGCCGGAGGCTGAAGAAATAGAACCGGCCCCGGAACAGTACATGCTTCCTGAAGAAGAGATGGGAGAAGAACGCCGCCGCAGGAGGTAGTTAATTGTGGTAGAGCTTATCTACGATCCAGAAGACAACAGCTACGATGTTTTCTACGACGGAACTTTAAAGCTGTCAACCATGCTGCTTGATGAAGCTTTGGAAGAGTTCAACAAATACTGCGATATAAGTGCGAGGTTTGAGCATTGAGCACCTATACCATCAAAGTACAATACGAACCTAATGATCGGCAGTCTGAATTTCATGCCCGCGGGGAAACCGAGGTAGTGTACGGCGGTGCCAAAGGTGGCGGTAAGTCCTGCGCTTTGGTTATGGAGGCTTTCGCTTACGGGTTGGAGCATCCCGGGGCGGAAATTTATATGTTCCGGGAAACCTACGACGACCTGGAGGCTAATTTAATCCAGGAATGGAAAAAGCGCGTGCCGCCGGAGCTTTATAATTATCACGAAACGAAGCATACTGCTACATTAAATAACGGCAGCACGGTGAAGTTCCGCTATATTCGCGATAAAAAGGATGCCGATCAGTACGACGGCCGTTCGATTGATGCTATCTTTGTCGATGAGCTTACCAAGCACGAAGAAGCGTCCATCCAGCAGCTTTTGTCTTGTCTGCGTTCACCGCAAGGGTTCCCGCCGCGTTTCAGGGCTTCTTGTAACCCCGGTGGGATCGGCCACCAGTGGGTTAAGAAGCGTTACATCATTCCCACTCAGAAAGGTCAAAAGACTTACCAGGATCAGATTTCGGGTAATACGATTGCCTTCGTTCCTGCTACCGTTTACGACAACTACGCCATTATGATGAATGACCCGGCTTACGTGCGCCGGCTGGAAAACCTGCCGCCGAAAAAGCGCCAGGCATTCTTGCACGGCGACTGGGAGATGTACGAAGGCCAGGCTTTCGAGGAATTCGACCATGATATTCACGTAATCGAACCCTTCGAGATACCGGAGCACTGGTTTCGCTGGATCAGCGTGGACAACGGCTATACCGATAATTTCGCCTGGTACTGGTTTGCAGTGGACGAAGAGGGTTTTGTCTATATTTACCGGGAGTTTACCCGCCAGAACCAGGATCCGAAGCTAACTTATTCCGAGCAGGCCAAAAGGGTCTTGGAGCTCTCTACCCACAAAAAGATCGAGCATGGCCGGGTAGTAGAAAAACGTGAGCCGATCAGCGTGGTTTACGCGGGCCATGATGCTTTTGCCACGCATCCACTGGCTGCCGGGAAAACGATTGCGCACTATTACCAGCAGGCTGGTTTGAAACCGGTAACTTCATCTATTCCCGACCGGCTTTTGCGCAAGGCTACCTGGCATGAGTACCTGCGGCCGTTTCAGTACGGTGACCAGACGGTGGCCAAGGTAAGGATCTTTAGTAATTGCGAAATGCTTATCGAAACCTTACCGATGATGTGCGAAGACGAAAAAGACCTGGAAAAGGTAGAGGAATCGGGGATAGACCACTGGTATGACGGTGCCGGGTATGGCTTGATGAGCTTTCACTTAAACCAGAGTCGTAAAAAGACTACTCCGATGCCGCAAAATAAGCTTCCCTATCCTTTAAGGACAGAAGAGGACGAAAAGGTTGTGCCGGATGATCCTTACGCCGGCTGGTAAAAGGGGGTAAAAGTTTTGGATTATTTATTGTTGACTGTGCTGGTCTTTTTGGCCAGCTTTTTTGGTTCCAGTTTAGCGAGGTTGTTGCAGGGTGAAAAGAAAAGTGATGGTACAACTGCTGAGCCAAGTATAAAGATAAACCCGCTGGAAAATATCAACAGGATGCGCAAAGAAAAAAAGGCTGAGAAAAAGAGCAAAATTGATGAAGATACGATGCAGGACTGGCTTTACGGCATTGGCAAGAAAGGGGAGTAAGAGATGGCTGAAAATAATAAGCAGGATCCTTTAACTTTAGAAATTCCCGAAGAGGATCGCGAACAGGCCGAAAAGATAAATAAAAAACTCGATGCGGCACAAAATTATAAGCAATCCAGTAATTTATACGAGCAGTGGAACGAGTATCAAAACTTCTGGGAAAGCGACCAGTGGCCGCAAGCCAACGAGAAAACGAAGAACTACCCGCGGCCGTGCACCAATCATTTCGCAGAAATCATTGATATGAAAGTGGCCGGCCTAACCTACGAGAAGCCATCGATTTACTTCGAGCCGAAGAAAGGCTCTTTAAAAGACGACTACCGGGTGCCGGTCGAGCCAGTCGAAGACGACGAGAAGCAAGAAGAAGGGGTTATGGAAATAACTCCGGCGGAATTGCTTAATAACATGACTGAAGATGTGATGGGACAAAATGACATAGAAAACGTTTTAGAACACTTCTGCCGGTCTGCGGCCCTGCTTGGCAATGGCATTTTGCATGTTTACTGGGATAACACTATATCGGAGACCGGGATCGGGGCCTATATCGGTGAAGTCAAGGTCATGGAAATAGATATTGCCGACTTCTACGTGGGCGATCCCAAAGAGCAGGATATCCAGAAGCAACCCTACATTATGATTACCGAGCGGCGTCCGCTGGAGCAGATCAAAGACGACTACCGGATTTACGCCGACGAGGTAGTTTCTACCCTGCAGGCGGAAGCGCCACAGGACAAGCGCAAGCACTATGATTACGAGCATATCGAGCAGGAAGAAACCGATTATGTGGACGTGATTCACTACTGGGAAAAGCGTGTGGAAAGAGAAGAAAAGGAATTTAAAGGAAAACCGGTAACGGTGCATAACATTTGTGTCGATTATTACGTGGTCTGTCAGGAAAAGATTATCCGCAAGCACGAGGACTTTTATCCGAATAAAAAATATCCGTTTGTTAATTTTGCCTGGATGCCGCGGCGCAAGAATTTTTATGCCAAGCCGGAGTCCGCTGACTTGATTAACAACCAGAAAGAGCTCAACCGTTTGCAGGGAATTGCTCTTTTAGGTGCCTATAAGACCGGGTTGCCAAATATAGTCTACAAGGAGCATTTTGTAAACCGTGAAGATATCCCCGTTGGCCCCGGGGGTAACGTCATTAAAGACGAAACTCCGCCGGGACAGGGCTGGAGTGTGGATTATTTGCAGCCGCCTACGGTTGCTTCTTACATACCGCTGTTGCGGGATGCTATCACCAGCGGTATGCGGGAAGTCTCCGGTGTACACGAGGCATGGTCAGGCCAGGCCCCGAGTGCGCACTTAAACGCCAGTGCCATTATGGCTTTGCAGGAAGCTGCCGGGGTAAGGATCCGCGGGATTCAGCGGCGGTTCTTCTCCGCAGTGTGTGACATGGGCGAGCTTATTTTAGGCTTCATGAAGCAATACTATACTGAGAAAAGGCTTTTTAGGGTATTTGTTAGGAACATTGAAGGTTTGGCCTGGTTCGATAAGACCAGGTACGATAACCTGCAGTTCGACGTGAAGGTCAGCAAGGCTTCTGCTTCGCCGTATGCGAAGACGGTGATTGCTTCTACGCTGGATAATATGCTCGAAAGAGGGGTCATTGATGGTGACCTTTACATGCGTATGCTGCCGCCGGAAGTATTCCCGAAGGCGAAAGAGTTACTCGAACTGAAGGAAAAACGTACCGAAGAGCAGCAGCAGATGATGTTAGAGCAGCAAAAAGCGATAGTTGATGAGACCGTGGCTAAGGTGGTAGAGCAGGCCCGTCAAGATGGTGTAGAAATAACACCGGAAGCCCTGCAGGAAATGCGCGA
>PWDW01000145.1 GCA_003553225.1 Halanaerobiaceae bacterium
CTATTTCCCGGTACTCCTGATCTTCAATCAAAAACCCCTTCCAGACCACTTCTTTTTGGGCCAGGCTGATAATTGAATATACAGCTTCAGGATAGTGAGCCATCTCGATATCTTTTCGGGATGGTCGAGCCGGGGTCCGGGGATGAGAGTGAAAAATTGATATCAGCTCCAGGTCATTTTCTCTCAAATCACGAAATACAGGAAACTGTTCATCAGGATCCATAAAATAACTTTCCGCACTGGCTTTTTGATTTGACATATAATATATCTTACGAATCAGACCCCAGTCCTGTTCAATAACCCCTCCCAGAATACCACAGGCTTCTTGTGGAAATTCTCTTTTACAGTAATCAACTACAGCCCGGTAATCCTCCTGTTTTATTTTTATACCCTGCACGGTTATTATCCCTCCCTGTTAATTACTTATTTATACTACTCTGCCATTTTGGTTTTTGTTAATGAATACTGCAGCTAATTTCATAGGGGATTAATTCAGTGATTTCAGGATCTTCACCACACACCGGACAATCAGGATCCCTGTTAATTCCCATCTCCCGGAATGAAAGGTCCAGCGCATCATAGATTAATAAACTGCCTGCAGATGATTTGCCAATATCTGCAATCTGTTTTAAGGCCTCTGTCGCCTGCAGGGTGCCGATGGTTCCGGCGATTACTCCCAGAACCCCTGCTTCCTGGCAGGAAGGTACTGCATCTTCTGCAGGGGGTTCCCTGAAGACACAGCGATAACAGGGGCCCTCCTGGGGTTTGATGGTCATTACCTGACCTTTAAATCTGAGAATACCGGCCTCAATAAGAGTTTTTTCTTCAAACACACAGGCATCATTTATAAGATAACGGGCCGGAAAATTATCAACAGCATCTACAATTACATCATAATCAGCAATTAACTCCCTAACATTCTCGCGGTCCAGAAGCCGATTGTAAGTTTTTATTTCTACATTGGGATTAATTTCTGTCAGTTTCTCCCGGGCTGATTCTACTTTGGGACGCTCCAGATCAGAGGTATAATGCAGTATCTGCCGCTGCAGATTACTGCGGTCCACAACATCACTATCAATCAATCCCAGAGTTCCTACTCCGGCTGCCGCTAGATAATAAGATACCGGTGATCCCAGACCCCCTGCTCCCACAACAAGAACTGAACTTTCTTTTATTTTCTGCTGACCGGCACCTCCCAGTTCTTTTAGAATAATATGCCGGCTGTAACGCTCAATCTCTTCTTCACTTAAATTAAAAGCTCCACCTCCCATAAAAAAGACAAACTCAACTTTATCACCTGCCGTTAAAACAGTATTCGATAAATCTTCTGTAGGAATGTTATCACCATTTAATCTTACCGCTGCCACTTCGGGGTCCACATCCATTTCAGTGAATAATTCCTTAAGATTGAGGCCCTGATTAATCATCTTTTTCTCATCATTAACCATTATTTCTATTTTATCAGTTTTATCAGTCATCAAAATTCCTCCTTAAAATAAAGAATTCCTTTAAGTTGTTTTTTTAAGAGCTTTTACAAAATCTTTTTTAATATCCTTTATCTCTTCAATTCCCACCGAAACTCTTAATAAGCCGGAAGTAATGCCCATATTATCCCATTCTTTTTCGGAAAGAGAGCTATAAATTGTGGAAGCAGGATGAATAATCAAAGTGCGGATATCCCCCAGATTTGCTATGTTTTTTACCAGATCTAAATTATTGATCAGTTGGAAACATTGTTTTTTATTTTTTAATTCCAAAGTCAATACACCACTACCTTTACCCGCAAATTGTTTTTTCACTATCTCCCTTTGAGGATGAGAAGACAGACCGGGATACTTAACATTTTGGACAGAAGAATGATTTTTAAAAAAATGGGCCAGTTCTAAAGCATTTGCACAGTGTTTTTCCATTCTTAATCCAAGGGTTCCCAGGCCCAGATCATTTAAAAAAGAGTTAAAAGGACTGGCCGTGCTGCCCAGATTGCGAAAAGTATCCTGCCTTATTTTAGCCAGATAAGTGTATGCACCATACTGCCGATAATCTTTTAAACTGGTTAATTTGTCTTTTGTCCAGTCAAAAGAACCCTGGTCAATAATTATACCTCCCAGAGAATTAGCACTCCCATTAATATATTTAGAAGCTGAATAAATTGATACATCAGCACCATACTCACCTGGCCGAAACAAATAAGAAGTTAAAAAGGTATTATCAACTAACAGAGGTATATCATGATTTTGAGCAACAGAACTTACTTCCAGTATATCCGGTATCTCAAGTCCCGGATTACCCACAGACTCTATAAAAATTGCTTTAGTATGACTATTCACTGCCTGCTGAAATCCCCGAATATCAGCAGGTTCAACAAAAGAACTCTCAATACCCTTGCTTTTAAGATTCTTTTTAATAAAATTATAAGTTCCTCCAAACAAAGCACTGCCGGCCACCAGATGATCCCCCCGATTTAAAAGAGACAACAGGGCCACAGAGATTGCCGCCATACCGGAAGAAGTAACCACAGCTCCGATTCCATCTTCCAGTTGATTTAGTTTCTCTTCTAAATCCCTGTTAGTAGGATTATTAATCCGGCTGTATACAAAACCTTCTTCCTTATTATTGAAAACTTTTTCCAGCTCTTCGGCAGTCGAGTAATTAAAAGAAGTGGATTGATATATTGGTTTATTAACCGCTCCTTTTTCTCTAGGTTTAAAATTTTGTACAAGTTTTGTCTGTGGATGATATTTTCCCGGCTTCAATAACTTTTCCTCCTCTGATTGAACAAAATTTTCCCACCTGTTTACAGTTCAAATGCACTGTGCACACTCAAATATCTTTCTCCGGTATCACATAAAAACGTTAAGATGTTTTTTTCTGAGCCTATTTTTTTTGCTACCTGCAGTGCGGCCCAGACATTGGCCCCGGAAGATAAACCAACCACTAGGCCTTCTTTTTGTCCAATTTCTTTCATCATCTGGAAGGCTTCCTGATTTCCAATGTCAATTATTTCATCAATCACCTTTTCATCCAGAATCTCCGGAATAAATCCCGGTCCCATACCGGGAATCATGTGTGAACCCGGTTCTCCACCGGATAAAACAGGTGAGTCCTCTGGCTCCCCGGCATATATTGTTATTTCTGGAAATTCTTTTTTTAAAACATGACCATTACCCGTTAAAGTCCCTCCCGTCCCTGCACTGACCACCAGAGCATCGAGCTTTTCAAATTCAGCTGCAATTTCCCGGGCAGTTGTTTTTTCATGAGCCCGGGGATTAGCTTTATTTTCAAACTGCTGAGGCATATAATAATTTTCATTTTCTTCTACCAGAGTTCTGGCTTTCTCCACTGAACCTGACATTCCCTCTTCTTTGGGAGTTAAAATAAATTCTGCGCCATACAATTCCATGAGTTTTTTTCTTTCCTCACTGACCGATTCCGGCATTACCAGAATAACTTTATAGTCTTTAACTGCTCCTACCATAGCCAGACCAATACCTGTATTACCACTGGTCGGCTCTATAATGACATCCCCCTGACTTAAAAGACCCGTTTTTTCAGCTTCTTCAATCATATTAACCGCTATTCGGTCCTTAACACTGCCCCCCGGATTGGCAAACTCTGCTTTGGCATATATATTATAATCAGGAGCAATTTTATTCAGCTTTATCAGAGGAGTATCCCCAACCATTTCCAGGGCATTTTGGTATATCATCTATTGCTCTCCTTTCTTTTTAACCACCAGTTTAAAATAATCATCGTTTATTTTTTCTTTCTGTAAAATTTGGTGGCCCTCATTTTCCAGGCTGCGAGAAACATTTTCTATGGGTTTTCCGGAATCCAGATAAAATGTAACCTCTGTTTGTAATGACAGAGGTTCCAGAAACAATTTTGCTTTAACAAAGTTCATCGGACAATCGACTCCCCGCAGGTCTTTCAATTTTTCTTGTTCAGAGTTTGGTTTTTGATTCGAGGAGTTCTCTTTTTTATTTGATGTTTCAGTTTTCTTCTTTTCCTTCCTGACTGCTTTTGAATCGTTTGGTATCTCAAATTCCAGACTGGAATTTAAGGAATTATAAAGATTTTCTATACGGTTGATAAAAGCAGCCACCTTATCTGATAAACTCAATAAATCAATTTCTTCTCCCAGCTTATAATCAAGAGCCTGTTCGAGAAGAGAAACATATTTTTCTGACACTAAATTCTGTTTTATAAAATGATTTTTAAATTCCTGCACAACAATTCGATCCTTTTCTGTATCAACACCCCGGGTAATCAAAAGAGCACGAGCTCCTGTAATAATTGCCTGGTATAGAATATCCTGGTTTTCCTCTTTTTGAGCCTGCTGTAAATTACTGTAGGCAGTATCAATATCCAGTTTGATAATATCCATAACTCCGGTACCACATTCTCCCGGACCCCTACCGGCCAGTGAAAAGTCTTCCTCTCGACCCCAGTCTTTGTAAAGTTCTGGATGCTTTTGATAAGATTCCAGCTCAATAAAATCCCGGGCCAGCCCTTCAATGAACTCTTCTCCACCCTGATTTAAAAATTGATAAAAATCTTCCCGCTCATAATCAGGATGCCGGGCCAGCTTTTGAGCCAGACTGGCAAAAAAGTCCGGTACCCTTCGGGCCGGGAGGTCAATTATTTTTTTTCCATATCTGCTTTTTTCATCTTCAATCCGCCCCCCCAGCAGGAGAGTATAAAAAGGAACCAGCCGTCCTTCATGTCTTTTGGCTTTACCCTCCAGTCCTATTTTTCCAATATAGTGCTGACCACAGGAATTAGGACAGCCGCTTATATATATACGGGGGATTTTACTGCGGGCAGCAGAAGAAACCGAAGACAGCCGCTCTTTAATCTCTCGAGCCAGAGCCGGAGAGAGGCATAAACCCAGCCTGCAGGTTGAAGCTCCTTTACAGGCAATAGGCCGCAGACCATTATTCTTAAAAACCAGTTTTGAATCAATTTGCTTTAGACTTGAAATCACATCTGAGAGTTGAAAGGCTTTAAGGCCCCGCAAAAGAAGGCCCTGACGGTTGGTAGATCTCATTTCAAGATCAAACTTAGAAACCAGGTTTAATATCCGATTTATGTCTTCCTCTGTGAGATCACCATTAAAGGGATTTAAATCAACAGCATAATAGCCACTTTCTTTTTCCGGGAACAAAAAATCATATTCTTCTGGGTTTATATCTGTTTCTTTTTTATCTTCTTCTAATTTATCCCGGGTAAGCTGAAATTTATTAATTTCATTTACTTCTATATCTTCAGCTAAGACCTGTTCCCAATAATCATTAAATGTCTTTTTAAATTCTTTATCTCCCAGCCTTTTTCTTACAAAGCGCAGCCGGGCCTGATTCTTATTCTGGCGGTCTCCCAGATCATCAAACAATCTTTTAATTGCTTCTGCAGCCTGAAAAATTTTATCTTCAGCAATAAATTTATTAAGAAGCAACCCTGTCCGGGGATCATTACCCATTCCTCCAGCAGCATATATTTTAAACCCATATTCCCCATTCTTTTCACGAGCAATAAAGCCCAGATCATTAATAGAAGCCAGAGCTTCATCTTCGGCAGTAGAAGAAAAAGCTATTTTATACTTGCGCGGTAAATTATAGGTAGAGGGGGACTGTAAAAGATATTCACTCAAAGCCAGGGCATGAGGAGTGGTATCAAATGCTTCTTTGGGGTGTACTCCAGCCCGTGAAGAATTAGCTATATTTCGCACCGTATTCCCCCCTCCTCCCCGGGGACTGAGCCCAACTTCCAGCAATTTATTTAATATCTCAGGAGTATCCTCCAGCTCCACCTGGTGAATCTGGACATCCTGTCTGGTAGTAAAATGAACAAAACCCGCCCCATATTCATTACTCAATTCGGCCAAACGGGCCAGCTGTTCTCTAAAAATGACTCCTCCGGGCAAACGCACCCGAACCATATATTTATCCTTAATCTGACCTTCCTGTCCACGCTGCCCGTATACCCCCATTGGGACCCGATATCCTTTCAGCCTCTGCAGGGAAAGATCACCATTAAGATAATGATCTATATGTTCAGCATAACGGGCTGTATCTTCTTTAATTAATTCCGGGACGGTATAAACCGGCTCTGTTCTGGACATCATAATCACCCTTTGGTTTTAGTTATTTCTTTTACGGAAAATATCCGGGCTATTGCACTGCCCATTAATAAAAATACTTTATACCATAATAATCTATTTTTTCTACATTTCCTGTACAAATCCTTCTTTTAATTTTTCTACCAGCTGTGATGTGATAATTTATAAATCAATATTAA
>PWDW01000106.1 GCA_003553225.1 Halanaerobiaceae bacterium
ATATGCTGGCTTTCTGTCTCACTATGCCGAATTCATCGGTGAAGCGGTCATTCTCAATCTTAAGCTCCCAGCTGTCCGCACTTTTCAGAGCTATCCGGGTAAAATCGCAGCCATATTCCTGTTTCAAGCTTTCTGGAGGTTCAACCAGGCCCTGGACTATATCGGTAATTTCGGCCTCTAGCGGAAGTCCTTTGTAAGCTGCCAGCTTTTTATAGGCTGCTTCGGTGATGGAAGAAACAATGGTTCCACCCAGATCATGAGGAACCCGATCCGGGCTTTCGTGGTTTACTGTTCTTGCGAATCTTTCTCGGGAGTTGATGGTAAGCCCTCCTTTAATAGCATGTGTTTACTTTTTCAGAATTTTTTGTTGCTTTTTTTGTTGAATTTAATTGTCGATATAGTTATGAAAAGCCTGATTTGTTTTAGCGGATTGATTTAGCGAACTGATTTAACAGATTAGCGAACTGATTTAGCAGATTAGCAAACTGATTTAGCAGATTGATTTGACGGACTGATTTCACGGATTGATTTATTGGATTGTTTTGACAGATTGATTTAGCAATTTGACTTAGCAGATTGATTTAGTGGATTAATTCAGCAAGTTTATTCAGTAAATTTATTTAGCAAATTGATTTAGTGGATTGATTCAGTAAGTTTATTCAGTAAATTTATTTAGCAGATTGATTTAGTGCATTGATTCAGTAAAGTATTTTTCTGGATAGGCAGAAAATATCCCGGTTTAGAGCAGAAATTTGCTTCTTTTTTTCTTCTTTTTAAACAGGGATTTCTCTGAGAAAAAGTGAGTTTTCTGCTATCTCGTTCTTTTGCTTCCCTATCTCATTCTTATTCTTTCAATCTCTCTTTCCAGTTCCGGCAAGCTGGAGTCTGCTGTTATCTCGAGATACTCCACATCGGCCAGGCGGGCAAACTCCCTAAGATGGCTGGTCTTAAGAGCGCGGGAATACCCGGTATGGTGGGCTCCACCGGCCAGTATCCAGGCAGTGATGGCGGTTTTAAAATCAGGCTGGGGTCTCCAGATCATCCGGGCTACCGGCAGTTTTTTCAGCTCATTTTCCGGGCTGACTGTCTCCACTTCGTTGACAATCAAACGAAAGTGATCGCCTAGATCAATCAGGGAGGCATTAACTGCCGGTCCGGTATCGGCGGTGAAGATAGCGCGGACCGGATCTGCCTTTCCGCCAATATCAAGCGGATGGACTTCGACTGAAGGTTTTTCGGTAGTCAGGGTGGGGCAGACTTCCAGCATGTGGGCGCCCAGCACCTGATAGCGCCCGGGTTCCAGGTGATAGGTATACTGTTCCATAAAAGAAGTCCCTCCTGATAGCCCTGCTGCCATCACTTTCATGGCCCGGACCAGCGCTGCTGTCTTCCAGTCCCCCTCGGCGCCAAAACCATAACCGGAGGCCATCAGGCGCTGGACGGCCAGACCCGGCAGCTGTTTTAAGCCGTGCAGGGTCTGAAAGTTGGTGGTGAAGCCTTTAAAACCGCCCTCCTCCAGAAAGCGGCGCATGCCCAGTTCCACCCGGGCTTCTTCCCGGAGCGAGTCGTGTTTGCTGCCGTCAGGCTGAAGTTCCGGGGCCAGATTGTAATCCTGCTGATAAACTTTCAGCTGGGCGTCAACCTCTTCCGGACTGATCTTTTTGACATATTCCACCAGGTCTCCCAGGCCAAAACCGTTTACGGCATAACCCAGTTTAATCTGGGCTTCAACCTTATCTCCCTCGGTTACCGCCACCCGGCGCATATTATCTCCAAAACGGGCTATCTCGGCCTCCTGACTGTCATGCCAGGCCAGAGCTGCCCGGCTCCAGACTCCCAGTTCCTTCAGCACCTCTTCCTCCTGCCAGTGACCAACTATTACCTTGCGGTTTAATCCCAGCCTGGTGCAGATATAGCCAAACTCCCTGCCTCCGTGGGCTGACTGGTTAATATTCATGTAATCCATATCTATTTCTCCCCAGGGTATCTCTCTTCTGTACTGGGTATGGAGATGAACAAAGGGTTTTTGAAGCGCCCTGAGCCCTTTGATCCACATCCGGGCTGGAGAGAAAGTATGCATCCAGACTATCAGGCCGATGCAGTTTTCAGCACTGTTAGCCTGGCGCATCAAACTGGCTATTTCGGCTGAGGTGGTCAGGGTTCCCTGATATTTGACTGTCAGGGGCACCTGTTCCTGACTGTCAATAAATTCAGCAATTTTTCCGGCATTGCTGCGGACCTCTTTCAGAGCTTCCTCACCATAAAGATGCTGGCTGCCGGCTACCAGCCACAGTTCTTTTTCGGAAAAATTTTCCCTGGATAGTTCCCTTGTCATTATACTTCCTCCTTTTATAGGCTGATTTTAGTTTAATAATAGATGGCTCATATAAATTTCCCTGTTGCTAATCTAATGCTGGATAATTGAATTTGCTGGCTGGACCTTATTATCAGTTCTGAAAGAGATAATACACTTGACAATAATGTTTTGTTTGCTCAAAGCTACCTGACAAAATACAATTTGAAAAGAGCCGAATAGATTGATTAAAGGTTGCGAATAACGAGCTCATAACAAATTTAAAAATTCTTTCTGCTGCTGTTGTTCTTTTCATTTAATTTTTTTCATTTATTGTTTTTTTCTGCCAGCAGGCTGTCTGTCCAGTCTTCCAGCCAGCCCAGCTGATAAAGCAGGGTGGTTATGGTATAGCGCTGGCGAATTTCGAAGCCATGAAGAAGTGCCTCTCTCAGCTGTTCCGAGGTGACTTCCTCTGCCAGTTCAAAATAATTATTCAGCTTTAGATACTGGCGGGCTTTTTTCAAAAGCGGTTTAAATTCAGCTATTCTGGATTTTAGTTCTTCCAGTTGAGCTGAAGAAATGCTGAGGCTGCTTTCCCGGGGCCAGCGCTCCTGGAGGTTTTTGAGCACCGGAGCCTGACGGCTGCCATAGGCCTGGATAATTCTTTCCTGCCTGGCCTCTTTGCTGTTCCAGCTGGCTGTCAGGTTTAGGGCCAGAGTGTGATTGGGATCATTGTTTTTAGGATCTTCAGTCAGAGAATCAGTCATGGGGTCTGGAGATCGTTGATCTGAGCCTATGGTATCTTTAGTTATGGAATCTGCATCTGTTTGGTTTGAAGTTGTGGGATTTTCAACTTCGGGATATTCAGCTGTGGGATTTTCACCTGATGGATATTCATCTGTTAAATCCCCGGGTAAAATTTCCAGTCCTGCTGCCAGCAGGCGGAGATAAAAAGCAGCTGTGAAGTAGGTGCCAACTCCAACCTTGATTCCGTGGAGCGGCATGGGAATTTTCTCCCGCAGTCCCAGCATCTCGAGAAAATGGGAGATATGATGTTCGCTGCCTGAAGCAGGGCTGGAACTGCCGACAAGCTGCATGGCCAGTCCGGAGTTGAGAAGACCGCGGGTCAACTCCTTTACAGCGGCAGGATCCCGCTGATTCAGTCTGGAGGTAAAGTCGCTCTCCAGCAGTTTTTCCAGTGGTTCTCTAATTAGCTCTTCAGCTCTCTGGCAAAAGTATTCCTCAAGGATTATCAGCCGCAGATGCCAGTCCAGGAGCGATGTTGCCTTGCCCAGAAGATCACCGACTCCGGCTTGAATCATCTTTTCCGGGGCAGCCGCTAGAATTTCAGGGTCAGCCAGAATGAATTTATGGGTGCCGGTCGGGGTGGTAACTTTTACTCCTTCCACCACCAGGGAAGCCACTCCTGAGGTGTAACCATCCATGGAGGGCGCGGTGGCCAGCACTCCTGAAGGCAGTCCGGTCCGGGAGGCGGCAAATTTGACCAGATCATTGATAGTGCCGGAGCCGCAGGCCAAAAGCCATCCCGGCTGACTGACTGCCTGAAGGATATGAAAGAGCATGGTAGGGGTGGGTTTAATTGCTCCACCGCTGCCGGTCAGCCTGATGAGTTCGACCTGAAAATCAGACTGCTGTAAAATTTTTTCAGCCTGCTCACCTGCTGCCTGATAGGTGTTATCATCGCAGATTAAATATACCAGCTGGTTCTGGAAAGACTCATTAACTCTTTTCTGGTCTGTCTTTTGCAGATAATGCTGCAGGAGAGCTGGTAGTTCTTTCAGGGCAGTATCACTGATTAATATTCTATCAATCTCAACCTTATGTTTTCTGCCGCAGCTGCAGTCAAATTCTTTGTCTGGAAAAGCAAGACTGCCGGATGTCTTTAATCCGGTAAGTGCTGAATTAGCTTTTGAACCTATTCCCTGATAATCCTTTTCTTCCAGCAAAAACTCACCCCTAAGTTGAGAAGCTCTTTTTGGATAAATCTGGTGCTTAAATCAGAAAGTTTTCGGATTTCGCTTATTTGTGCTTAATTTGTTGGCTGTGTTTGAAGAAAAAATTTTAGGTGTTCAATGGTTTTTTAGTAAACCCGGGATTTTTTAAAGAAAGAATTTAAAGAAAGAATTTTAAGAAAGAGTTTTAAGAAAAAATTTAAAAAAAGTTAAAAGAAAAGGCTCTTTTCAAATTACATGTTGTTCAAGTAAATGTAGGTTGTTCAATTAGCTGCAGGCAAAAAAACGTTATTGTTAGGGTATTATTTCTTTAGGGGTATTATCTCATGCAATCCTGATAATTAGGCCAATCAGCAAAATCAATTATCCAGCATTAGATTAGCAACAAGGAAATTTAAATGAGCCAAAGAAAATTTTAAAGAAATAGCATGATTTAAAGAGAATGATTTTTATGATTCTATTATGATTTATAATGATATTAATATGGCTAATCCTGATTCTAATATGGCTAATCCTGATTTTGAACGACTTCCAGAAAGGCCAGGACATTTTCCAGGGGAACATCTTCCGGGATATCGTGGGTGGGAGCCACAATATAACCGCCATTACGAGCCAGGATGTTCATCAAGCGTCTGGTTTCCTTTTTAACCTCTTCAGGGGTAGCCCGGGGCAGAAGCTGCTGGGTGCTGATGCCGCCATAAAAAGTGAGTTTGGCTCCGTACTCTTTTTTCATGAATTCAACATCATAGATTTCGGGCTGAAAGGTGTTATAGATGTCAAGACCAAGTTCAATTAAATCAGGGAAGATAGCTGCCACATCTCCACAGGAATGCTGGGCCAGATAAAATCCTCTCTCCCGGGCATAACGATACATCCTGGCAAGCGGGGGTTTGATGAATTGTTGCCAGTATTCGGGCCCCATAATCAGGCCCCGCTGCTGACCCCAGTCATCGCCGAAAAAAATGCAGTCAATATCATAATCAGCAACTATGTCAATCACTTTCAGGTTATATTTTGCAATCCGCTGAAAGAGCTCCCGGGTGAAGTCAGGATATCTGATAAAGTCCATTAAAAGCTCTTCCATGCCGCGCATTGTCCAGGCTCTCTCGAAGAGGGAGAAGCCGATGATGTACATGGTGAATTTTTCTCCGCTCTCCTTTTCCAGGCGCCGGCATTTTTCCCGGATTAACTCTCTATCAGGTTCAGGGAAGCTGTAGTCAGTTAAGTCTGGTTCCGGAAGCAGCTGATTTACCACTGTGCCAAAATCTCCGGTCTCGACCTCCTGCCAGATCACTCCAAACATATCCTGTTTTTTGCCTGCTGCTAAGGCAGTGAAGCTTTCATTTCTGGCTTTGGCCAGATAATTACCGGCTTCTTCAGAGATATCACTGCAGTTTAAATACTGCTTAAGCCTCTCTGCCACAGCCTCGGTTAAGTCCAGCTGATAGGGCACCGGACAGGTTTCTTCATGGTTTAGGGCAGCAATTACATAATCTCTGCGTTTTATGGGATTTCAGCTCCTTATTTTCCTTCTTTTTTTCCCTTCTGTTATAGTTAGCTTAGTCCTGCACATTATTTTATATTTCTTTAGAGTAGAATACAATTTGTTGGTTGGTTTAGATTAGTTTAGTTTAGCTCAGGTTATTTTGGTTAAGTTAGGTTAGTTTTGATTAAGTTTGGCTAAATTTTATTAAGTAAGGTTAGCCTTGATTAAGTTAGGATATTTTTGGTTAGATTAGATAAAGTATATTGTTAAGTAACCAATTAAAGGCTCTGACCAAACTGTATTTTTTTATTGCATTTCATTGCAGTCTACTCTAAAATATTTGGAGGAGAAATTATGAGAATATTCATAGAAGAGAGACAGGGCACACAAAGGTTCTGGCACGTAAACCAGATTTTTAGCTGCTTTTGCGAAATAATATCAGGAAATATCTCTGGTGATTGGTGTAAAAAACTGCATAAGGCTGTATTAGGCTGTATTAGGCTGTATTAGGCTGTATTA
>PWDW01000148.1 GCA_003553225.1 Halanaerobiaceae bacterium
TATCATTAAATTTATATATATGCAAGTTCCTGTATAACAATATTAATCTCTGTTGTTAATCAGCAATTTATTTTATCAGTAGTTTATAATATTATCTTAAAAAGGAGCTGAATAAAATGGTTAAAAGAAAAATAATTGAAATTGATGAAGAAAAATGTAATGGCTGTGGTGAATGTGTTCCTGCCTGTGAGGAAGGAGCTATTAAAATAGAAGATGGTGTTGCCAAATTGAAAGAAGAGAGACTCTGTGATGGTCTTGGTGCCTGTCTGGGAGAATGTCCTCAGGATGCAATAGAAATTATAGAACGAGAAGCAGATGAATTTGACGAAAAGGCTGTACAGCAGGAATTAGCTCAAAGCAGGAAAAAAACTGCCACCGGACAGATAACAAATGGGGGCTGTCCGGGCAGCAGAATGCGAAATTTTTCCCCTGAAAGTAAAAACTCCAGGCCAAAAACAACCTCCAACCCCAATCAGGGTCTTAATGCCGGTAATGAAGATATCCAAATTTCCATAAACAGTCAGCTGGATCAATGGCCCGTTCAATTAAATCTTCTGCCGGAAACTGCC
The DNA here is from genome assembly GCA_003553225.1 of Halanaerobiaceae bacterium. Classification (GTDB taxonomy): domain Bacteria; phylum Bacillota; class Halanaerobiia; order Halanaerobiales; family Halarsenatibacteraceae; genus T1SED10-99. Next base: position 570 of record PWDW01000148.1, read on the forward strand.
CCTTTCTTTTCTGATGCTGATCTGCTTATAGCAGCAGACTGTGTTCCCGTAGCCTATCCGGATTTCCATTTAGATATGCTGAAAAACAAAAAAGTTGTAATAGGCTGTCCCAAACTTGACAACCTTAATAATTATCTGCAGAAGTTGAAAGGGATAGTAGAAAAAAATGATCTCAACTCAATATCGGTTGCCATTATGGAAGTTCCCTGCTGTCGGGGTCTTGCTCAAGCTGTAAAACAGGCTGTTCGAGAATCAGAAAAAGATCTGGAGGTAAATGAAATTGTTATTTCAGTTAAAGGTGAAAAAAAATAAAATACTATAAATATTGAATTCTAATATAGCTCCAGTTCATGTCTTTCTATAAAATAATCCAGCAGTTTTTCTGCTTTTATCACTGAAGGGACCAGGGGATTATTGCTTAATGCCACAAGGGCTTTATTATAATCTTTTTCAATCACTGCGGCTATTGTTAACTCTTCATAGCATTTGACCTGCTGTATGAGCCCACGTATCTTTTTTTCTAAAGGCTTACGGGTCAGAGAGTTAGCTCCCCGGGCATCAATAACAGCCGGTACCTCAACTACCGAATCAGGAGGTAAATCCGGAATGGCTCCCTGATTCTCTGTATTTACAATTCTTACTGTCCCCCTATTGGTATATATATCACGGATGAGATTTACCGCAATTGTAGAATAATAGGCTCCCCCCCTCTCTTCCAGTTCCTGTGGTGGAGAGGATATTTTTTTATTTTTATATTTTTTCAGCAATTCTTTTTCAATTTTCATCACTTCCTCTGCCCTCACCTGTTCATTCTGCTGCAGTTTTTTAAGTGTTTCCGACTGAAAGTAAAAATAATTAAGATAGCTGTTGGCAATCATATTCAGGCCTTCCCAGAAACGGCTTTCCTGTTTTTGATCCGGATTATTGGCCGGACTGTAATTAAATTGGGAAAGAACTTTCTCGGTAACTTCTTTTCCTCTAAGATAAACTTTTCTGACCCAGGACAGATGGTTTAGACCCACATAATCCAGAAAAACATCTTCCGGTTCTGTGTTTAATATCTCGGCAGCTCTCATTTTCATATTAATAGGCACATTACACAGCCCGATCACCTTTACTTTACTGTGTCTTACCACACTTTCGGTAATTATTCCTGCAGGGTTGGTAAAATTTATTAACCAGCTGTCAGGAGCCAGTTTTTTTATTTTTTCACAGAGCTTTAGCACCACGGGAATTGTTCGCAGAGCTTTGGCAAAACCACCAGGCCCTGTTGTTTCCTGGCCAATTATATCATGCTGTAAACAAAATTTTGTATCATCTCTTCTGGCCTCCTGCCCCCCCACCCTAATTTGATTTAAAACAAAATCAGCACCGGTAAGAGTCTCCTGCAAATCAGAGGTCAGTTTCAGGAAAAAATCCCGCTCACTTTCCTTAAGCATACGCTGACACAGACCGCCTACTATTTCCAGCCTCTTTTCGTCTATATCCTGAAAAAAAACTTCTTTCAAATTCAATGTATCTGCATTTTTAATCAAACCGGACATAAGCTCAGGAGTATAGGTGCTCCCTCCGCCAATTACAGCTAATTTCATCAAATCACCCTCCCAATACTATATTTAAAAAGAGCTTTTATTTTTTATTTAACTGATCATAAGAAGACTGCAGCCTATCATATACATCATCTTTGATTTCTTCATTTGTTTTTAGCATGGCTCCAATTACAGCTCCGATTACCGGTGTACAGGTCAATAGGCGAACCCTGTTGCCGGGTACTCTCTTTTGAATTTCTTCTTTAAAATATTCAAACAGAAGTTTGTGAGGATCCTTCTGAAAAACACCACCAATTGCCACAATGGGCAGTCCTTTATTTTCGTCCAGACGATTGAGAGCAGCCCGGACAGCTAAAGCCATTTCTGCCGCCACATCTGTTAATATATTCTTTGCTACCTTATCTCCTTTACGGGCACCTTTTATCACCAATTCAGTATAATTGCCCAGATCAGGTAAATTGTCTTCATATATGAAATCCATTAAGTCAATTAACTTATCAATTCCAAAGGCTTCACAGAGCATATCATATAAAATAGTATCCGGCCCCCGGCCTTCTTTTCCTCTGACCGCTCTGCGAATAGCCTGTCTGGTAATAAACGGACCACCGGCATAATCACCAAAAAGGTAGCCGAGTCCTCCTATCTGTACCCGGTTTTCATACCTATCAAAGGCAATAACATTGGTACCGGTGCCACATACTACCGATACTCCCCTTTTCTCTTTAGCCTCGGCCAGCAATCCTAAAACAGCATCATTTTCAAAATCCCATACTCCCCCTGGTATAATACCCTGCAGCACCTGTTCGGTAATTTTAAAATCTGTCGGTCGGTCTGCTCCCGCCGCTCCCACATAAGAAGCTTTTATTTCATCACTATGTACTTCCGCATTCTGCAGACAGCGGTTAATGCTTTGGGAAATGTTTTCTCGAGCCTTACTGTGGCCCACAGTCTGAAAATTTCCTCCCCCGGCCCGCCCGGTACTTTTTATTAGACCTTTTTCATCAGCACAGGCAGCAAGAGTTTTCGAACTGCCTATATCAATTCCCAGAAAATAAATTCTGATCACCCCTTTTTTAGTATAATATCTCCCTGTTATTGGCGTTATTGGCAAGCTTCTTTATATATTTTATACCATATATAGTCTCATTTTTAAAACTACAGGAGAAAACCCGGGGCATATATGGAAATAATCAAACCCCGGGCTTTAATATATCATGTAAAGCTGACAGCTTACAAAAGTTATTCAATTAAAGTCAGGGGGTTCCAGTTATAGGCCTGACCGATAGTATCTAAAGCTCCGGGCCAGGCTGCCAGAAAACCAGCTTTAGGACTTTCTTCTACAAAATCAACCAGCATAATGCCAAATGCTAATTTGGCTCCTGCTTCTATAACATCGGCCCCTCTAGTGAACCTCTCCACCTAATACGTAGTTTTGATGGAGTTTTCTTTGGCCAATTTAGATAAAGATATACAGGAAATCTTCATCCCTCAATTTTTACCATACTTTAATACGATTTCCTCCCGGTTTTAAATCAACAATTGGTCCTATACCACTTTTTTTCTTTCTTTTTTCACCTCTATAATCTGAATCACAAACAAGTTTACTACCATCGGGATTTTCAAAATCTGCATCAACCAGTCTAACTTTGTTTAATGTATCAGTAGTTTGAATCTGACCCCTTATCTTTTCATATTCAGCTGGAAGATCACAGAAAAGGTATACTTCCTCACCTTCTTCTGCTATTCTAATATCTGGTTCAAGCTGTTCAGCTGTGAAGTTATTTTCTTCTTTCTCAAAAGGAACTGCTCCCTTTAGATAAATATTATTATTTATATAAACAGGTTGATTATTCTCCAAAAAGATGCCTACATCACCCGGTTCTTTATGTACTTCCTCTAAATATTCTTCCAGAGAGGTGGTATAACCATCAAAGTGAGCTGTACCCACACCTGCTTTAGAATTATGATCACCGGAAACAATTCCCTCGAATTCTTCAATCCCGACAAAAATATTATTGTAAAAACGATCATCCCCTCCCAGAACAACAGAAAAACCCGCTATTTTAGTACTATGGGGAATATGATATGGTGTTGACCGCTGTAGTACCTTTCTTTGAATCATTTTTCCACATATCAAATTATTTATATAGGCCCCACCCTGAGCAAAATTATCTACTGCATAATCAGAAGCTAAAATGTTGTTATCAACAATATAAGGACCATGACTTACTTCTACAAACAAATCCCGATTATTATTATACAACAGGTTGCTGCTCACCCTGGTACCCTGGGTCTGCCAGTCCAGCCAAATTCCCAGAGAGCAATCATGAATACGATTATCATGTATTTGAGCATCTATTGCTGCATGAAGTTTAATACCCGCAATTTCATGACCGTAAAATTCTCGTTTTAAGGCTATGTTATATATGTGATTATCATATATTTCACTAAATACACAGCCCATATGCCCAACAATCCCGTTTTGACCACAGTCATATAATTTGTTATTTCTGATAACATGAGAACCAACATTTTCTTTGCTCCAGCCGGCATGATTTTTAGCATTAAAAACTGATTCTATTTGATACTTATAGCCCGGCTTATCCTGACGTTTGGTCCGATAATTATCACCAGTTGAAATTTCTTTACCAATACTGATAGCACTGCATTTGGAGTCATGGATAATATTATCTTCAATTATCCAGCCTTTACTCCAGTGGGGACCCAACAACCCCGGCTGATCGGCGGTAGGAGGAGTCCAGGGGGTTGCAGCCTGGGCCATTTCAAAACCTTTTACCGTAATATAATCAATACCGCTTCTTTCAGGATAAAAACAGCATTTCCTGACATTTATTTCTACTAATTCTTCATTGGGATTATGTTCATGAAAATTGGCATAAATTGTGGTTTTTTCATCATCTACCTCTGTATACCACAAATATCTGGTCTGATCAGGATCATGCACAGGAACAGGCTTCCCGGTCCAATCATCTGTAATCTCTTCTCGAACCTCAGGATTTTTCAGCTGCTCAAGTTCACCGGCTTCATAAAATGACATTCCATTTAAATATACATTGCCCAGATGTTTTGGCTTACCATTATCTGTTCTTACAAGCCAATCTCCCATTATTTCTTCCTGATAAGGATTAAAATCTCCAAAAAAGTCATTAGACAAAACTGTTTTCCAGATAGTTCCTTCTACATTCTGCCAATTTTGAATTCTTTCCGAGCCTTTAATAACCACTTTTTCTTCCTCAGCTGCCCGGTATGTAATCCTTCTTGTATCACTCAATCCTTTATTTTTGGGTTTAACCCATTCTCTGTATTCACCTTTATGCACAACAATAGTATCTCCTGCCTGAGCGACAGCAGCGGCCCTGTTAATTGTTAAAAAAGGATCTTCTTTTGTCCCCCTTCCTTGATCTGAACCTTCTTTACTAACATGGTATTCAAAAGACATTGTATTACCTCCTTGATGTGATTTTTATTTTGTAAAAATATTTGACCTTAATTATAAATATCCCAGGAATACAAAAGTGCCTTTTTGCTTCCCCAGGTTTCTTCTGGTATAAATCTTAGGGCTTTTGTTTGGCAATTGATTCTTTTTCTTATCACTCTTTGATAATTATTTTCTTCATTTATTAAAAAATATCTGTAACCTTACATTTACCAATTCATTTTATATAAAGTTTTATCTAGTCTCCCAAAAATTTCATCGGAATCTTTAAACTGAAAAAATTTAGTTTTATGTTTTCTATATTATAATGTTATATTTGCTCATAGATATAGTATACCATCTTCATGCAGCTCTGTAAAAAATCATATCATATGCATATAAACAAAAAAAGCTGGAGTTCTACCTCCAGCATAAAAAAATAATCTGTCTATTAAAAAGCCTAATTATTAACTACTATTAGCTATATTTCTAGAAGCTCGTCCCAATCCGGCAGCCCATATTATATCATCTATTAACCACCAAATAGTTACCTCACCTATAGTTAAAAGCTTTAGAACTCCTGAAAAAGTTTGTCCACTGTAAAATCGATCTAATCCAAAAATTCCTCCTATAAAACTGATGATAAAAACCTTCAATTAATAATTTATATCTTCTTTGAAATA
>PWDW01000009.1 GCA_003553225.1 Halanaerobiaceae bacterium
ATGTCTAGTTTTGCTTTTGCCGGTCAATATGATCTGGGAGGAGCAACCTTAAGACTTGTCGGGCACAATATTGATAATGAGTTTGAGGGGCCTGTAGATGAAGAACATGTGGCAGAGATTGAAGCTCTTTTCAATGTGGATATAGAATTTGTTACTGCTCACTGGGATCACGGAGAGGTTACTGAAGACCTGGAAGCAAGTGTTTTAGCTGGTGAAGGGAATTCTATTTACAAAGTAGATACAATTCAATCATATCAGTATGCTGCTGAAGGGTTTTTCTACCCCCTGGATCATTTTTCTTATGAAAAAGGTGTTTTAGATAAGTTAATTGATGCTCCAGAAATTTTTAGATTTGATGGTCAAAAATATTTCTTCAATGTAGAGCCGGAAAATGTTTACAGCCTATACCATGATGAATATGCAGCCCCCAATATGTCATTGATTGCCTGGAATAAAACCAAGTTTGAAGAACAGGGCCTGCCCAATTTATACGATCTTTATGAAGCCGGTGAATGGACCTGGGATACCTTTCTGGATGTTGCCATTGATGCAACTCAGGATACTACCGGTGATGGAGAAATAGATCAGTGGGGTTTTTCCGGGTATGCCCGCTGGGAAGGAGATAGAGAGAGAGCTATTAAGTGGATTCTAACCAATGATGCTGAAATTATAAGGGAAGTAGATGGCAATTTAGAACTGGTACTTAATGAGCCGGAAGCTATTGAAGCTATGGAATTTTTGCAGAGAAAAGTTGATGAAGGTGTTGTTGCCCCTATGCAGTGGGAAGGTGGTCATGATCATCTAATAAACGGCAAATCTCTTATGCTTAATTTCAGGCCGTGGACCCTAGGAGCCATTAATGATAATATGGAAGATGATTTTGGTATTGTTCCTTTCCCAAAAGGACCAAATGCCGACCAACATGTTGCCCCTAAACCTCCTATGCATATCTGGAGCTGGGCTATTCCGGCAACAACTGATCATGATCCCGAAGCTTTAATGGCTTTGATCCGGGAACTGTATAAAGACAGTACAGAGTATGTGCCTCTGGAAGAACTTGCTGATAAATTTTGGGCAGGAGCAAGCATGCTGGTTAGAGATCGAGAATCGGTGGATAATATGGTATATGGATTAGAGAACATAAGTATACCTAAGTTCGTTTCCCCAACTACAATGGGAGAAGATATTTTCAATATGGGCCATGATTTCATGGGAGATTTATTATCTCTGGAAAGGAGCCCCGGAGCATTAGTTGATGAGTATTATGATGTAATTCAGACTCATCTTGATGAAATGTAAAATGTAGGAACCACAAAAAAGAAGGATAATTGTTTTTCTAAAATTATCCTTCTTTTTTTATTTTTTATGATTGCATATACCACAGGACATTTTTGAGTCACAACTTAAGTGCATTGTTTTATATATTTATTTTCTGCCGGTGGGATATAAATATGTCTTTATCCCCGGGATTTTGATTTGGAGGGAGACTATTTTGAAAAAAATTTTATCCTTAATTTTTATGGTTTTGATTATTTGCACACCTGTTATAAACGCTTCTTTTGTTCCCTATAACAGTTATACTTATAATTATGATGGGGAGGTTATTAGTGCTCCTCCCGCCTATTTACCTGTGTCAAGAATAACAGGTGATGAACTGGGGGTTAATGAGCTAAGTAACCCCCGGGATTTACATGTTCAGGATAATAAATTGTATCTGATGGATTCCGGGAACAATCGAATAATTGTTATTAATGAAAAATATGATGTTATTGAAATTATCGATGAAATTATTCATAATGATCAGGTACACAATTTTGATTCACCTCGAGGAATTTTTGTAACCGATCAGGAAAATATTTATATTGCCGATACAGAAAACAACCGGATAGTGGTTTTAAAGAGTTATAAAGAGCCGGAGGTTATTAATATAATTGAAAAGCCAGAACAGGATGCAGAGGGGGTTATAAGTTCTGATTATATATTTTATCCAGAAAAAATAGGAGTTGACAGTTATGGCAGTGTGTATGCTGTGGCCCGGGCCACATATGATGGAATAATGAAATTTGATCCCGGGGGTACTTTTGAAGGCTTTATCGGTGCTCCTTACGTCTCTCCCGATCTTTTTGATTTATTCTGGCATACGATTGCAACTGAAGAACAGCGGCAGAGAAGAACTCTTTATTTGCCAATAGAATTTCTAAATTTAGATGTGGATAGTGAGGGTTTTGTGTATGCAATAAATCCCCGTCGTTATTATGCCGATGATGAAATTGTAAAAAGATTAAATCCTGCAGGAGTTGACCGTTTAAGAAGGGGTGGCTTTCATCCGGTAATAGGTGATTTAAGAGAATATGAAGATGAAGAAGATTTTTATAATCGATTTGTTGACATAATTGCCCGGGAAAATGATATATATACAGTTTTATGCGGCAACACAGGTCGTTTATATACCTATGATAGGCAGGGAAATTTACTTTATATATTTGGAGGGTATGGAGAACAGCTGGGATTATTTATAAGACCAGCAGCTATTGCTGAATTTAATAACAAAATGCTGGTTTTAGATAGAAGAGAAAATGATCTGACAATATTCCGGAGAACTGAATATGCTTCTATGATACATCAGGCTCTTTTAAATTATGAACAGGGAAGATATGAACAGGCGGTTAATAACTGGCAAAATGTATTAAATCAAAATAATAATTATTCCCTGGCCTACCGGGGCCTTGCTTTAGCTAATTTTAGAGATGATGCCTATCAAACTGCGATGCTGATGTCAGAAATGGCTGAAGATCGTTCCCTTTATTCCAATGTATTTACCTATTATCGTCAGGAGGTTCTAAGAGAAAATTTTCATTTAGCAATTTATTCATTTTTATTTTTATTATTTGCAGGCATAGGAATTAAAACATTAAAAAACAGCAGCATTTCCAGAAAAAGCAGCCTGAAATCTGCTGCAAACAAAAGATTAAAAAAAATCAAGGGCTATAATACATTATTGAAAATACTGGCTGATCTTAAGTTTGGTTTATATGTTATTTTTCATCCTTTTGGTGGTTTCTGGGATTTAAAAAATGAAAGGGGAAAAACTACACCTGCTGCTACAATAATTTTAATCGGGACAATTATCACATATTTATTTTTCAGACAATACAGTGCCTTTGTTTTTAGAGAATGGAGTGTTACCAATATAAACATATATCAGGAAATGGCCAATATATTAGTGCCTTTTTTCTTATGGTGTATTGTCAACTGGTCTTTTACTACCTTGATGGAAGGAAAAGGAACTATCAAAGATATATACAATGCTACAGCATATTCTTTATTACCGATCATTTTAATAATTATTCCCCTTACAATAATTGGACATTATTTAACATTAAATGAAGGAGCATTTTATTGGTTTTTTATTATAGTTTCTATTATCTGGACTCTTCTGTTAATATTTACAGGGACAATTGTAATACACGAATATAGTTTAACAAAAACTGTTATTACCTGTGTTTTCATAATGGTAGGAATTGGGATGAGTTTATTTTTGTTTTTGTTATTTTTAAATTTAATTAATATGCTTATTGGATTTGGAAATTCAGTCTACAGGGAAGTTTTTATTAGATAAGCAAGGATAAACAGGAAAAACAGGGAGGTAAGCATGAGCAAATATTTATTATGCTTTATTTTGTCATTCATTATTTTTATATTATTTTCTCTTCCGGTATCTGTTTTAGCTGAAGAAAACAGTATGGAAGAGTATCTCCAGGAGATGGATGTAGTGGCAGAAAACAGACATCTTGCCCTTTATTTAAATAAAAAGACCACTCAAATTGCTGTTGAAACAAAACAGGATGGTAATATATGGTTTAGTAATCCCTTAAATATCGATGAAAAAGAACAGATTGCCACGGGAAATGTGAAATCAAGATTAAATTCTCAATTCAGAATAGTGTTTGATAGGGAAACTGATTTTAATAGAACAAGAGATAATTTTAACCACAGTATAGAAGCAGAACTATTTGAGATTAAGCTTATTGAAAATGGGGTTAAAATTGATTACCAGATAGGTGAAGAATGGCGCACCGAACAGCATATGCCTCAATTTGTTGCCCAGGACAGATTTCAAAGTCTTATCCTGGAAGAAATGGATTCTAGGACTCGAAGTCAGTTTGAAGATAATTTTGTTCTGGTCAATGTCACTTTGCGAAGAGAAGATGAAAAGCTGCCCGAGGTAACTGCCATAGATGAACAGGAGCTTTTTGGTGATTTGATTGTGAAACATCCGGATCAAGGAACAATTGCCTCCGGGAGTTTTATAGGTGATTTTCTGGATAAATTCGCAGAATTCCGTGAAGATTTAGAGGATCGTAGGGATGTTACTCGAGAACATCTGGAGCATTTTATAGATAATCCTGTATATTTCAAAGAACAGATGCCGCCATTTATTGAGAATGATCTAATTGAAGATCTGAGAGCACAGACCGAATATAATGCCCTTGAGGTAAATCAGGATCTGCTCGGTTACAATATGGAACCTATCCAGCCGGATATTGAAGTGTTTTATGTACCCCTGGAATACAGTCTTGAGGAAAAAAATTTACTTGTAACAGTTAATACCGATGAAATAGAATATCCAAGTGACGTATATGATGAAGAAAATCAGCTACGGACTTACCCCCTGCATTCAATTGAAATGATGCCGTATTTTGGTGCCCGGTATAAAGACAGTTCGGGTAAAATTCTGGTTCCTGATGGTTCCGGTGGTCTGATTAACTTTTCAGCAGGAGAATTGACGGGTGATCGTTATTTGGGCACACCAATATATGGTAATGATTATACGATTGCAAGTCCAGAAGCCCAAAGTCGTATAGTAAATCAGACTGTTTTCCCCGTATACGGCATAATTACCGAAGAAAAATCTTTTATGGCTATTATAGAAAGTGGTGACCCGGTAGCCCGTATTAATGCCTTCAAAGCAGGCAGAAATAATTCATTTAATGTTGTTTATCCAGTCTTTAATATATTAGCCCGTGATTCTGTTTCACTGGGTGCCTTTGGAGAATTAGAATTATATCAGGAGAAAATTATAGAGGAAAACATCAAAATACGTTACAGTTTTTTTAGTGAAAAAAACAGCAGTTATGCTGAACTGGCCAGACATTATGGTGATTACCTGGAAAGTAAATTTGATTTAAAACCAGAGGACAATGGCGAGAATAATCAAATACCACTATATTTGGATATAGTTGGCAATGTTTTAAAAAGACAGCCCGTTCTGGGAGTGCCCCGGGATGTTGTTACTCCTCTGACCGATTACGGCCAATCTGAAGTTCTTGTATCTCAGATAATGGAAAATGGTTTAGAAAATATTAATCTAAGTTATATTGGCTGGTTAAAAGGCGGTATCTGGCATGACTACCCAAAAAATATAAAGTTTGACAGCACTGTTGGCGGTAAAGAAGATTTCAAGGAATTTGCTGAGTTTTTAAGTGAAAACAGGATTAATTTTTTTCCAGAAGTGTCGTTTTTAAGTATTTATGAAAATAATTTTCTGGATGGCTTTAGACCCAACAGAGATGCTGCCTATATACTGGACCAGGATCCACTTACAATATATGATTATAATAAAGTAAACCGCAGCCCAATTCCTGATACAGAAAGATACCTGATATCACCTACCCGCCTGGAAGATATTGTTAGTAATTTCATGAAAGATTATAATCAGTATAACATCTCAGGTTTGTCATTAAGACATCTGGGAGAAAAGCTTTATTCTGATTTGAATAATAAAGAACATGTTGATCGCACTAGAGCAGCAAATATAAACAAAGAACAAATTAAAAATATTAAAGAGAATGATTTAGAAATTATCAGTAATCTGGGGAATGCTTATACACTAGAAAACTTGCATCATATAAAAAATATACCTTTAACAACTTCCGGCTTTAAATCAGTTGATCAGGATATTCCATTTTATCAAATTGCTTTACATGGTTTGATTGATTTTACTGGAGAGCCCTTGAACCTGACTTCGGATTATGAAAAAGCCTGTTTACAGTACATTGAAGTGGGAGCTGCTCCTTATTTTAAAGTTGCCCATGATCCGGCGGAGTGGTTAAAAGAAACTTTATTTAGTGATTTTTACAGTATTAATTTTAACAACTGGCAGGATAAGATAGTTGATTATTATCATACATCAAATAAGATTTTATCAGAAGTTAGAAATCAAAGGATAATCAA
>PWDW01000143.1 GCA_003553225.1 Halanaerobiaceae bacterium
CACCGGAGCAGCCCGGGGACTGGGAAGAGCTCTGGCCCGGACTCTGGGACAGCAGGGAATCCAGGTTGTCCTGGCCGATATTGATCGGGCCGGTGCCGAAGAAACAGCCTCCGAAATTGAGCAGTCACTGGTGATAGAAACTGATATCACAGATTATGAACAGTGCCGAACAATGGCCCAAAAAACGGTGGCTGAGTTCGGAAGTATAGATCTGTTGGTGGCCAATGCCGCCCTATTAATTGCCGAATCTATAGAAGACTTTTCAGCTCAGGACTGGAAAAAAGTGATCGATGTAAATCTGTGCGGGTTTTTCAATTCCTGTAAGGCGGTTATACCTCAGATGAAAAAACAGGATCGGGGCAATATCATTCAGATTAACAGTAAATCCGGCAAAAAAGGCTCCTTCAAAAATTCGGCCTATGCTGCCAGCAAGTTTGGGGGAATCGGTCTTGTGCAGAGTCTGGCCCTGGAGCTGGCCGAAGAAAATATCCGGGTCAATGCTATCTGTCCGGGTAATCTTTTGGATTCACCACTCTGGAAAAACAAACTCTTTAAAGAATATGCCGAAAACCGGGGTATCACTGAAGAAGAAGTTCGGGAGCTATATGTCAACAAAGTACCGATGAAAAAAGGCTGCAGCTATGAAGATGTGGCCAATGTGATGCTCTTTTTAGCCAGTGATATGTCCAGCTACATGACCGGTCAGGCCATCAATGTAACCGGAGGACAGCAGATGGATTAGTGGGCCTGGAAGCTGGATTAAATAGATTTCACTGAGCCAGAGGCGGGAACTGATTTGAGCTCTGAAAAACATTAAATACAACCATAAGGTAGCACCAAAAAACGACAGGTGCTGGATTTCTGCCTCCCGAAACAACCATCAGCACCTGTTTTTTTGTCTTTTTTGCTATTTTTAAAATAGCCATAAAAAAGCTTGTTTAAGTTATTCCATCCGGGGTGCATTTTCCAGCAGATATTTTTCGGCCTCCACCGACCAAACCCCATTATTTTCAGCAACCAGTTCTGCCAGCCGGCTGAAAAGTTCTCCTTCTTTTTCGACCAGCCTATCCAGGGCGACCAGCTCAAGATCCAGATGGGTGTAGATCAGTTTTTTCCCTCCCGGAATTTCGGGCAGCCTGAGTGTTGTTTCCACAACCGAGTTCAGCCCTCCGATATGGGTTATCATGGCTGCCGGATCAATTTGACCCCGGCCCATCAAGCTCAGGGCCTCCCTCATGTCCTCAGAATTTCCTCCACTTGTACCCACCACATGCTTGGCACTGTAATGAACATCGTAAAAATTCATCCGGGCTGAAAAATCGGGATCGGTGGGACCGGCAAAAAAGTTTAAACAGCCATCTTTGCCCAGTATCTGATCAGCCTGCTCAACCAGAGTGTCCACCGGAGCAAAGACAAATACATCATCATATTTGTCCGGTACCAGGGATAAAAGATAATCCGTTATGGGGCCCTCCACTTCGGTGGGATTAATATATTCCAGCTTAACTCCGTAATCCCGGGCTTTTTCGGGGGGCAGAACCTTTCGGGCCCGCTCCAGACGGTTTCCATCAATATCAGTTACTACCAGCTGCCTGGGGCCGGCCACTTTGACCGCATATTCTATGGCTCCCAGCCCCATAGGACCAGCACCGGCCAGGATAGCCATGGTACTTTCATCAGCTATACCCATTTTATGCTCATAGGAACCCGGAACCGTATGGTAGGAGGCATTAAAGGCCCCAATTATACAGGACATTGGCTCTGCCAGTGAACCATAGAAAAAGGCCTCTCCTTCATAGTCCAGAAGACAGTCCATTTCCATAACCTGAGAGGGGATAATAATATAGGTGGCATCTCCTCCAATATACTGAAAGGAATAACCGGGAGCATCAAGACTGCCTTTATAGTTTAGGGCCGGCTGAATGGAAAACTTCTGACCGGCCTCAAACCGGTCACTCCATTTTTCACCTATTTTTACCAGCTCTCCACAGAACTCATGACCAACCAGGACCGGATTTTCTTCAACATTGTCCGGTATCCTTTTATGGTCCGGTCCCTGAACAGCCCCTTTATAGGAAGACATACAGATGCTATCTGATACAACCCGGGCCAAAATTTCGTCATCCTTAATCTCCGGCAGCTCAAACTCCTCCAGCCGGAGGTCTTTTTTGCCGTACAGGCGAACAGCTTTTGTTTTCATGGGTTATTACCTCCTGAAAAATATTATAACATATGATATCAATATATACTGTCATTAAGATTACCGTTAATAACATGCTTTTTATTTAATTTCTGAAAAACTATATGATTTTAACCCCTTTTGAGGTGATCTGTTCCTTTAATTCAGGTGGAAAATCATCTTCAGAAACCAGTAAATCTATATCCTCAATTTCGGCAAAGGTAAAGGGCATATCTTTATCCAGTTTACTTAAATCCATGAGCATTATTACCCGGCGGGCTTTTTCAATAACCCGGCTTTTAAGCTCACATTCATTATAATGGCCGCTGGTAAAACCACCGGACATAGAAAATCCAGAGGGGGCCATAAATGCAATATCCACATTTATTGTATCCAGTACTTTTAAAGAGTTAGCTCCGGAAAGGGAAATATTATTCTTATTCAGCTGACCCCCGAGAATGGATATTGAAGGCTGATTTTTATCCACCAGTTCCAGGGCAATATTGGGCCCACTGGTTAAAATTGAATAATCATGGTCCGGAATTATTTCCGCCAGACACATCAGGGTGGTACCTGAATCCAGATAAATTGAACGCCTCTCTTCCAGCAGCTTAACCGCCTTACGGGCAATCTTAATTTTAGCCTCCACATTTTCTGTCTCCCGGGTCTGATAATCCTCTTCCCGGGAGTCAGTTATATAATCTATTGATTTGGCCCCACCCCAGACCCGGACAATCTCTCCTTTTTCCTCCAGCTGATCCAGGTCCCGGCGGATGGTCATACTCGAGATTTCGGGAAACATCTCCTGCAGTTCTTTTATTTTAACTTCTCCTTTTTTCTGTATAGTTTTGTTAATCATAGCCCTTCTTTCCTCACTCACATAAATCTCCTCCTCTAGAATCCGGATTCGATGCTAAAACTGGGCGAAAAGTTTATTTTGCTGTATTTTGTGGTCAAAATAATTGCTCCAGGAACAGCGGCCCTCTAAAGTTTTTTTAATCTTCGGGAGTAAATACCTCCAGAGAAAATGAACGGCGGATCACCTCTCTGCCTTCCCGAAGATCTGAAATTTCTCCTCCGGCCATAAGCTGGACCATTATATTCCCCAGAGCGGTGGCCTCCACCGGACCGGTAACTACTCTGCGGCCCGTGGTCCGGGCCGTAAATTTCGATAACAATTCATCCCGTACTCCACCACCCACCACATTGAGCTGCTTGAGGTCTGTATTCACTAAATCCTCCAGTTTTTCAATAACCTCCCGATAGCTCTGGGCCAGACTTTCATAGATTCCCCGGGCCAGCTCACCATAATTCTCCGGTACAGGCTGTCCGGAATCACGACAGTAATCTTTTATTTCCTGAACCATATTATCGGGATTTAAAAACCGGTCAGCATTGGGGTCCAGACGGAATTTGTCCTCAGCCCGGGCTGCCCGGGCTTCAATCTCATCATAGCTTAAATCCAGTCCCTCTTTGGCCAAGGCTTTTTTGGCTTCCTGGATAAGCCACAGACCACAAATGTTTTTCAGAAAGCGAATTGTTTTATTTATACCACACTCATTGGTGAAATTAGCAGCCAAAGACTGTTCACTGATTAATGGTTCCGGCAGCTCCATACCCAATAGAGACCAGGTCCCACTGCTTAAATAGGCATTATGTTCCGGATCTTTTAGGGGAGTGGCCGCCACCGCAGAAGCAGTATCATGGCTGGCCACCGCATATACGGGAATATTATAGGATATACTGCAGTCTTTTTTTATTTCTTCCCGGATCATGCCGATCCTGTCTGTGGGGTAAACAATATCTTCCAGAATAGAGGTGGGTAGATCCAGCTTTTCTAAAATTGATGTTTCCCACTGCTCTGTTTGGGGGTTGAAAAACTGGGAAGTAGAAGCATTGGTATATTCACTGCATTTTTCTCCCGTAAAAAAGAAGTTTAACAGATCGGGAATAAACAGCAGACTGTTAGCCTCATCCAGTACCCAGGGGCGGTATTTCTTATCCGCATAAAGCTGATAGAGTGTATTAATGGGCATAAACTGGATCCCTGTTTTTTCGTATATTTCTGAACGGGAGATCATTCCCGTAACTTCCTCAACCAGTCCTTCTGTCCTGTTATCACGGTAAAAATAAGGGTTAGAAAGCAGGTTATCACCACGGTCCAGCAGAGCATAATCCACAGCCCAGGAATCGATACCTATAGAATCAATCTTCACTTTTTGAGCTGCTTTCTGCAGTCCGGTTTTCATCTGGTTAAAAAGGTGCAGTATATCCCAGTACTGGGCACCCCGGACTTCAACGGCCTGATTGACAAATTTGTGAACTATTTCCATCTCAATTTTCTGATCCCGAAAATAACCCAGAATAGCCCGGCCGTTTGAGGCTCCCAGGTCAAAAGCCAGTACAGTTTTATCAGTCAAGAGGACCACTCCTTTTTTACTTTCTGGTTAAAAGTTCTTCCTTTTCATATTTTTTGATTTCTGCCAGCCATTTTTCACGAACAGCCACATTGTTTTGCAGACAGTAATAATCCCAGACTGCCCCCAGGGGATAGGTTTTTAGTTCTTCCAGCAGGGCCAGACGAGAGGTGTAATCTCCATCTTTTTCATAGGCTTTCAATTTGTCGGTTGGTTCCAGCAAAGCCTCCAGCAGAGCTTTCTGGGTATTGCGGGTACCGATGACCCAGGCGGCAACCCGGTTGATTGTGGCATCAAAAAAGTCAAGCCCGATATGAACTTTTTTCAGCAGATCATTGCGCACAATTTCGGCGAGAATTGCCCTGGTCTCCTCTTCTAAAGAAACAACATGATCACTGTCCCAGCGGACCCCGCGGGTGATATGCAGCAGCAGTTCACCCACAAAATCAATCACTGCCGTGATTTTATCGGAAATATGTTCTTCGGGATGATAATGACCGGAATCCATGCATAAAAGTACATCCCGGGAAGCAGCATAGGCAGTATAAAAATCATGAGAACCCACTACATAACTTTCAGATCCAATTCCAAACAGCTTGCTCTCCACTGCATCCCGGTTATAATCTTTATCAATTTCAACTGACATAATCTCATCAAGCGCTTTCCGGAGACGCTGCCGGGGACTGTATCTGTCTACCGGCCGGTCTTTGTAGCCATCAGGGATCCAGATGTTGGTCACACATGTATCTGAAAGCTCTTTACCCATATACTCCCCGATTTTTCTGCATACCTTAGCATGCTCAATCCAGAAGTTTCTGATCTCATCATCCCGGTGGCTTAAAGTAAATCCATCATCACTTTTTGGATGGGAGAAAAAAGTGGGGTTAAAATCCAGACCCAGTTTTTTTTCTTTAGCCCACTGGACCCAGTTATCAAAATGTTTGGGCTGTAGTTCATTTCTGTCCACCAGATCACTGCCGGTCTCAGAATACATGGCATGCAGGTTAACCCGATGACTGCCGGGTATTAAGGATAGTGCTTTTCCCAGATCTTTTCTCAGCTGTTCGGGAGTACTGGCCCGACCGGGATAATTACCCGTAACTTCAATACCTCCGGTCAGTTCATCACTGCCTTCAAAACCACTAACATCATCACCCTGCCAGCAGGGTATTGAGATTGAAACTTGATTCATCTTTTCCAGCACCAGATCGGTATCTACTCCCAGTTCACCATAAATTTCTTTTGCCTGCTGATAATTTTTTTCAATATCATTTTGTGCTGCCATTTTTTGGGACCTCCCATTGGAATTTTTGGATGTTTTTTAATTGTTTTCTCCTGCTTTTCTATTTACAGCTGCTTAACTGTTGTTCAGTAGGCTCCCCACTGCCCTGTAATCTGCTCGTTGTTCAAAAATTTTATATATCACGGCCTGAATTTAATTTTATGTGGTTAACATATTTGGATCATCTCCACTTCCGTTGGTGAAAAATATTGATATATGTTGCTATTGCTTCATTCACGAAAAGGACTAATTCCCATCTTCTCTTTC
>PWDW01000066.1 GCA_003553225.1 Halanaerobiaceae bacterium
ATGTCTTTAGCCCTGGACAGAGAAGAAATGAATGAAATACTATTTCTGGGTCAGGGAGAACCCCGTCAGGCCTCACTTACTCCGGCCAGTGATTTTTATAATGAAGAATATACTCAAAGCTATGCCGAATATGATCCCGAAAGAGCCGGTGAAATATTGGATGAGCTGGGACTTGATGAAAGGGACAGTGAGGGATATCGTCTGCGTCCCGATGGTGAGCGCCTGGAAATAACTCATGTTTCAGTTTTTGATGGCAGTACTGATGTTGACCTCTTTGAATTGGCCAATGAGTACTGGAGAGAAGTAGGAGTAGATGTTTCTCTTGATTTAAGAGGGGGAGAAGCATTTGCTCAGGCTGCCGATAACGAAATCCAGCTCTGGAGCTGGCTTCTGGATAAAGGAACCGATGTTTTTGTGCCCTACACAGAGGTAGGAATGGGCTTTTATGCTCCTTTAATCTGGGAAACCGGCTGGAATGTTGAAAGTGTCTGGGCTACTGAATGGGCCCGCTGGTATCAAACAGATGGTGAACAGGGTGAAGAACCACCTGCCGAGATGCAGGAATTAATTGACACTTATACAGAAATCAGACACACCATGCCTCATGAAGAAGAAAAACTGGCAGAGCTGGTTGATAAAATTATGTCCTATCAGGCTGAAAATTTAAACCAGATTGGAACAGTGGGCTTAACTCCCGCCCCGAGAATAGTAAGTAACCGGCTGAAAAATGTTCCCGAACATGGTTATGCCGGCTGGGATGCATTTTTCTGCTATCCTTACCGCAGAGATCAGTGGTTTATAAGTGAATAGATAAGAAAACAATCCGAAAAACGAAATATTTTAAAATTTACAGGGTATACAGCTGGGACTCCTTTGAAAACGGAGTCCCGGCTGTATAATAGAATTTATCGTATATTCTTAAGTTAGAGGTGTAATTCATATGACAGAATATTTTATTAAAAGAATTTTTTATATGATTATTGTTATTGCCTGTGTCTCAGTGCTGGCCTTTATTGTTATTAACCTTCCTCCGGGGGATTATCTTACCTCTCATATGAGGGAACTGGCCATGGAGGGAGGCACGGTCAGTGAAGCCCAAATTGAACGCCTGAGGGCACGTTATGGTCTGGACTTACCTCTTTATCAGCGTTATTTTCACTGGGTGAAAAATATGCTCCAGGGGGATTTTGGAAGGTCCTTTACCTATAATAGACCGGTAAGAGAGCTGATTATTGAGAGGCTGCCCTGGACCATTGCTATTTCTCTGGCAACCATGGTTTTTGAATTTATAGTTGCTGTACCCATCGGTATTTTCTCGGCGGTAAAACAGTATTCTATTGGTGATTATATATTTACAGTCCTTGGTTTTATAGGACTTGCAATCCCCAATTTTTTGCTGGCTATTGTTCTCATGTATATTTTTTACTCTCAATTTGGGGTTAGTATCGGGGGGTTATTTTCTTCCGAATATATTCGGGAGCCCTGGAGTCTGGCCAAATTTTTGAATTTATTAAAGCATATCTGGACCCCAATTATTGTTATTGGTACTGCCGGTACTGCCGGTTTAATTCGTACTTTGAGGGGTGTTCTTCTGGATGAACTCCAGAAAAAATATGTTATTACGGCCCGGGCTAAAGGGTTAGGCGAAAAAAAGCTGTTGTTTAAATATCCTGTCCGAGTAGCCTTAAATCCTGTTTTTAGTACCCTGGGCTGGATGCTGCCGGCTATTGTTTCGGGAGAGGTCATCACCGCTATTGTTCTAAATCTCCCCACCACCGGACCTGTTTTTTATAATGCCCTGATGGATCAGGATATGTATCTGGCCGGATCTTTTGTCATGTTTTTAACCGTGCTGACAGTGGTAGGTACCCTTGTTTCAGATTTACTGTTAGTCTGGGCCGATCCTCGTATCAGATATGATTAGTTAATTAATATATGATAACTGTGGTGAAATGCTGTACATTAAGGAGGGTTATTTTAAATGGCTGATTTTCTTTCCGGGGAAGAACAGCAGGCTGAACAACAGGAGGAAAGATCTTTAAAAGCACAGATTGAAGATCAGGAATATTATACTGCCTCTCAGAAAGAATTAGTGTGGCAGAGATTTAAAAAACACCGTCTGGCATTGTTTGGAGCCAGTATTGTTTTTTTGTTTTATTTTACTGCTATTTTTGCTGAATTTATTATACCATATAGAATTTTTGAACGGGACAGACAGTATGTCCATGCTCCCCCCCAAAGGGTGAGGTTTATTGATGATCAGGGGCAATTTCATTTAAGGCCTTTTGTCTATCCTCTGTCCACTGAAAGAGATTCAAGAACCTTTGAACTGGTTTTTACGGAGGACAAAAGTGAGAAAAATTTTCTGTATTTCTTTGTTGAAACTGAAGAGTCATATAGTCTAATGAGGTTTTTTGAAGTTAACACCAAGCTTTTTGGTTCAGAAAATGGAAGAATATTTCTTTTTGGAACTGATAGTCTGGGCCGGGACCTTTTTTCCAGAACCGTTTATGCCTCCCGAATTTCAGTCTCCATAGGATTAATCGGGGTGTTTGTAAGCTTTATTTTAGGATGTATTTTCGGGGGAATATCAGGTTATTTTGGGGGAAAAATTGATGTGTTGATTCAGAGAGTTATTGAATTTTTAATTTCTATTCCCCGAATTCCGCTGTGGATGGCCCTCAGTGCTTCTATACCCCAGGACTGGGGTCCACTGCAGGTTTATATGGCAATTACAATAATTTTATCTCTGGTAGGCTGGGGTGGCCTGGCCCGGGTGGTGCGCGGAAAATTGCTGGAATTAAGAGAAGAAGATTATGTTACAGCTGCAAAAATTGCCGGGGCCCGGGAGAGTACGATTATAGTGAGTCATCTTTTACCCGGATTTATGAGTTATTTGATAGTCAATCTTACGCTGGCTATTCCGGGAATGATCCTGGGTGAGACCGCTTTAAGTTTTTTAGGGCTGGGGCTGAGACCTCCTGTGGTCAGCTGGGGGACTCTTCTGCAGGCCTCTCAGAATTTTCGTACTGTAGCCCGGTACCCCTGGCTGATGTTTCCGGGCATATTTGTAGTTACTTTTGTGCTCTGTATAAATTTTATGGGTGATGGTCTAAGAGATGCGGCAGATCCCTATAAATAGGAGTGAAATTAGTTAATGGAGAACAATAATGAAAATATACTGCAGGTTCAAAATATGCATGTTTATTTTTATCATGATCATGGTGTTCTCAAGGCGGTGAGTGGAGTTAACTTTGAGGTGGACAAGCAGAAGACTCTGGGTATTGTCGGGGAAAGCGGTTGTGGAAAAAGTGTTACCGCTCATTCACTGCTGAGGATTATGCTGCCCCGCTCAAAAATGGAACAGGGGAAGATATATCTAAATCCACCCGGACAAAAGGAGCCCTTAAAACTGCACCAGATGCATCCGAAAAGCAAAAACATCCGCCGGGTCAGAGGAAATTTGATCAGTATGATTTTCCAGGAACCCATGACTTCACTTTCACCGGTCCACACCATAGAAAATCAAATCAAAGAAGCCATTACTTTACACAGAGAAAAAGACAAAAAAGAGGCCCAAAAGATTGCTCTGGAGATGTTAAAAAAAGTGGGTATCTCTGATCCAGAACAGCGGCTGACAGAATATCCCCATCAGCTTTCCGGAGGTATGCGCCAGAGAGCCATGACCGCCATGGCCCTGTCCTGTAATCCCTATATACTAATTGCCGATGAACCAACTACTGCCCTGGATGTCACCGTTCAGGCTCAGATTCTTGATTTGATGGCTGATCTGCAGAAAAGTCTGGCTATGTCCATTATTTATATCACTCATGATATGGGTGTTATTGCTGAGGTTGCCGATGAAGTTTGTGTTATGTATCTGGGCAAGGTTGTTGAGTATACAGATGTTGATACTTTGTTTTATAATGCCCAGCATCCCTATACCCAATCACTTCTGAATGCCATTCCCCGGATGGATTATGAGGGAAGATTGGAGGCAATTAAAGGTAGAGTGCCCGAGCCTGTGGATTTGCCGGAAGTATGCCATTTTTATCCCCGCTGTGATCAGAGTATTGAAGGTAAATGTAATCAAGAAGAGCCACCCGTATTTCAGACAGAAGAAGGACACAGAGTGAAATGTTTTTTATATGAAGGAGGGTCCGGTCCTGATGGTTGAAAATCAAAAGCCCCAGATAAAAGTTGAAAATTTGCTCAAAAAATTTCCGGTTGAAAAAGGATTTTTTAAAAGGGTGGTTGGTCATATAAAAGCCGTTAACCGCCTGAACTTTAAGATAGATATGGGAGAAGTTCTGGGCCTGGTGGGAGAAAGCGGCTGTGGTAAAACAACCCTGGGTCAGACAATTCTCCGGGCTATGGAACCGGATGATGGTAAAATCTATTTCAATTTTGGTAATGGTGAACTGCAGAATATCATGGAGATGTCCAAGCGAGAGTTTCGCAGCTATAGACGTTACATGCAGATGATTTTTCAGGATCCTTTTTCTTCACTAGATCCCCGAAAAACTATTCTGGATATTGTCGGTGAGCCCCTGAAAGTCAATAACATTGCCCGGGGTAAAGAGCTGGAGAATAGAGTTCGAGAAGTTGTTGCCTCAGCCGGCTTAAATGTGGAGCATATCAGGCGCTTTCCTCATGCTTTCAGTGGAGGACAGCGGCAGAGAATCGCTATTGCCCGGGCTCTGGCTCCCAATCCCCGTTTTGTGGTTGCTGATGAGCCTGTTTCTGCTCTTGATGTTTCAGTTAGGGCCGAAATCCTCAACCTGTTTAAAGACCTGCAGGAAGAGCTGGAACTAACTATTTTATTTATTGCCCATGATCTGTCAGTCGTGAGATATATTAGTGATCGGGTTGCGGTAATGTATGTGGGCAAAATGGTTGAAATTGCGGAGACCCGGGAACTATACTTTAATCCTCAGCATCCTTACACTGAGGTTTTAATGTCTGCTATTCCGGTTCCTGACCCCAGAGTGGATAAGGAAAGAAAAATTTTAGAGGGGGAAGTTCCCAGTGCCAGTAATCCCCCGGCCGGATGTTATTTTCATCCCCGCTGTGAATACAGCCAGGATATTTGCCAAAAGCAGACTCCAGAATTAGAGGAGATTCGCGAGGATCATTATGCGGCCTGCCATTTTGCTGATAAACTTACCCTGCGGGGGGTCAAGTAGGAGGGGATTTTGAATGCTTCAGTTTTTTTTATTATTGACAGCAATAATTGTCCTGGTGATTGTGGGTATTGGACTCGGGATGCGTTTTATTTTAAATCGGACTATCGCAGGTATAGAAAATAAGCATATGGCTGCAGAGTATATTGTGGACAGAGGTTTAGTGCCCGAACACTGGGTAGAAGAGTTATATGAGAATAGTAAAAATGAAAAAGAAGAGGCCCGCAAAAAAGCAATCAAAAGGGTTGATAAATTGAAAAAACATTTTAAGACTTCCAGTCTGGTTGAAAATGAAGAGGTTAGAGAAGAATTAATGTCTCAGCTGGAAGAAGCAAAAAAAGATTGGCAAAAAAAGGAGTGGGAAGAGATAATTCCCGATATTTATAGTTAAAACTAAATTCAAAATAAGGCAGCAGAAAGGAAAAAACATGAAAATATCACAAAAATTAATAGTAAGTGACAATAACAGATTTTTAACAAAAGAAAATGGGGCCTCCTTTTTCTGGTTGGGTGATACAGCCTGGGAGCTTTTTCATAAAGCCAGTAAAAAGGAGGCTTTTGATTACTTAAAGACAAGAGCCTATCAAGGATTTAATGTAGTTCAGGTGGTGGCCCTGGCCGAACTGGATGGAATAAGAACCGGAAATCATTATGGTCAAAAACCACTTTTTAAGAATGAAGCAGAAAAATATGACCCATCAATGCCAGCTTTAAAAGATGAAGAATATGATTACTGGGATCATGTGGATTATGTGGTTGAGACTGCATGTAATTTTGGAATTTATATTGCTCTACTTCCCACCTGGGGGGATAAATATAATACTCAATGGGGAGTGGGACCGGAAATATTTAATGAAAAAAATGCTGAAAAATACGGTCAATTTTTGGGAGAGCGGTATGCAGAACAAAAAAATGTTATTATATAGTTGACAATCAGATACCAGTCAGATAAAATAGAA
>PWDW01000135.1 GCA_003553225.1 Halanaerobiaceae bacterium
CACTCAAATTGGTAAAGGGGGGATTGCAGTATGGGATACATAGAACAAGATAATAATCTAAAGGGAAAACAAGAGGAGAATCCCCAGCAGATATCAGGAAAACCCAAGTTGATTATAATTACCGGACTTTTTATATTGATCTCCCTGGGATTCTTCATATACTATACTCCTTTTTTACAGGGGGGTATAGCTGGACTTGCTCCTGAACTTAGAGAAGAAGTTAATATTATTCTTATAGGTATTGATGATGAAAGCAGTGATAATCAACTTCTGGAAGCTGATGCTTTAATAATGACTAAGCTGGAAGTACAGGAGCCCAGAATTACCTTTGAGAGTATTGATCCCGGTTTACAGTTACAGGGGAGAACTTTAAAGGATATGAGTAGAGAAGATTTGCTGGAGAATATTGGTGAAATAACAGAAATAAAACCCAATTATTACTTTATACTGAGTTATCAGGGTTTTAAAGATATTTTAAATGAGCTGCGAGGTGTGGAAATAATACTGGATCAGCCGCTTGAAGTCCCTGAACTTGGTCTTTACCTGGAAGAAGGTCCTAACCTGCTTTCGGGGAAAGAAGCACTTAATTATGCACGCTGGTATGATCTGGATAATGAAAGCAGCCGGATTAAAAGACAGCAGCAGATCATCAAATCTACTGCCGATAAAGTTCTGCAGACCAATACCCTTACTGACATACCTGGCTTATATCGAAAATTTGTTGATTCCTATGATAGTGTGGAAACCAATCTTGACCGGGAACTGGTAGTGGAGTTAATTGATTTTTTGAGAAAGAGGAATGATCTTGAGATAGTATATGAGCATAAAAAAAGGGAGCAGTTTTTTAATAACAGCAATTAAATGGAGTATTAGTTAGTATTACAGTGATTTATGGGCTTAATTTTGTATAAAGACCGGTTAAAACTTTGACTTACTGATTATTTTTTTGTATACTAAATACTGCTGTTGAAAAATAGCAGTAAGGGCGAATAGCTCAGCTGGGAGAGCACCTGCCTTACAAGCAGGGGGTCACAGGTTCGAGCCCTGTTTCGCCCACCAGTTCTCTTATATGGGGGAGTAGCGTAGCTGGCTCAACGCGCCGGCCTGTCACGCCGGAGATCGCGGGTTCGAATCCCGTCTCCCTCGCCAGGGTCGGTGAGGTAGCTCAGTTGGTAGAGCAGTGGACTGAAAATCCTCGTGTCGGCGGTTCGATTCCGCCCCTCACCACCATTACTATTTTTAAGGCGGCATAGCCAAGTGGTAAGGCAGGGGACTGCAAATCCTTTATCCGGCGGTTCGAATCCGCCTGCCGCCTCCAAATATTATAATATTTTATGCCGGGATGGCGGAATTGGCAGACGCATCGGACTTAAAATCCGGTGGGCAACTTTTGCCCGTGTCGGTTCGAGTCCGACTCCCGGCACCATTATCTTAACTTATGTGGGTATAGCTCAGTTAGGCAGAGCGCCACGTTGACATCGTGGAGGCCAGTGGTTCAAATCCACTTACCCACACCATTAATATATTACCAAAAGCCGTGATGAGGAGAGTAGGATTTCATAATTTGTACAGGAAAAGGTGCCCCTGACTGGAAGCATCTCAAATTATGGAATTTGAAGACCACCTCTGAGCTGAAGGGAAGAACAGGATAAATCAAGTATTCTCTTCCGGCCGTTAAATACGGTCGTTATTAAAACGAGTATTTATTAGAGTGGAACCGCGAACTCCATTCGCCTCTAAACCGGTGGATGGGGTTTTTTTATTTTTAAAATAGCAAAAAAGGTTATAAAATTATTTTAAAATCCAAATATTATGGCCGAGTATATCACGAATATTAAGAGAAAAAATTTAGGTAATTTTAATTTTCGGGGAGGAGTTATTATGGAAAAGCTCAGTGTTAGACTGCCGGATGGCTCGGAGATGGAACATGACAGGGGTACAACAGTTGAGGAGGTTGCCTATGATATCGGGAGCCGGCTCGGGAAGGATGCAGTGGCCGGTAAAGTTGATGGCCGGGAAGTTGATCTCAATTATGAGCTGGAGGAAGATTCTGATCTGGAGATCATTACAATCGATTCCGAAGAAGGTCTGGATATATACCGGCATACAGCTTCCCATATTATGGCCCATGCAGTAAAAAGAATTTATGATGATGTAAAGCTGGCCATAGGGCCCACTATTGAAGAAGGTTTTTATTATGATCTGGATTTACAGGAAAGTATTTCTGAAGATGAACTGGAAAAAATTGAAAAAGAAATGGAAAAAATAAATTCCGAGGATCTGCCGATTAAACGAAAAGAACTGCCGCGTAAAGAAGCTCTCAAGCTTATGGATGAGAAAAATGAAACCTACAAAATTGAGCTGATAGAAGAGCTGGAGGATGAGAATATCAGTTTATATCAGCAGGGAGATTTTATTGACCTCTGCCAGGGCCCGCATCTTCCTTCCACCGGCCGTCTCGAAGCTTTTAAGCTGCTTAGTGTGGCGGGAGCATACTGGCGGGGAGATGAGAATAATAAAATGCTGCAGCGGATATACGGAACCGCCTTTCCCGATCAAAAACAGCTGGAGGAATACCTTAAGCAGCGCAAAGAGGCCCAGAAAAGAGACCACAATAAATTGGGCCGGAAAATGGATCTGTTTATGACCGACCAGGAGGTGGGAGCCGGACTTCCCCTGTTAACTCCTAAAGGTGCCAAAGTGGTGCAGATACTGCAGCGGTTTGTGGAAGATGAGGAGGAAAAAAGAGGTTATGAACGGACAATGACTCCCCTGATGGCCCGCAGGGACCTTTATGAAACTTCAGGCCACTGGGAGCATTATAAAGATGATATGTTTGTTATAGGAGATGAAGAAAAAGGAGAGGAAGTTCTGGCCCTGAGGCCCATGACCTGTCCTTTCCAGTTTAAAATTTACAATTCCAAAATTCACAGTTACCGGGATCTGCCGGTTCGTTTTGCTGAAACATCCACCCTGTTTCGCAATGAGGCGTCAGGAGAAATGCATGGTTTGATTCGGGTCCGGCAGTTTACGATTTCGGAAGGCCATCTTATCGTCACTCCCGAACAGCTGGAAGATGAATTCCGCGGAGTTCTGAAATTGATTAACTATATGATGGAGACTCTGGGTATTAAAAAGGATATCTGGTACAGGTTCTCTCGCTGGAATCCGGACAAAAAAGAAAAATATATTGACGCCCCGGCGGCCTGGCGTGATTCTCAGGAAAAAATGAAAAATATTCTGGACAGATTAGATCTGGATTATACAGTGGCTGATGGGGAAGCCGCTTTTTATGGGCCCAAACTTGATATCCAGTTTAAAAATGTGCATGGTAAAGAGGATACCATTATCACCGTACAGATGGACTTTGCACTTCCGGAAAGATTTGATATGACCTATGTGGATGAAGATAATACAGAAAAAAGGCCTTATGTCATTCACCGGACCTCTGTGGGCTGCTATGAAAGGACACTGGCCATGCTGATCGAGAAATATGCGGGGGCCTTTCCCACCTGGCTGGCTCCCAGGCAGGTTATGGTAATTCCCATTTCAGAAGCTCAGTATGATTATGCCCGGAAAACAGCAGGTATTCTGAAAAGTGAAGGAATCCGGGTTGATATAGATGATAGTGATGAAAAACTGGGCTATAAAATCCGCCAGGCTCAAATAGAACAGATTCCCTATATGCTGATTGTGGGCGACAATGAGGTACAGGCGGAGACTGTTTCTGTAAGGGACCGCCGTGATGGTGATATTGGAGAAATGCCCCTTGAGGACTTTAAATCAATGATTAAAGAAGAAATTGATAAAAAAGTCAGTGAAATCAATTGACAAGTACTGCCCGGCTGTGTTATACTTTATCAAGACAATAAAGCAGAGGCGGCCTGCTTCTCACCAGTAATAGGATTACTGGTTAATAGTTAGTTTTTTTGCTAACTCAAAAATCTGCGGGCGGCCTATGCCGTTCGTTTTTTTATGCCCGATTATTTTGGGGAATATGGGAAATAGTTCTTTTCATGAAGGAAGCAATAGCAACATATATCAATATTTTTTACCAACGGAAGTGGAAATGATCCATTTCAAATTTGCTGGAGGTGTGTAAAAATTAGTAATAGTGAAGATGATTTAAGAGTTAATGATCAGATCAGGGCTAGAGAAGTCAGACTTGTGGATTCAGATGGGGAACAGGTTGGAATTAAATCCCGAAATGAAGCAATGGATTTGGCCGTAGAACAGGACTTGGATCTGGTTGAAGTGGCTCCTCAGGCTGATCCACCGGTCTGTAAGTTGATGGATTACGGTAAATATAAGTATGAGCAGGCCAAAAAACGCCAGCGAGCCAAAAAGAAACAAAATGTAATGAAAGTTAAAGAAGTCCAGATGGGGGTCAAAATAGAAGAACACGATTTTAATGTTAAACTTAAACAGGCCCGGCGTTTTTTAAATGACAAAAACAAGGTAAAAGTTCGACTTAAATTTAGAGGCCGGGAGATGATGCACAAAGAACTGGGATATGAATTAATGGACCGCCTTAAAGAAGAAACTAAGGATCTGGGTACAGTGGAGAGCGGCCCCACCATGGAGGGCCGGGATATGCTGATGCATATTACTCCGGACAGTGAAAAATAAACAGGAAAGGAAGGGATTGTTATGCCTAAGATAAAGACCCATAAGGGAATTGCCAAAAGGGTTAAGGTGACCGGTAATGGCAAATTAAAGTCCAAAAAAGGCTTTCACGGTCATAAATTGACTTCAAAGTCGGGTAAAAGGAAAAGACACCTGCGTCAGAAGAAATTACTGAACAAGACATATCAGAAGAAATATAAGAAATTATTACCCTATAAATAAGAAGATCTGTAAAATAATTCGTACAGATAAAGGAGAGATTTATTATGCCGCGTGTTAAAAGAGGGAATAAAGCCCGGAAAAGGAGAAAAAAAGTTCTAAAAAGAGCCAAAGGATTTTTTGGCTCCCGGAGCAAACTTTACCGCCCCGCCAATCAGGCAGTGATGAAGGCTCTGGATAATGCCTACCGGGATCGGAAGAAGAAGAAAAGAAATTTTCGCAAGCTTTGGATTACCAGAATAAATGCCGCTTCCCGGCAGCATGATTTGCCTTACAGCCGGTTCATCAATGGACTAAAGCAGGCCGGAATTGAGATTAACCGAAAAATCCTGGCCGATATGGCTGTAAATGATGAAGAAGCTTTTAGTGAACTGGTACAGATTGCTAAAGATAAAATTAATAATTAAGTAACTTTTGGGCCCGGGTATCTGTACCCGGGTTTCTGCTGTTATTTGAGGTTATCTGGATACAGCCCGGAGCTTTTAAGTATAAAAAATATATAACAGCATCTAAGAGGACATGTAAGAGTATTAGAATTGATTTTTTATTTGGGCCTAAAATCTATTTTATGAAGGATAGATGCAGATGACAGAGATTATCACCAGTATCAAAAATCCCGATATCAAATATCTCCGTAAGCTCTATCGTTCCCACCGCAGGCGGCGAGAAGAAAAATTCATTCTGGAAGGAACCCGTTTGATTGAACAGGCCCTGCAGGCTGGAGCCGAGATAAAACAAATTTTTATGACTCCTGATTATGATGATTCCCTCTGTAAAAAAGTACAAAAAGATGAGGGAATTAAAATTACCCGGGTATCCCGGGACCTTATAGAGGAGGTGGCCGATACGGTAACTCCTCAGGGTATTATTGCTGTAGTGGATAAACCCAGCTGGCAGCCGGAAGACATTTTTACCGGGCCCAAACACCCGCTTTTGGTACTGGACCGTATACAGGACCCGGGTAATATGGGGACTCTGATCCGCACCGCTGTAGCAGCCGGGGTTGGAGGTTTAATAGCCCTAAAGGGCTGGGTGGATATTTATAATCTGAAGGTTCTGCGGGCCACAGCCGGTGCTGTATTTAGCATTCCTTTTCTTATGCGGGTCGAGCTCAATGATTTTTTAAACATGTATTCATCCCGGGATTATGATCTTTATTGTGCCGACCTAAATGGAGAACAGTACTATTATGAACCTGATTATGATAAACCGGCGATTTTTGTGATTGGCAATGAGGCCCGTGGTATTTCCGAAGAACTTCTTCAGAAAGCGGATTACCGGATCAAGATACCTCTGCTGGGAGAGATTGATTCTTTGAATGCCGGGGTAAGTGGGAGTATAATTCTTTATGAATACCTTCGACACCGGCAAAAAATTAAATAAAAACATCCTGAGAGCCCTTATATTAGACATACCTTTTATAATATGTTATAATCTTATCAAGCAAAATATCTTTCCCTGAAAGGTTGTGGTGCCTGTGAGTGTTTCCGGATCATTTTTCTGGAGTATATTTGAAGCCACCGGGTCGGTTCACGCTTATCTGGCCTATAGAGATTTTTTCCGGCTGCAGAAAATTGAAGATAATACTATATAAATTACATACAGGGAGAGTTCCCGCTGCTAGTGATTTTAAGGAAGGCTTTATTGTTTTTGTTTTTACAAAATAGCTAACAGAGCTTTTTTATCTCTCGTCCCTGAGGCGGGGGTTTTTCTATATTATGGCAGCTGCAAATTTTTATCGGAGGTGTCTGAAGTTGAAATTAAAAGAAAAATTAAAGAAATTAAAAAAAGAGATCCAGCAGGCCTTTGCCGGGGTTGAAGATCTGGAGGAGCTGGAAAAATTAAGAGTAAAGTATCTGGGGCAGAAAGGGGAGGTACAGGAGATTTTCGGCCAGATTGGAGAAGTCGAACCTGAGATGAGGCCTGAGATTGGGAAAAAAACCAATGAACTTCAGGAACAGGCGGCAAAGCTGCACCAAAAAGAAAAGAAAAGACTGGAAAAAAAAGAGAAAAAACAGAAGATGAAAAAGGAAAAAATTGATGTCACCCTGCCCGGGACCAAACCGGAGATGGGTTATGCTCATCCCCTGACCCGGGGGATGGAAGAGATTAAGGAAGTTTTTCTGGGTCTCGGTTTTTCCATAGCTGAAGGTCCGGAGATAGAAACTGAGTATTATAATTTTGAGGCCCTTAATATTCCGGAGAATCATCCGGCCCGGGATCTGCAGGATACTTTATATATAGATGATAAACATCTGCTGAGGACTCATACTTCTCCGGTTCAGGTGAGGACCATGGAAAATCAGCGCCCTCCTATTCGTATTCTGGCTCCGGGGCGGGTCTACCGTTCTGATGAACTGGATGCCTCTCATTCACCTGTTTTTCACCAGATTGAAGGTCTGGTTGTGGCCGAGGATATATCCTTCAGTGACCTCAAGGGGACTATACGTTCTTTTGTTTCTGAGATTTATGGAGAAGAGAGGGATATCAGATTTCGACCCAGCTATTTCCCCTTCACCGAACCCAGTGCGGAAGTGGATGTATCCTGTATAGTGTGTGAGGGTGAAGGCTGTTCTCTGTGTTCGCGCAGCGGCTGGCTGGAAGTGATGGGGGCCGGGATGGTGCACCCCAATGTTCTGGAGATGTCCGGTTATAATCCGGAAGTTTTCAGTGGTTTTGCTTTTGGAATGGGCTGGGATCGGATTGCAATGCTGAAGTATGGTATTCATGATATCCGGGTACTTTTTGAAAATGACAGGCGTTTTCTGCATCAATTCTAAAAATTTTTTCTGCTATTTTAAAAATAACTAAAACCCTGTGCCTGAAACAAAAGGTTTTATATAATAAAATGTTTTTCTTATATATTGAATTTTATATATTGAATAAGCTAAAAGGACTGAATAATGCAAAAGGAAGGTGAAGCTGGATGGATGTACCTTACAGCTGGCTAAAAACATATATTGATTTTGAACTGGAACCTGAAGAACTGGCCCATACTTTAACCATGCTGGGCCTGGAAGTGGAGAACATAGAATTTCTGGGGACAGGACTGAAAAAAATTGTTACCGGCCTAATTACCGAGGTTAGTGATCATCCTGAAGCAGATAATCTAAAGGTCTGTCAGGTAGATCTGGGAGATAAAACAGAACAGATTGTCTGTGGAGCACCTAATGTGCGTGAAGGGCTTAGAGTTCCGGTAGCCCCGGCCGGAAGTATACTGCCGGAAGGACAGGAGGTTCAGGAAGTAAAACTGCGGGGAGTAACTTCCCGGGGTATGATTTGTTCCCGTGATGAACTGGGCCTGCAGGAGGAGAGAGCCGACGGGATAATGGAACTGGGTTCTGGAGCTGAACCCGGAGGTTCTTTTATTGACTATGCCGGTTTGAATGAATATGTGTTCAAAATAGATATCACTCCCAATTATGCCCGCTGTCTGGGGCTTTTGGGTATAGCCCGGGAGCTGCAGGCTGTTCTGGAGGAGGGGCAGGTTAAATATCCCGAGATTGAATTGACTGCTCAGGAACGCAGTTCCTATGATCCCCTGAAAGTAAAGATTGAAGATCCAGAACTCTGCCCCCGGTATACAGCCCGTCTGTTAAAAAATGTGGAGATTGGACCTTCACCGGACTGGATGCAGAAGAGACTGCGCAGTGCGGGGGTCAGACCCATAAATAATATTGTAGATATTACCAATTATGTGCTGCTGGAATACAATCAGCCGCTTCATGCTTTTGATTATGATAAGATAAGTTCCGGAGAAATAATTGTACGCCGCGCAGAAGAGAGAGAAAAACTGATAACTCTTGATGATGAAACAAGAGAGCTGACCACCGATGATCTGGTTATTGCTGATCCGGAAGGCTCTATTGCCCTGGCCGGAGTTATGGGAGGAGCAGATAGTGAGGTAACTGCAGATACAACCAATATCCTGCTGGAGTCAGCCGCTTTTGATCAGGTATCTATCAGAAGAACCTCCCGCAGACTGGGTCTCAGCAGTGAGGCAGCCTATCGCTTTGAACGGGGAGTGGATATTGAGGCCGTGGATGAGGCCAGCCGGAGAGCATCCCAGCTGATGCAGGAATATGCCGGGGCCGAGATTCACGGTGAGCTGGTTGATGAATACCCCTTACCCTATGAGCAGGATGGTATTGATCTTGATGCCGGACGGGTAAATCAGCTTTTGGGTCTTGACCTGAGTGAAAGCAGGATCAGCGGTATTTTAAAAAAGCTGGATTTTGAGATAGAAGAAGTGGTTAGTGATGTGCTGAAGGTGAAAGTACCTTCTTATCGAAATGATGTGCAGCAGGAGGCCGATCTGGTCGAGGAAGTTGCCCGGATGTATGGTTACAACAATATTCCGGTGACAGCCTCCCCTTCCCGGCAGCAGGGCAAAAAAACCGAAGCCCAAAAAATAAGAGAACAGGTTTTAGATTTAATGCTGGGTATGGGGCTTGATGAGATTATAAATATAAGTTTAATGGGCAAAGAGATATATGATAAGCTTGATATACCTGCTGATAGTGAGTACAGAGATTGGGTCCAGATCAGTAATCCTTTAAATGAATCCTTCTCCATAATGAGAACTACTCTAATTCCCAATATGGTGCAGACTCTGTCCGACAATACCCGCCATCAGCAGAAAGAACTGCGTTTCTTTGAAAGGGGCAGGGTATTCCGGGATCGGGGACCCGAAAAACGGCCCCGGGAGGAGAGAAGATTGTGTGGAGGCAGTATGGATTATGGTCGGGACTTATGGGGTAATGATGCGGCGGATTTTTATTACCTGAAAGGGGTACTGGAAACCTTGTTCTCCCGCTTGAAACTAAAGACACCTGAATTTAAAGAAAGCAGCAGGCCTTTTTTACATCCGGGGCGTGCGGCAGATATATATTATAAAGGCACTAAAATAGGTTTTATTGGAGAGCTAAAAGCAGAACTTATTGATGAATTTGATCTGAGGGAAAGGGCAGCTGTTTTTGAAATAAGTGCTGAAATATTCATTGAAGAGGTTCAGCCTCATTCCTTTGAATTTGATACTCTGCCCAAATTTCCTCCTGTATCTCGAGACCTGGCTCTGGTAGTGCCCCGGGAGCTTTCAGCCTCGGTAATCCTGGATGATATTGATAACATAGGAGGTGAGCTTCTCCGGCAGGTAAATCTTTTTGATGTTTATACCGGAGAACAGATAGCCCGGGAAGACAAAAGTCTGGCTTTTGAACTATTATTTCAGGCTGAGGACCGGACCCTGACCGACCGGGAAGTTAATGAGATATTTAATAAGATAGTGGACTATCTCAAAAAGGAATATGATGTTGAGGTCAGAAAGTAAATTTTTTAGTGTATAGCAGTATAAAAATTATTTTTCAGGCAGGAATTTATAACCGGATAGGGAATTTAATAGTATAAGAAATATAGTCTGCCGGGGGGCGGTTATATTATGAGTGATAAACAAAAAATTGAAAACGAAAACAAATACAGAGTTGAGATTCTGGGTGATGAATTTAAGATAACCGGAGATTTAAATCAGGAATATGTGGATCAGCTGCAGGAATTAATCAATGAGATCGGTCAGGAAATTTCCCGTGCTTATCCAGACCTGCCCCGCCGCAGACTGTGGATGCTGACTTTGATTAATATGGCTGATAAATATTTCAAGGCCGAAGATCAGAAAAAACAGCACAAAAAGGAGATAGTACAGCTAAAGGAAAAACAGGTCAGCCTAAAAAGTGAAAATGATGATCTAAAGGATAAATTAGATAATCTGCAGGCCGAGTATGAAGAACTGGCCTCGATGCTGGAGGAGGTCGATAACTAAATTGGAGGGTATAAATGGTTTTAATGTGGTGGATATTATAATCACTGTTGTTTTCCTGTATTTTATTATCAGGGGTTATGAACGGGGTTTTATTGATCAGACCAGCAAAATAATTGGCCTTTTTGTGGCTTTATTTGTGGCCATTCAAAATTATGAAAGTTTTAATATATATCTGGAACCCTATTTTGAACTTCCTCTTTCAGTAATGTATTTTATGAGTTTTGCCATTATTTTTATAGCTGTAAATCTGGTTATTCATATCCTGGGGGCTGTACTTAAACAGGCTGTTAATTTTTTGTTTCTCAGTCTGGTGGACAGCACAGCCGGAGCCATCCTCGGTTTAGTAAAAGGAGGACTTCTGGTATATCTGCTGCTTTTTATTTTAAATGAAATTCCTCATCAGGGTTTTCTTGAACTGCTCAACTCATCATATCTGGCCCGGCATATGTTGGAGTTTACCCCCCTTATACAGGAAAATATGGAAGAATTTTTCGGCCATATCTAATATGGCCTTTTTATTTTGGTGGTATCTGATTTTAATTAATCGGTTTATAGTTTTAAGTATTTTCACCTGCAGGTTGAGCCAAATTTATTATTTATTTTGAAGGTGATATCATGTTTGAGTATACCAATAAAGAAATTGCCAGTCTGATTGAAGAACTGGCTGATCTGATGGAGATCAGAGGAGATAATCAGTATAAGATTAGGGCTTATACCAATGCGGCCCACAGGATTATGGAGAGTGACCGTGATTTACAGGAACTGTATCAGGAAGAGAATTTACAGGAAATAAAAGGTATAGGTTCGGGTATTGCTGAGACTATTTCCGAACTATTCAGGGAGGGCAAAAGCAGTCAGCTGGAAGAGCTTAAAACAGAACTGCCTCCTGGTGTACTGGAACTGCTGGAGCTTCCCGGCCTGGGCCCGGCCCGGGCTCACAGCCTTTATTATGAGCTGGAAATTAACAATATTGATGATCTGCAGCAGGCCATAAAGGAGCAGCGGGTTAGAAACCTGTCCGGGTTTGGTCCCAAACTGGAGGCCAAACTACAGGAGTCTCTGGACCGCTACCGGCGATATGAAGGGCAATTTAAGATATCAACAGCTCTACAGTGTGTATCCACAATGTGTGATGAGCTAAAAGAGAAGCTGCCGGATCTGGAGATTATTTCTCCGGCCGGAGATGTCAGGCGAAAAAAAGAGCTAATTGAAGAGATAGAGCTGGTAGCTTCTGTGGCCGATAAAGAAGGGATAACTGAAAGTCTTCGTCAGATTTCTTTTCTAAAAGAGATAAAAAAAACAGAGGGCACATCACCTGAAGTAATTCAATCACTAACTGCAGAAGGATTAAAGCTGAAATTAATACTGGTAGATAAAGATCAGCATCCGGCAGCCCTGAGATATTACACCGGTTCTGCTGAACACAATTCCCGGCTAAAAAAATTTGTCCAGAATAACTATGAAAAGCCGGAATCTGAAGAAAAAATGGCTCTTCTGGAAAAAGGATATCGGGGGGCCAAACAGGAGCAATCAATTTTTGAGAAACTGAATCTGCAGTATATAATTCCCGAACTTCGGGAAAACAAAGGGGAAGTGGAGGCTGCTGCCCAGAATGAACTTCCGGACAGTGTTGAAGGGAAGGATATTAAAGGAGATCTGCATGTTCACTCCCGTTATTCTGATGGAGCCTTTAGTCTTGAGGATATGGTTCAGGCGGCTCAAAAACTGGGTTATCGATATCTGGGTTTTACCGACCACTCCCAGTCTCTGAAAGTGGCCCATGGGCTTTCCCCGGACAGATTGAAACAGCAGTCAGAGGAGATTATAAAGCTTCAGGAAAAACATCCTGGAATCAAGATTTTGCGAGGCACAGAAGTGGATATACTTGAGGATGGCAGTCTTGATTATGAGGATCGGATTCTGGAGGAACTGGATTATGTAATTGCCTCCATTCACAGTGGTTTTAATCAGGATCGCGAAAAGATTACCGGAAGACTAAAAAAAGCAGCTTCTCATCCCCTGGTCGATATTATCGGTCATCCCCAGGGCCGGCTTTTGGGCAAGAGAAGTGCCTATCAGGTTGATATAAAGGAAGTAATCACCGCGGCCGGAGCACATGATACAGCTGTTGAAATCAATGCATCTCCTTTTCGTCTGGATCTTGATGACCAAACAGCACGTTATGCTGCTCAGCATTCGGTTAAGATTGTCATAAATACTGATGCTCATCATATTGAAGAGCTTTCTGATATGGAGCTGGGGGTTGGTGTGGCCCGCAGAGGCTGGCTGGAAGCAGAAGATATCTTAAACACCAGAAATTATAATGATTTGATTAGTTTTTTTAGAGGTGAATAATAAATGCACAGCTATACACGCGATAGACTTGAGCTGGATAAAATAATAGAAAAAGTTCAGGAATATTCGGCAACAGCCCTGGGCCGGGAAGTAATTGGCAGACTGGAGCCGGCCTCAGATAAGGAGTATATTGAAAATAAGCTTGCAGAAGTGACATCAGCCCGGGAACTGATTGATAATTTTGGCCAGGTTCCCCTGGGGGGGATCCGGGACCTGAGGGAGATTGTAAAAAAAGCAGAAAAAGGTGTTGTTCTGTCCCCAGAAGAGGTGCAGAAAGTACAGAATACCCTGCAGGGTATCCGGGAGATGAAAAATTATTTTACTGAGATTACTGATGAAGCTGATCCAGTTATAGTGGAGAAAAGATATGCTCTTTTGACAGATCGGGGTTGTGAGCTGCAGGTCCTGTCAGGTCTGGAGCAAAGTATTGCCGGCTGTCTTGATGATCGTGGAGATATAAAAGATACGGCCTCTTCCCGTCTGCAGTCTATCAGGAAAAGGATAGCTCAGACAGAAGATAAAATTCGATCCCGGCTGGATAGTATTACCCGGGGCCAGCAGTATCAGGATATGCTGCAGGAGAGTCTGGTAACCAGAAGAGAAAACCGGTATGTTGTGCCCGTGAAACGTGAACACCGCAGTTCGTTTAAGGGGATTGTGCATGATCAGTCGGCCAGCGGGATGACGGTCTTTATGGAGCCAATGGCCGTGGTAGAACTTAACAATGAACTGCGCAGCATAAAAACTGAAGAAGAACAGGAAATTTACCGGATCCTGCAGGAATTGACAGCAGAAATTGCTAAAAAAAGTGAAACTATCAAAGATAATCTAAAAATAGCGGTCTTTTTTGATGTTGTGTTTGCCAAGGCCAATTATAGTGCGGAGATTGAGGGAACAGCTCCTGACATAAATAAAAAAGGTTATACCAGTTTAAAACAGGCCCGGCATCCACTGCTGCAGAATGAGCCGGTACCCATTGACGTGGAAGTGGGTAAAGACTTTACGATTTTGATTATCACCGGGCCCAATACCGGGGGTAAAACTGTAGCTTTAAAGACTATCGGACTCTTTGTTTTGATGACAGAACTTGGACTGCATTTACCGGTGGAGCATGGGACGGAAGTAGCTCTTTATGAGAATGTGTTTGCTGATATTGGTGATGAACAGAGTATTGAACAGAACCTGAGTACTTTTTCTTCTCACATGAATAAAATTAAAACCTATCTTGAACAGGCAGATGAAAACTCTCTGGTATTACTGGATGAACTGGGGGCCGGTACTGATCCCCGGGAAGGTGCGGCTCTGGGTATTGCCCTGCTGGAAAAATTTAAATCTGCATCGGTGACCACCGTGGCCACCACCCACTACAGCCAGATGAAAAGCTATGCTTATTCCAGTGAGGAAGTAGAAAATGCTTCTGTGGAGTTTGATCTGGATACTCTTAGACCAACCTATAGGGTAATTATGGGTATTCCCGGAGGCAGTAATGCTTTTGAAATTGCTTTAAGGCTGGGGCTTCCGGAAGATCTTATCCAGGAAGCCCGTAAACTGGTTGATGAAAAAGACCTCAAAGTGGAGGATATAATAAAAGACCTAAATCAGCAGCGGAAAGAATACCGGGACCTGAAACTTGAAAATCAGAAAACCGAACGCAAATTAAAACAGCTTAAAGAAGAGTATGAGCAGAAACTGGCCCACCTGGAGGAGAAAGAGGATAAAATTATTCGTGAAGCTAAAGAAGAAGCGGACCGGATACTTAAAAGGGCTCGAAAAGAAACCAAAGCTATAATCCGTGATCTAAAAAATCAGGACTTTACCGTAAGGCCGGAAGTTGATCGCAAGGAGACTGAACTGCGGGAAAAGATAAATGAGCTGCAGGAGAATATAGCGGATTCAGGTACAGATGAAACCGGCCAAAAACAGGATGAAAATATTGAAATTGGTGATCAGGTAAGGGTAAGGAGTTTAGGCCGCAAAGGGCGGGTCGAGGAGATTGACAGGGGGAGTGGTGAAGTGACCGTTCAGGCCGGGGTGATGAAGGTTACAGCAGACCTTAATGATCTGACCCGGGTTGATTTTTCGGAAGCTGAACAGGAAAAAGAAAAAATGGTAAATAGATATCAGATCTCTAAATCCAGTAAAGTTCAGCCCAGAGTTGATCTGCGGGGGGAAAGATATGAAACCGCCCAGCGGCAGCTGGATAAATATCTTGATGATGCCCTGCTGGCCGGTTACCGGGAAGTAGAAATTGTGCACGGTAAAGGAACGGGAGCTCTTAGAGAAGCTGTATCCGAAATATTAGAAGAACACCCCCAGGTTACCTCTTTTCGTCTGGGCAAACAAAAAGAAGGTGGAGCCGGGGTTACCATTGCTGCTCTTAAAGGTTCGTCCTGAGAGGAGATTTCAAATTATTAAATTCGTCAAAACCATCACGGAATCCATCCGGCTGTCATTTTTTAAAGCAATCAGAAAGGCTGTTCCCCATCAGATTAATCATTGTTCCGGGTATCCAGGAAATCCCAGATATCCTGGATAATAGATCTTTCTTCTGTTTCCTCCGGTTCTTCTGCTTCTTCGTCTTCCGGTTCATCAGGCTCTATGGCCGGTTCTTCCTCATAAGGTGCATAGTCTGAGGGGCCATCATGCAGTTCACAGTGGCTGGTTGGTTTACGCTCATAAACAGGTTCACCTTCCAGGCCACTGGCTGGAAATCCGGTCTCCTGATCAATTTTTTGTACCGGGTGATAGGGAGCAATTTCATACACTCCCGAGAAGTTATCTCCCTGTTCCGGATTATCATAGCTGAAGGAGATTCTCAGTGCCGATTGCGAGTTGTTGTATCTAATACCACTGTCTTTTAGATAATGTCTTGTGGTCAGATTTTCCCGGGGGCAGTTATCAGTTGCTATCTGTCCACTGGAACGATCAATCTGGATGGTTTCTACCTCTCCATGGAGATTTGTCTCTCTATCGGGTACACCACTGGTAGTGAATATTTCCTCAACCGTCTGTGGGGTTGAACTGCCGGGCAGTAGACCTGTTACCGGATCTATTTCTTTGCTTATGATTTCAGGGGGTTTTTCAAAATCCACTGAGGGTCTATCGGCCAGGACTTTAACCATATAATCCCTCCAGAGCATTACAGCATGTCTGCTTTCTATAGTATGGGGATAACCGAAATCAGAATTCATGGGCCGGTTTTGATCTTCTCCAATCCAGACTGCAGTGACCAGTTCCGGTGTATATCCCACAAACCAGGCATCAGTATTACGGTTTGTGGTTCCCGTTTTTCCGGCAACCGGTCGGTCAATACTCTCATTAATCCTCCATCCAGTACCATCGGTGATTACACTTTTCAGCATATCATTTATCATATAGGCAGAGCTTTCCTCAAGTATTATCTGTTTTCGGGATTTAGATTCATATATAACATTGTCCCGGGAATCAACGATTTTCTCAATAGCATAGGGTTCGGTTTTTATACCTTCATTGGCAAAAACACTGTAGGCGGAAGCCATCTCCAGGGGAATAACCCCCTGATTAAGCCCCCCCAGAGCTACTGAATAACGCTGATCGAAGTAATCACTATCTGTAAAAGTGCTGATCCCCATCTCCCGCGCTTTATCAATAACATTTGTGATTCCCAGATCATTGGCAAGTCTAACAGCGGCCACATTAACGGAGTCAGCCAGCCCCTGACGGGCTGATATAAATCCCCGGTAGGTATCATCATAATTACGGGGAATATAGGTCCGCCGATCATCAGTCTCCAGGATAAGAGGCAGGTCATTTATTACAGAGGCCGGGCTGTAACCATTCTGGACCGCAGCGGCATAAACAAAAGGCTTAAAAGCTGATCCGGGCTGCCTTTTGGCCTGGACGGCGCGGTTAAAATGATCATTACCCCGCCCCCCGATCATGGCTCTGATAGCACCTGTTTTTGCGTCCAGAGTTATAACTGCTCCCTGGGGCTGCAGGTTATCATCAGCACCTTCCCGGCTGATACTGGGGATATACCCACCATCTTCAGTAAGTGCTTCCCGGTAGGCGTCTTCGGCCTTTTTTTGCATATCCAGATCCAGAGTGGTATAGACCTGAAGGCCACCTCCATATATCATCTGGGGTCCATCGGGGCCATATATTTCTTTCAGTTTGTTGTGCAGCTGCCGGCGAATATAGTTTTCAAAATACACAATATTGTTTTGTGATATATCCTCCCGGCTCTGGAAATCAAGTTCTTCATTGATTGCTGATTCGTATTCTTCGGTGGTAATAAAGCCAATGTCTTTCATCCTGCTCAGCACCATATTCCTTCTTCGTATGGCCAGTTCCGGATTTCTCAGTGGTGAATAATTATTGGGAGACTGTGGTAGACCGGCAATTAATGCTGATTCACTGAGGGACAGGTCCCA
Source organism: Halanaerobiaceae bacterium (assembly GCA_003553225.1). Lineage (GTDB taxonomy): Bacteria > Bacillota > Halanaerobiia > Halanaerobiales > Halarsenatibacteraceae > T1SED10-99. Next base: position 17,428 of record PWDW01000135.1, read on the forward strand.
GACATTTTTGCCAAAATACTGCTGGGCAGCAGTCTGCACTCCATAAGCACTGTGGCCCATGAAAATTTCATTGAGATACATCTCCAGGATTTCGGGTTTGGTATAGACATGTTCGAACTGTAGAGCCAGATAGGCTTCCTGAATTTTACGGTAGAATGTTCGATCCAGGGTCAGCAGTACATTTCTGGCCAGCTGCTGGGTTATCGTGCTTCCTCCCTGGATGACCCGCCCTTCCCGTATATTAACCACGGCCGCACGGGCAATTCCCCACAGGTTTATCCCTCCATGGGAGTAAAAATTGGTATCCTCAATTGCGATTATTGCTTTTTTTAGATCATCGGGCATTCTGTTCAGGGGAACATATATTCTGTCTTCGGTAAAGAACCTGCTGAGCAGTTCTCCATCACTGCTGTAAATACGGGTTGTTTCCTGAGAACCCCTGTAAGCTGATATATCAGGTGTCTCCTGAATAATCCAGGTTACTGCACCCAGCATTATTCCCAGACCCAGGGCCACCAGTATGAGGGTCAGGGCAATAATATACTTATATTTTTTCTTCAAGATTAAAACCTCCTCCTGTCAGAGATCATTCTACCACCAATTGCGGGGGGCAAAGAATTTTTTCTACTTGTTGCTGCCCCTGCAATCTGTTATAATAAACAAAATAAAATAATGGTACAGGGAGGTGTCAGCCACCCGGTTAATTTTCATTATAACTTATATCAAATCAGATGTGCAAGTTTATAGTTATAGTAAGGAAAAATTACTAATTTACTGCTGCTATTTTAAAAAACCGGGTGTATTAATAAGGAAATTGAAGAACAGATAAAATACTTGACCAGAGGAATAAGTGACATTATTTCAGAAGAAGGTTTGAAGGAAAAACTTCAAAAGTCAGAAAAAACAGGAGAGCCCCTTAAAGTTAAGCTGGGGCTGGATCCCAGTGCCCCGGATATTCATCTGGGACATACAGTAGTGTTAAGAAAATTAAAGCAGTTTCAGGATCTGGGGCATGAGGTTTATTTGATTATTGGTGATTTTACCGGCAGAATTGGAGATCCAACCGGTAAATCGGAGACCAGACAGCAGTTAACCGAAGAAGAAGTAAAGAAAAATGCCCGAACCTATCGGGAACAGTTTATTAGGATACTGGATTCGGAGAAAACAAATCTGGTCTATAATAGTGAGTGGCTGGGCAAAATGGACTTTGCGGAGGTCATTGAACTTTCTTCAAAGTATACGGTGGCTAGAATGCTGGAAAGAGAAGATTTTAACCAGCGCTATAACAGCGGCCAGTCCATAAGTATTCATGAGTTTTTCTATCCTCTGATGCAGGGATATGATTCTGTAGCCATAGAAGCTGATGTTGAACTGGGAGGTACGGATCAGAGATTTAATCTGCTGGTGGGACGAAATCTCCAGCGTGAGTACGGCCAGGATCCTCAGGTTATAGTAATGACTCCTCTTCTGGAAGGTCTGGATGGAGTGAACAAAATGAGCAAAAGTCTGGATAACTATATTGGTATAACCGAGGCTCCTGAAGAGATGTACGGTAAGGTAATGTCTATTTCCGATGATTTGATAGTACGCTATTTTGAACTTTTAACCGAAGTACCCCTGGAAGAGATTTCAGAGATAGAAAGCTCCCTTAAGAATGGAGCTGCCAACCCCATGAAACATAAAAAGAAGCTGGCCCGGGAGATTGTCAGTGAATATCACGATGCTAAGAGTGCAAAGCAGGCTGAAGAGGAATTTAATCGGGTTTTTTCAGAAGGTGAGCTGCCGGAAGATATGCCGGAAATAGAAATTGGGAGTGAGGATCTAGAAGATGGGAAAATGTGGATAGTACATCTAATATCAGCAACCGGACTTGTTGACAGCAACAGTGAGGCCCGGCGTATGATAAAACAGGGTGCTGTAAGAATTAATGAAGAAAAACATAAAAAAATTAATCAGGACATAAAAGTTGAGGATGATATGGTTATCCAGATTGGTAAAAGAAGGTATGCCCGGATAAATCTTGTTCAATAATTTTCGAAATAATTATCTTTTAACTGTAGAGTCCTAAAGACACATAGGTTGCTGAATCTGCAGACTTTTCAAGCTGTTTTGCTGGTTGACAGAATGTCCGCTTTTTAGTATGATTTATAGGTGTAAGAGACCTGATATATACCGTGAGGAGGAAGAAAAATGACCGGTAATGAGCTGCGAGAAGCGTTTTTAAAGTTTTTTTCCGATAAGGATCATCTTATATTACCCAGTGCGCCCCTGGTTCCTGAGGAAGACCCCACCCTGCTGTGGATAAATGCGGGTATGGCTCCTTTTAAACCTTATTTTAATGGTAAGCTCACCCCACCTCATACTCGAATTGCCACCAGCCAGAGGTGTCTGCGGACCAATGATATTGAAAATGTGGGCCAGACCAAGCGCCATCATACTTTTTTTGAGATGCTGGGCAATTTTTCTTTTGGAGATTATTTCAAAGAAGAGGCTATTAGCTGGGCCTGGGAGTTTGTTACCGAAGTTCTCAGGCTGGATAAAAAGCGCCTGTGGGTAACAATATATAAAAATGATGACCGGTCATTTGAAATATGGAAGGATTTTATTGGCTTAAAAAAAGATAAAATAATCCGGATGGGTAAAGAAGAAAACTACTGGCAGATAGGAACCGGTCCCTGTGGCCCCTGTTCGGAAATACATTATGACCGGGAACCCGAGGCTGGAAGTGATCCTGCTCTTGAACTTCAGGAAGATGGACCGCGTTTTTTGGAAATCTGGAATCTGGTTTTTACCCAGTATGATTACACAGACCAGGGGGAGTATAAACCTCTGCCCAGCAAAAACATTGACACCGGTATGGGACTGGAAAGAGTAGCCTCCATCATGCAGGATACTCCTTCAAATTTTGAAACTGACCTGATCAAACCAATTATTGATGAACTTGTTTCCTATTGCAAAATTGATTATCGCAAGAACAAAGAGTTTACTACAGCTTACCGGGTAATTGCCGATCATATACGGGCAGTGACTATGGCCATCTTTGATGGAGTCATCCCTGCCAATGAAGGGCGGGGTTATGTGATAAGACGTCTGGTACGCCGGGCAGTACGTTTTGGTGGAAAACTGGGCTGTGGTGAACCTTTTTTATACAGGTTGATACCGGTGGTTAATGACATTATGAGTGAAGGATATCCGGAAGTAAGAGAACAGGAAGAGCATATACAGGAGGTAGTTAAATCTGAAGAAGAAAATTTCCAGGAAACACTCAGCCAGGGACTCTCGATTTTAGAAGATATGATTTCAGAAATGAAAGCACAGGATCAGAATGTTTTGTCCGGCAGTAAAGCATTTAAACTGTATGATACCTTTGGATTTCCTCTTGAACTAACAGAAGAAATACTGGCCGAAGAAGGAATGACCGTTGATGAAAAAGAATTTCAGCAGGCCATGAAGAAACAGAAAGAAAGAGCACGCCAGGCCCGACAGGAGAACGGTTTTGGGCGTGATGCTTCTCAAAAATTATATACCAGACTGCGAAATGAGAATGGTAATGTTGAATTTACGGGCTATCACAATCTGGAAATAGAGACCGAGATCAGGAATCTAATATCCCTTCCCTCAAGCGAAGAGGCCGGGGTCAGCAAGAAAGGTGATGCTGCTGGTGGTGAAGAGGAGCACTGCTCTGCAAAATCTTCAGCCGGGAAAGAATCTTCAGAATCAGCAGCTGTTGAAGAAAAATCAGAGCTGACCCGGGGGGAACAGGGTGAGGTTCTTTTGTCCAGAACCCCCTTTTATGCCGAAGGTGGAGGCCAGGTGGGAGACACAGGAGAAATTACTACTGACACCGGCCGGGCCGAGGTTATTGATACTTATTCCCGTTCTGAACTAACCCTCAGCCGGGTTAAAGTCAGTGAAGGTTCGATAAAAAAAGGCCAGCTGGCCCGGGCAGAGGTGGATCGAAAAAAAAGAAAAGCAGTGGCCCGCAACCACACTTCAACCCATCTTCTCCACAGGGCTTTAAATGAGGTTCTGGGTGAGCATATAAAACAGTCCGGCTCTCTGGTAGCCCCGGATAAATTAAGGTTTGACTTTGCCCATCATTCAGCACCCGGAGCGGAGGAAATAAAAAAGATTGAACGGATTGTGAATTCCAGAATCAGAAAGGACTATTCGGTACAGGCCATACAGACCACTATCGATAATGCCCGGGATATGGGGGCAGTAGCTCTTTTTGATGAAAAATATGGATCTCAGGTACGGGTTATAAAAATTGGCGATTATTCTCTGGAGCTGTGTGGGGGTACTCATGTTGAAGCTACCGGAGAAATAGGCTTATTCAAAATTACCGGGGAAAGCAGTGTAGCTGCCGGCACACGCCGGATAGAGGCGGTTACCGGTGAACGGGCTGTTGACTATGTTGAAGACAAAGAAAAATTACTGACCAGGTTATCTGATATGCTGAATTCGGAACCGGATAAACTTATTAACCGGCTGTCCCAGCTGCAGGAGGAAAAAAAAGAGCTTGAAAAAGAAATTATCTCTCTTAAAGACCGACTGGCAGTTTTCCGGTCTCAGGCTCTTATTGAAACTATTGAACAGGTAGAAAAAATACCTCTGCTGACAGCTGAACTGCAGGATTTGGATGCTGAAGCACTGCGTACTCTCGGAGACCAGCTGAAAATGAAAATAGAATCAGGAATAATAATTCTGGCCTCCAGCCATCAAAAGAAGGTGCTTTTTCTGGCTATGGTTACAGAAGACCTGGTGGAAAAAGGATTTCATGCCGGAGAAATAATCGGTGAAGCAGCCCGGATAACAGGTGGTGGAGGTGGAGGTCGTCCGGATATGGCTCAGGCTGGAGGTACTGATCCGGATAAAATTGACCAGGCTTTAAACAGGGTGAAAGAGATAATTAAAGAGAAAATGAGTGTTAAGGAAGAATAAGCTGCAGCCGCATGAAGTTGAGAAAAAATAACATTTAGGATGTGATGTATATGGTTGAGGAAAACCAGCAGGACCGGACCATGAAATTTAAACTTCAGCAGGGTGAGCTCAGTGAGGCGGGTTATGTTTTACAGCGGGTTTTTCATGCCCTTGAAGAAAAGGGCTATAACCCGGTAAACCAGGTGGTTGGTTATCTTCTGTCAGGTGATCCCGCCTACATTACCAGCTATAAGGAGGCCCGGACCATGATTAGAAGTGTGGACCGGGATGAAATACTGGAAGAACTTTTACGAAATTATATGGATAGTTGAGCAGGATTTTCCCTGGATTTTATAGGAGCCCTGTAAGGTTTCCCAAAATTTAGAGTTTAGCAGGAGGTAGATTTTTTTGCGCAGGCTGGGCCTGGATATTGGTGATAAAAGAATCGGTCTTGCGGTAAGTGATGAGCTCAATGTTACCGCTCAGGGTAAGGAAGTTCTTATCAGGACCAACCACCGGGCTGATCTTAAAAAAATAAAAAAATATATTGACAGATATAATATTGGTGAAATTATCGTAGGTCTGCCCAAAAATCTGGATAATACAGAGAGCAGACAGGGTGAAAAGATCAAAAATTATGTTAATTTCCTTAGAAACAATCTGGAGATTCCGATCAAGCTCTGGGATGAACGGCTCAGCACCCGGGCGGCTGAAGATATGCTGCTTAAGGCTGATCTGAGACGCAAAAAAAGACGTGAGGTGATCGACCAGGTTGCGGCTTCAATTATTCTGCAAAATTATCTCGATTATATGAACCGCCACAATGCCAGAAACAGTGGGGAGGGAAATAATAATGAGTGATCAAAATGAAGAGAATGAAGGAACTTTCTGGATAGATGAGGAGACAGAAGAGCTGGTGCTTGATGAAGAGGGGCAGGAAGAAAGATTTTATGTAGAGCAGGAACTCAAAGTAGATGATAATAATTATTTGATACTTGTGCCTTCCGAAAAAGGCAGATATGAAGAGGGTGAGGCTCTGGTTCTTAAACTGACTGAAAAAGATGATTCAGAGGTTCTTTCCATAATAGAAGATGATGCAGAATTTGACCGGGTTAGAGAAGTGTATTTACAGGAGGAAGAAAATAACCAGTAAAGGAGACTTCCGGCTATATGAAAACAGTTCTGTCTTATCTGGTTATTATTATACTGGCCGGTCTGCTTCTGCAGGCAAATTTTTTTCTGGAACCGGTGGATCCTTCCAGTTCAGAAGAGGTAGGAGTGGTAATTGAAAGAGGTTTCTCTACCCGCAGAATAGCGGAGGAGCTGCAGGAAAATGGTCTGATTCATTCTGCTTTATTTTTTAATCTTTATACATCCCTTAAGGGTACCGACCAGGCAATGCAGGCCGGTTATTATGAGCTCAGTCCAGCTGATTCAATGCGGGAGATTATTCTTGATTTAACTTCAGGCAATGTAGCCACTTTTCAGATAACTATTCCGGAAGGTTTTACAGTAGAAGAAGTGGCCGGTCGGCTGGCCGAGCTTACAGAACATACAGCAGAAGATTTTTTGGCTGTGGCGCGTTCTGAAGAGATATCCAATCTTTTAGGAGAATCCTTCCCGGTACCCGAAAATCCGGTTATCTTCCCTGTGGAAGGTTTTTTATATCCGGCTACTTATACCATACCACGTAATTATAGTCCCCGGGAAATACTGGGTCTTTTTATTCAGGAGTTTACTAAAAGGTGGAAACAAAGACTGCTGGAATCAGGACAGGATTTATCTGCCTATGAACTGGTTACCCTGGCTTCTATGGTGGAAAAAGAGGCTCAGTTAAAAGAGGAAAAACCTCTTATTGCCGGTGTTATTTATAACCGTCTGCAGGAAAACATGCTGCTGCAGATTGATGCCACAATTCAGTATAGTTTGAGTCAGCGGCAGCAAATTTTGCTTTACAGTGATTTGAGGCTGGATTCCCCCTATAACACATATCTGCATCAGGGTCTGCCCCCGGGCCCGATTGCAAATCCGGGAGACAATGCTCTGGAGGCTGTTTTAGAACCCCGGGAAACAGAATATCTTTTTTATTTTGCCAGTGAGGATGGTGGCCATACTTTTTCCCGGACCTATGAAGAGCACCGCAGCCGTCTGCAGGAATTTCGTGAACAAAACAGTAATTGAAATTAAAATTCTATTTGGCTATTTTATAAAAACAGGAGAGTGCAGGCAGTGGAGAAACCCGAACTTCTGGCTCCGGCCGGTAATCTGGAAAAATTGAAAATAGCGGTATTATATGGAGCAGATGCAGTTTACTGTGGGGGATTTAATTATGGTCTGCGGGCCGGTGCGGATAATTTTTCCCGGTCAGAACTAAAGGAGGGGACAGAATATGCCCATCAACATGGGGCCCGGATATATATAACGGTAAACATGATGCCCCATAATGAGGACCTTGTTGGCCTGCCCGAATTTTTGCGGGAACTGGTTGATATTGAGGTTGATGGTCTTATTATATCCGATCCCGGTGTGCTGCGGGTAATAAGGGAACATAATATCGATCTGCCTCTGCATTTAAGTACTCAGGCCAATACCGTGAACTGGCAGAGTGCACTGTTCTGGCAGGAGCAGGGTTTAGAAAGAATTATTCTGGCCCGTGAGCTTTCCTGGCAGGAAATAAAAGAAATACAGGAAAAAACTGATCTTGAGCTGGAGATATTTATCCATGGGGCTATGTGTGTGTCATATTCCGGACGTTGTCTTTTAAGCAGCTATATGGTGGACAGAGATCCCAATCGTGGAGAATGTGCCCATTCCTGCCGCTGGAAGTATCACCTTATGGAGGAGGAGCGGCCGGGACAGTATTATCCTATTTACGAAGAAGAAGGGGGTACTTATATTCTAAATTCCCGGGATTTATGTCTGGTAGAACAGATGCCCCTGATTGCTGAGTGTGGTGTGGATAGTTTAAAAATTGAGGGACGCATGAAAGGGCTGCATTATACAGCCGTGGTCACCGGGGTTTACCGTCAGCTGCTGGATGATTATTATGACCATCCAGAAGAATTTGAGTTCAGCCCTTCTTTTAAGGAAGAGCTAAACAAAATCAGCCACCGTCCTTATACTGAAGGTTTTTTCACCGGCAGAGAAGACGAAACCACAGAGTTTCAGGCTAGTTCATCATATCTGCGCAGCTATATTTTTGTAGGTCTGGTCCAGGAATATGACGCTGAAAACAAAGAAGCTGTTATTGAGGTTAGAAATAAAATAAACCGGGGGGATGTGCTGGAGATAATGGGTCCCAAAAGAGAAAAATTTTTCACAGAAGTTGATTATATAATTAATTCTGAAGGCGAAAAAGTATATTCTGCGCCCCATCCCCGGGAACTGGTGAAAATTCCTTTGCCCGTTAGAGCTGAACCTTACTCAATTGTGCGCAAAAAAAGAGATATAGATGCAAATAAGAACTAAAAAGAGAAAAATGATAACCGGGAAGTAATTTGTTGTAAAGTTATTAAAGAAGAGGAGAAAAATAATGAAAGAAAAAGATACACAGCAGATTAAAGTCAGGGTGCCCCGGGAGCAAATTGTTTTTATGGACATGGTTTTTAAGTCCTATGAAGGGCTGGCCTCACTAACCATCTGTCCTGAGGGGGAGAATATAATTGTTCTGGATGTTACTTCAGGAACCAGAGATGATGTTCTGGAGATCCTAAAAGACTTCGGGGAACAGTTTCCGGTGGAGATTATTGAGGCCCAATAAGTGGGGGAGGAAGATATATGTTTGAAAATAAATTTTTGAAAATTACATTTGTTTTGTTAATTATTTCAGTGACCATTATTCCTTTGATATATCTGCCCTATAATATTGAAAAAGGTATGCTGTTCCAGGAAGAAGACGGAGTCTACAGGCTGCTGAGACATGATAATATTTACCGGCCCAAAATAGATTTACTGCTGGTGCTGGTGGTGATAATGCTCTTTACATATTTGCTTGCCCTGCGGAAAAAAGAAATTAGCTGGAAATCATATACTCCTTATTATCCTCTCCTCTTTTTTGCCCTGTTTTTAGTAATTTCCTCAATTTTTTCCGATTATTCACATATTGTACTCCAGGGTCGACCTTTCAGGTGGGAAGGGCTTCTGGCCTATACCGTTTACATGAGCATTCTGCTGTTAGCTTCTCAGATAATAAACAGCAAATCGAAACTTCTGTGGTCCTTAAGAAGTTTGTTTATTTCGGGAGTTATTATTTCTATTTATGGGTTTATACAGTATCTGGGATATGATTTTATAAATCGCGACCCCCTCCGGGCCGGCTGGTCTGGCAGAATTTTTTCCACTTTGGGTAACCCCAATTTTGCCGGCAGTTATATTATTTTACTGTTGATTCCGGCATTGATATTATACATTGGAGCCCGGAAAAAAAAGAACAATTATCTTTACGGTATTTTAACCACAATTTTTTATTCTTTTATGATAATGACCTATACCAGAACCGCCTGGACGGCCTTTATTTTTATAATTTTTCTGGGTGCCTGGCTGATGAGAAAAAGAATTAAAGAAGATATTTTTAAAATAGCAGTACTGGCTGTGGTTTTAATAATAATTACCGGGGTTATAGACTGGCACGGTAATATGTATTTTCGCAATCGGCTTTTCAGTTTATATCAGGATTCCAGCACTCTAATGCGGGGTACTGAAGAAGAATATTTAAAGACCGGCAGCAACCGAACCTTTATTTTTTTACACACCCTTCCCCTGCTGGGGGAGGATCCTTTATGGGGCAGTGGTCTTGATACATTTGCGGAAGTTTTTCCCCAGGAAAAGTATCAGGAGCACAACAACACCAGAAAAGTGGTTGATAAAGCCCATAATGAATATCTGCAGCTGGGTGTGACCGCCGGTCTGCCGGCTTTACTATCCTATCTTTTATTTTTGTTTCTGATAATGAAAAAAGGAATCAGTAATCTATATAAGAAAGATCCCCTGCAGCTGGGCCTTTTTCTGGCTCTGGTTGCCTATTTGATTCAGGCTTTTGGTAATATCAGTGTTGTTTCTGTGGCTCCGGTTTTCTGGTTTATACTGGGTTTGAATATTGTATATAATTTCAAAATAATTTCAGAACAGCCCGCAGCTGAAAGCTCTGGCGAAATGGGGTAAAGAAGAAAAACTGTGTTTGAGAACAGTTTTTTTGCCCAGCATAAAAGAGACAGCAGCTGCCCTGGGGGCGGTCTGGATCGGTAAAATATTAAAAAAATAGAGTGAAATAAAACACTCAAGAGCTCTGTTTGACATTTGACTGAGGTTCATATATGGTTTATAATAATGAAGACAGTATAAAATTAATAATTATTATTAATAGGGTGGTTGTACTTAATGTTTTCACACCTTGTCCCTGATTTTTATTACCCCGATATTTTTTCAATTGAACTGGATAAACTGGAGCAAAAAGGAGTTCAGGGTATTATCTGTGATATTGATAATACTATTGTGCCCTACAGTGATAAAAAATTAATCACCGGGGCCCGGGATTGGTTTAAGTGTCTCCAGGAGAGAGGATTTGAGGTGTGTTTGATTTCCAATGGTCGGGAGAGCAGGGTAAAACAATTTCGTGACCATCTAAATCTGCCGGCTATCAGCCTGGCTGTTAAACCAACTAAAAGAGCTTTCCTGAAGGCTACCCGGGATATTTTACAGCTGGAAAAACACAGGGTCGCAGTAATTGGCGATCAGATTTTTACAGATGTGCTGGGGGGCAACAGGTTGAATTTAGTGACGGTTCTCGTCGACCCCTTAGAGAAAAAAGAGCTTCTTTTTACTAAATTAATGCGTCTGGTCGAGAAAATGGTTATTACCAGATATGATTATTCTTCTTGAGATTAAGTTTTATTCTGCTTTATTCTATTTAAATAAAGTTTAAAATAAAATTCTATCATATTTTACAATAATATAAGAATATAAAAAATTATATAGGGACAAAAAAATTTATATAATGAAATTAAATTATTGTATAAGGATATAAAAATATAAGATCAGGAGGTGATCTGCAGTGAGTGAGATAATAAAAAGATCCGGAAAAATTATTGGTATCCTGGTTTTTATGATCCTGTTGCTGACCGTGGTTTATGATTCAGAGAAGATAGCTGGTGAATCCAATTATTATATGGAACCGGGCAGCAGAATATTAAGAGAAGGAGATGAAGGTCCGGATGTTGCTCTGCTGCAGCACAAATTAAGAAAAACAGGCTTTTTCAGTCAAAAAATAGATGGATTCTATGACTCTTATACCCGGGAAGCTGTTTTAAGATTCCAATCGGAAAACAAGCTTAAAGTTGATGGTATAGCAGGCCCGGAAACTCTGGGGCGGCTGCCAGCTGCAGGAGAGATTGAGCAGATAACCTTTACCCGGGGAGATGTAATCGCCCTGGCCAGAATTATTCATGGTGAGGCCCGGGGGGAGAGTATGAAAGGTAAAATAGCTGTGGGAGCAGTGGTTAAGAATCGGGTACACAGTGAAAAATTTGCCGATAATATTTTGGATGTTATTCTGACCAACAATCAGTTCAGCAGTCTTTATGATGGACAGGCCTATAAACACTTTCCCTCAGATGAATGTATTTTGGCCGCTCGATTTGCCCTGACAGGTTATGACCCGACCGGGGGTGCCCTGTTTTTTTATAATCCGGATATTGCCAATCTGGAATGGATTTCCACCCGTCCGGTCCTGGTGAAGATAGGAGACCATGTATTTGCCCGCTAAAAAACAGGAGCCAGGTTATCTCGCCTGATATAGGTGATTTTTGGGAGCCCCTGACATGAAAAAATATTTTAAAGTTATATATGAAAAAGGGCTATCTCCTGTAAAAATTATATACTTTCTTTATCTAATGGAAGAAAATGGAGGTCCTTTAAGATAAAAAGCAAGATAAAAATTGCTAATTTAATGAAAACACCTAAATATGCAGAGCTGCCCTATAACACCTGCACAAACACCTGCAAAGAAAAATATGAAGTACATATTGTAGTTGAATTTGAAAATAAACAAAAATCCTATAAGGATAATGGTAAAACCCTGACCATAGATCTGAGTCAAATTCATCCTATGGCCTTAGATGTCAATTCGGGACCATTTGTGGCCGAACTGAACGGTCTATTGGTGATTTCAATAGTGCGTGATAGACCAAAAGTAAAATCGGTTCGGAAGGTAGTCATATGAACTACCAGGAATTCTCATTGATGCAGTGAAGTGAATCGGTGGTAAGGATGTCAAGAAAAGCATAAATGGTATATAATAAAATTAGGTATTTTTATAATATTTAAAGGAGATGTTTCTATGGAAGAATCAAGGGAGGAGCTGAGAGAAAAGTTTCACAGAAGACTGGCCGCCCATGACTGTAAACTGACCAGACAGAGAAAAGATATTCTGGAAGTAATCATCAGTGAGCCCCACAGTCATTTTAATGCTGAAGAGCTTTATGAAAAGGTTCAGCAGATGAATCCAGAAGTTGGTCTGGCCACAATCTATCGGACCCTTGATCTATTTTGTGATCTGGAAATAATTCACCGGCTGGATTTTGATACTTCCTATAAGAGTTATGAGCTTAATGTAGAAGACCAGCATCACCACCATTTAATTTGTTTGCAGTGTGGTACTATTACAGAATTTAAGGACAGTGTTTTAGAAAAGTTTGAACAGGACCTGGAAAAAACCCATAATTTTGATATAGTGGACCATCATATTAAATTTTATGGTTACTGTGAAGAATGCAGCTCAAATAAAGGAGAATCCAAAAATGGCAAATAACAAACAGGAGTGTCTGCAAAATTTGTCCGTTTTTTCTCGACTGGATGATAAAGAACTGCAGCTGGTTTGTGAGAAAGCCCAGGAAAAAATTTATGACAGGGGTCAGATTATCTTTTTTGAAGAAGATCCTCCCAAACTTCTTTATCTGCTTGCTTCCGGTAGAGTTAAGCTTTCCATGATGTCTCCTGAAGGTCAGGAAAAAGTGCTGACAATTCTGCAGGCCGGAGATCTTTTTGGGGAGATTTCACTTTTTGATAATAATCCTCACCCTTTAACCGCAGAGGTCCAGGAAGACTGCCAGCTGTTTATTATTCCCTGGGCTGATCTGGAAAAAATTATCCTGGAGCGGCCGACAATGGCCCTGAAAATCATCGAGGCCCTGGCCAAAAAAACAAGACTGCTGACCAGTCAGGTGCGGGAACTTGTTTTTCAGGATGCCGGGGGCCGGCTGGCAGCTCTGCTGGATCGTTTTTCTGAGGAATTCGGTCAACAGAGTGATCAGGGTTATGTGATAGAATTGGTTCTGACTCATCAGGAAATAGCTAATTTGCTGGGCACCTCAAGGGTTACGGTGACCAAACTGCTGAATGAATTTTCCCAGAAAGGAATTATTGAGATAATAGACAGGAAAATAATTGTCAGGGATAGAGAAACCTTAAAAAATATGATTGAATTCAGGGAGTAGATATTATGTCCACTGTGGATTCAGGTACAGGACTTCTGGGACTTTTCGGTCACCCGGTTGAACATTCAATTTCACCACTAATACATAATCAGGCTCTTAAAAAGCATAATCTCAATTTTGTATATCTGGCTTTTGATATAAAACCGGAAGCAGTACAATCGGCGGTAGCGGGAATTAGGTCCTTTGGTATTAAGGGAGTTAATGTTACCATTCCCCATAAAAAAAAGGTTGTTGAGTATCTGGATATAGTTGAGGATACCGCTCAGAAATTAAAAGCAGTAAATACTATTGTAAATGATGAAGGTTGTTTGAAGGGCTATAATACTGACATTGCCGGGTTTCAGCGCATGCTCGAGAAAGATGGACAGTTTATAATTAAAGGTAAAAAAGTGCTGATAATCGGAGCCGGGGGAGCGGCCCGGGCAGTCTGCAGTGCCCTCTGTGAAAAAGATGCAGCTGAGCTGTACATAATAAATCAGACTCCCGAAAAAGCACTTCGTGTGGTGGAAAAATGGTCTGCCACATATCCAGAAATTGAGTTTGGGGGTGGTGGTCTTACTGAAGAATTTTATGGTCCACTGCTGGAAAAAGTGGATCTTGTAGTGGATACCACTCCGGTAGGTATGGAACCCAATGTTGAACAGCCACCTGTAATCAAAACCGGAAACATTCATTCCGGTCAGCTGGTGGTTGATCTGGTTTATAACCCGCGGGAGACCACAATTTTGCAGGAGGCCAGCAAAAAAGGGGCCAGGACCCTTAATGGGCTGCCCATGCTGCTCTACCAGGCAGCTGAATCCTTTCATCTATGGACCGGTGTTTATCCTGATGTTGAAGGATGGTATGATCTTTTGAAGAAGCAAAGTGATTTATATTGATATTAATTTAATTTATAGCTGACTCTGAATTTTCTAAAATTGATTATCACCAGCCATCTCCGGTATGTACCGGAGATTATTTTTATCTTTAAAGGAAAAAAATGGAATAAAAGAAGGATTATTACAATATATCCATAAATTAAATAATAGAGGTGCTTAATCAACGTACTTATAAGAAATTATAAAAAAAGAAGATTAATCTTCGTTGAGATATAAAGATTAGATTTTTCACAGTATAGATTTTTAAGATACCGATATTTTAAATATTCACTTATGATTGGACAATTAAAGTTGTTTTAACTACATATTTTTAGCATATTATCGTTATCCTGTTATAGTGATCCTGCTTGAGATTACAGCATCTAAATTTTGGAGATTTATATTTTTACAGTCCAGTCACTAATATCAATCTGGAGGGATATAAAAATGCATATATTATATTGGCTGAGATGGAATATTATTGGTTCACTTAAACTTAATGATAACTTCGAGCAATTCGAGCAAAAGGAAGGTTTTACCCTGCTGGAGCTGCTGTGTGTAATTGTGGTACTCTCCCTTTTATTTACTTTTTCACTGCAGGTTTTTGGTTCAGGGCTTATGGATTATTATTATATCTGGTCTGAGGTCCAGAGGGTATATGCTTTTTTTAGAGAGGCCCGTCAGAAAGCAATAATGACCCAGCTGGAAAGTGAAATATATTTTTATCCCCGAAAGAATAAACTGGTTATGAATTCTGGAAAGCAAAAGGAGGCTGCACTTACTTTAAAAAATGGTATCTATTTTGAAAAAGAAAGTATTTCTTTTGGAAGTACAGAGCAGGCTAATTTTAAGCCCCTGGGGACCGGCCAGAACGGTAATCTAATTCTAAAGTCAGATAGTGGGCTAAAGTATAAAATAACTGTTTATGGGCTTACAGGTCGGGTCAGATATGAACGCAAAAATTGAAAAAGAACGGGGTAAGTCTTAGGCCGGTGATAGTTTCATTTTTTCGGTTATACTCCCGGGTTAACTATCAAGGAGGGGTGATAAAATGCTGAAAAGTGATATACCGGAATTGGCAGTACAGAAGTTTCAGAATCGGAAACATAAGGAAAATAAAAAAAAGCCTGTACTGGACATTTACGGTGCAAATTGCATAAAGTCCGGGAGCAGAGAATCTGGTTTTACCCTGCTGGAGATAGTTTTAGCACTGGCTCTGCTGGCTGTTTTCTCCACTCTGTTTTTCCGTACAGTTGTAGTTAACTGGCAAATTATACAGAAATGTGAAACAAAAGGACTGCTTCTTCAGGAGGCAGTTAACAGGATGGAACAGCTGCAGGCTGCCGAAAGAATTGATGTAGATTTAATTTCTGAACTGGAGGACAGCTTTAACATAAAAAACAGAGAATATCAGAGTAAGATTGAAACCAGTCCTGTACATGAAGGACTGCTGGAGGTCAATGTTTTTCTTTACCCCCTGACAAAAAATGATGCTCCTGAAGTAAATTTGGTAACCTGTATTTCCGAAAAGGATTTATCTCCGGGAGGTTCCAAAAATGAACAATGAAAGTTCATTTACTCTAATAGAGGTTATGGTTTGTTTGGTTTTGATAGGGGTGCTGGTGGGCCCTTTTTATAATTTGTTTTTTTCAGCAATCAACTTTCAAGACCACGCTGAAACAAAACTGACGCTTAGTGGACAGGGCCGTAATCTGGTCCGTTTTCTTGACAGTGATATAAGAAAAGCTGTGGATGTCAGAATAACTGAACAGGGGGCCCTGTTTATCAATACCGGGCCCCGGGAAAACGGATTTTTTGGTGGAGGTGATTCAGGACATGACCGTTATGTTAAATACTATGTTTCTGAAAAGGCCCTGAGGGTAAAACTTCCTTTGAATTCTTTTGCAGGTTCAGGAGTAAGATACCCGGAATGGCCTTCTGAAGGAGACATGGGCTATGGTCGCCCCCTGTCTCTGTCTATAATCAAAAAGGCCGAGTTCGAATTAAGAGAAGATCAGATGCTTTACTACCGGATTGTTCTGGATGGGGACGAAAGCAAACATGTTCTGGAAAAAGAGATTGCTTTACCGGTGGTTGAAGTAAGTAAATAAAGGAGGGCTTATGCAGAAGCAGGAAGGTTCCATAATGCTGATTGTTTTGCTGATGATTGTACTGCTGTCAGTCTTTACACTGATGATGGCCGCACTGACTATTCATGAAATTCAGATGACCGATTACAGTCAGAAACATTATCAGGCAGCCTATAATGCTCAGGCCGCTCTGGAAGAGGCTGCTGTCTTATTTGAGAGAAAGGAGGGGGCTGTTACCACTGAAGAACTGGCTGCTATTCAGGGAAGCTTTAACAAACAGGGAGAATATGAGATGATTGAAGTTGAGATAATAGAGGAGAGTAAAGTATATCTTGTAGCTTCAGGAAGCTGTGGTCAGGTGATTGAAGAACTCTCCAGACTTATAATTCTGGAATAAGAAATTTGAATTAAACAGAGTAAACAGGTTAACATTTTTGTTCATATATGATATTATAATTAAATAACAAAAATAATGGGCCCCATATCTACCGGGGCCTTTTAATTGACAGTGAGGAGGAATTGACCATGGTTGATTTCAAAACAGCCGGTGAGTCTCATGGAAAAGGATTAATGGTTATTATAGACGATATACCGGCAGGTATAGAAGTTGATGTAGAAAAGATTGACCAGATGCTTTACCGGCGGCAGGGTGGTTATGGTCGGGGAGGTCGGATGGATATTGAAGCAGATAGTGTGGATATATACAGCGGAATCAGAGGAGGCAGGACACTGGGCAGTCCGGTAAGTTTTATTATACATAATCGAGACTGGGAAAACTGGAAGGAAGTAATGTCTCCTAAAAAAAGTGATATTACCGAAAAAGATAGTATTACTCTCAAAAGAGATGACAGGAAAAAAGAGATTGCACCTCATGTTACCCAGCCCCGGCCCGGTCACGGAGATCTAGCCGGGATTCTAAAGTATAACCTTGATGATGTACGCAGCATACTGGAACGGGCCAGTGCCCGGGAGACGGCAGCCCGGACCGCAGCCGGTGGATTTCTGAAAAATTTTCTTAGCTATTTTGAGATAGATATTATAAGCCATGTGCTCCAGATCGGTTCAGTCCAGGCCCCAGAAGTTAATGTTGAGGGAAAAGAAGATTTTACAGCTCTAAAAGATAGGGTTCTGGAGTCTCCGGTTAATTGTTTTGATAGGGAAAGTGAACAAAAAATGATGGAGCTTATTGATCAGGCAAAAAAGGAGGGAGATACTCTGGGGGGGAAAATAGAAATACAAACTACCCCTCTGCCCGTTGGTCTGGGCAGCCATACCTTCTGGAAGGAAAGACTGGATGCCCGACTGGCGGCTGCTATGATTGGTATTCCGGCTGTTAAGGGAGTGGAGATCGGCCCCGCTTTCCGGAATGCCGGCCGATGGGGTTCAGAGGTCCATGATGAAATTTTTTATGAAAAAGAGAAAGGCTATTTCCGAAAATCCAATCGAGCAGGTGGTCTTGAGGCTGGAATTACCAATGGGGAGCCGCTGAAAATATCAATTGCTATGAAGCCTCTGTCAACTTTATATAAACCTCTGAGGTCAGTTGATATTAAAACCAAAAAGCCTTTTGATGCTGCAGTTGAGCGTTCAGATACAACTGCTGTTCCAGCCTGTGGAGTAGTTGCCGAGGCAATGACAGCTTTTATCCTATCTCAGGGACTTCAGAAGAAGTTTGGGGGGGACCATATTGAAGAGGTTATCAGAAATTATCATAATTATCAGGCCGGTATTCCGGGAGAGAAGAGTCCATGAAAATAGCTCTGATTGGTTTTATGGCCACCGGGAAGACGACTGTTGGACAGATTTTAGCAGAGAAAAAGGGCCTGCTTTTTATTGAGACAGATAGGCTGATTGAAGAAGAGGAACAGCGAAGTATTGCCGATATATTTGAAAATGAAGGAGAACAGTATTTCCGCAGACTGGAAAAAAAAGTTCTGCGTGAGGTACTTTTAACGGGAAAAGATTTTGTGCTTTCTACGGGGGGCGGTATAATTCTTGATTCCGAAAACCGTCAGCTGCTGAAAAAAAAGACTTTCCCCATTCTTCTGGAAGCTTCACCATCAGAGATTTACAGAAGGACTCGAGAACAGGGACACCGGCCTCTGCTGGATACAAAGGATCCTGAACAAGAAATAAAAAAACTGCTAGAAAAAAGGCAGGATTATTATCATGATTTTAAAAACAGGGTACTTACAGATGGCAAAAAGCCACTGCAGATAGCAGCTGAAATTGAGGAGATGATCGTTTGTGGCTGATTTTAAAAAAGAGGTTACAGTAAACATAGCTGAAGATCCACTTTCTTATTCTATATTAATTGATAATGGTACACTTGATCAGCTGGCCGAGGTTCTGCAGGATTATTATCGGGGTGAAAAGATCTTTCTGGTCACTGATGAAAATGTTGACCGGTTATATGGTAAAGAAGTTATGAATATTCTACAGCACAATTATCAAATAATCCCCTATGTTCTGCCCTCCGGGGAGCAGGCCAAGAGCTATAAATTTTTGCAAAAAGGTTATGACCGGCTGATAGAAGAGAGTTTTCACAGAGATCATCTGGTTCTGGCTTTGGGAGGAGGTGTAGTTGGAGATCTGGCGGGTTTCCTGGCAGCTACATATATGCGGGGCATCTCCCTGGTTCAGATACCTACTACTCTGCTGGCCCAGGTGGACAGCAGTGTCGGGGGGAAGACGGCCATTAATCATCCCCGGGGTAAAAATTTAATCGGGGCTTTTTATCAGCCGGATCTGGTGTTTATAGATGTTGATTTTTTAGAGACCCTGCCTTTGAGAGAATTGAAAACCGGTCTGGCGGAAGTTATTAAACATGGGCTTATTGCAGATCGAAATCTTTTTAATTATTTGGAAAACAGCAGGGAAAAAATTTATAATTTAAATCCCGGAGCTTTAATAAAGATTATATACCGTTCCTGTCAAATAAAAGCCGGAGTTGTGGCCCGGGATCAGAAAGAACAGGGAGAAAGGGCTCTGCTGAATTTTGGCCATACCATGGGGCATGCCCTGGAAGCTGTGGCCGGATATGGCAGCTATACTCACGGTGAGGCTGTGGCTGTGGGTCTTAAAGTTGAGTCCCGCCTTTCTGAGCTGGAGGGTCATCTCTCCTCAGCTGAGCTGGAGAGTATTGAAAGAATACTCACAGATTATGAGCTGCAGCAGCAGCTGCCGGAAGAGATTACTGCCGATGAGCTGTATGAGTCCATGTGGCATGATAAAAAGGTTGAAAGGAATAAAATAAACTGGATACTGCTGGCCGAAATAGGAGAGGCTTTCAGAGCAGGTGAGATTGCCAGAAGTAAAATATACAGTGTACTGGAGGGATTAAAATGAAAGCAATCGCGGTGATTCACGGTCCTAATATTAATCTTCTGGGGACCAGAGAACCTGATATATATGGAAACAGGGATTATGAATCACTCAATGAAGATATATTACAGAAGGCTGAGGAGATGGGAGTTCGTGTTGATATCTTTCAGAGCAATCATGAGGGTGAAATAATAGATTATATACAGCAGAAAGCTCCTGAGATATCGGGAATTGTCATTAATCCGGGGGGCCTGACCCACTACAGCATCTCTTTAAGAGATGCCCTGGCTGCTTTTCGAGAACCGGTGGTGGAAGTTCACCTCAGTAATATTCACAGCAGAGAAGAATTTCGGCAGCAGTCAATTACTGCCGGTGCAGCCGCGGGTTTGATTGCGGGCCTGGGACCGGAAGGATATCTTTATGCCCTGGAGGCTGTAAATAATCTTATACAGAGGGGGAGCATTTAATATGAAGCATAGATTAGACAGATTATACAGTAAACTGCAGAACAAAGATATAACAGCTTTTATAATAAATAATATAAGCAATATATTTTATATTAGTGGATTTACCGGTACAGCCGGTATCATCATTTTAACCCCAGAAGACTGTTTTTTTCTGACTGATTCTCGTTATCTGGAGCAGGCTGCCGAAGAAACCACAGGATTTGAAATTGTGGAGATAAAAAGGGAGAACAGACTGGAAACCATAAGTGATTTGCTGTCCGATACAGAAGTGTCTGAACTGGCCTTTGAAGCCGACACAGTCTCCTTTAAAAAATATTCTGAGTATCAGAATAATTTCACAGGGATTGAACTTAAACCTGCAGAAAATATAGTTGGAGAGCTGAGAATGGTGAAAGAAGAAGAAGAGATTGAAAGAATTAGCCAGGCCGTAAAAATAGCCGACTGTGCCTTTGAGCATATTTTGGACTATATAAAACCCGGAATATCAGAAAAAGAGATTGCCCTGGAACTGGAATATTTCATGAAACAGCAGGGGGGAGAGAAAAATGCCTTTGATTTTATAGTGGCTTCAGGACCTAGATCAGCCCTGCCCCACGGTCGGGCCACGGACAGAAAAGTGCAGCCTAATGAATTTATCACTATGGATTTTGGTACTAAATATCGGGGTTATTGTTCGGATATGACCCGAACGGTTTATGTGGGTTCACCTTCTGCAGAAGACAAAAAGATCTATCAAACTGTTCTGGAGGCTCACAGAAAGGTTATTGAAAAGATCAGGGCTGGTATGACCTGTGGAGAGGCTGATGGGCTGGCCCGTAATTTAATTGAAGAGAATGGATATGGAGATAATTTTAGCCATACCCTGGGTCATGGGGTTGGGATTGATATACATGAAGCGCCCCGTCTATCCGGAAGTTCAGACCAGAAACTGGTTAAAAATATGGTGGTTACTGATGAACCGGGAATCTATCTGACTGAAAAAAAGGGTGTACGGATTGAAGATGATCTGGTAATTACTGAAAGTGGCTGTAAAGTGCTGAATAATACAAATAAAGAACTCATTGTGCTCTAGTTATATTTGATACCAGCTTTTTTCATTTCCCTAATTAATTTAACTTAATAATGATAAAAAAGTCGTTTGTTAATACCATATTATAAACAAATTTAAAATGACCAATAAGGGAGCCGCTGCAGGTGAGATGGAGATCATTTAAAAATCTAAATCAGAATAGTAAAAAGGAGGTATATTATGGTATCAACTAATAAATTTCATCCCGGCTTGACCATTGAGCTGGAAGGTACAGTCTATGAAGTTGAGGAATTCCAGCATTCCAAGTCAGGCAGGGGAGGTGCATTTGTGAGAACCAAACTGCGTAATCTGGAGGAAGGTTATACTATTGATAAAACTTTTCGGGCTGAAGAAGATGTTAAAAGAGCCCATGTGGATACCAGAAAGATGCAGTTTCTGTACTGGGATGGTAATAATTATGTTTTTATGGATCAGGATAATTATGAGCAGGTAGAGCTGTCCGGTGAACAGCTGGGAGAAAAAGTAAAATATCTCAAAGAAAATATGGACCTGGAGATAGCCATGTATGAGGGTCGGCCCCTTGATGTAAAACTGCCTACCTTTGTGGAGCTGGAAGTTGAAAACACCCAGCCCAATATCAAGGGTGATACGGTTTCCGGGGGCAGTAAACCGGCTGAAATGACCACCGGTCTGGAGGTTAAAGTACCCCTTTTTATAGAAGAAGGAGATATAATAAAAATTGACACCAGGAACGGGAAATATGTCGAAAGAGCTTAGCAAAAGGCAATTATTTGGATAAAATACAATAAAATCTTTTGTTTTGCAGGAAAAAATCACATTTATCTGGAATTATTATTAATAAGTTATTTTGTTTTACAACCAGGAGGATAAGAGGATGACAAAGAAACTGGGAGAAATTTTAGTACAGAATGGTTATATTACGCAAGAAGAATGTGCAGAAGCACTGGAAAAGCAGGAAGGGACCGATAAGAAATTGGGGCAGGTTCTTCAGAACCTGGGTTATATGAGTTCCGAAGAGCTGGTTGAGGTTCTGGAATATCAATTGGGTTTTTCACACGTCACTCTCTCTGATTTTCACATTAATCCGGAGATGGCTGAGCTGATACCTGAAAATATAGCCCGCCGTTATAATACAGTACCTCTGGGAGTGGAAGATGATCAGCTTAAAGTTGCTATGGCTGATCCTACCGATCTAATGGCGGTGGATGATCTGGAGATGCTTTCCGGCTATAAAGTAGTACCTCATATAGCCACCAGAGAGGATATCGAGAATGCTCTAAACAGCCTGTATTCAATTGGAGAAGATGTGGAAGAAGTTTTTGAGAGTCTTAATAAATATAAGGATGAAGAGCCTGAACCAGATGATCTAAAGGACATGGTGGAAGATGCACCGATTGTAAAATTAACCACCATGATCCTCAATGAAGCTCTGCAGAGAGAGGCCAGTGATATCCATATAGAACCTCAGGAAGATAATGTTCGTATTCGTTACAGAGTGGACGGGGTACTCCAGAAAGGTATGACCGCTCCCAAGCATTCTCAGCCGGCCCTCATCTCACGGCTGAAAATAATTGCTGATCTGGATATAACCAAAAGACGTATTCCCCAGGATGGTAGAATTACTTTGACCAAAAATGGTCAGGAGATTGATATGCGGGTTTCCACTTTACCCACGGTAAATGGAGAAAAGGTGGTCATCCGTTTATTAAATAAAGAGGAAAGCCTGCTTAAGATTGAAAACCTGGGCTTTAGTGAAGAAAACCTGGAAAAGTTTCAGGGTTTAATCTCACAGCCTCATGGTATTATTCTGGCTACCGGCCCGACGGGGAGTGGGAAATCAACCACTTTATCTGCTGCTTTAAACAGGTTAAACACCCTGGAAGAAAACATTATAACTGTTGAGGACCCTGTAGAATTCCAGATCAAAGGAATCAATCAGGTCCAGGTTCACAGTGAGATAGGCCGCGGTTTTGCCGACACCCTGCGCTCTATTTTAAGACAGGACCCGGATATAATCATGGTGGGAGAGATAAGGGATCAGGAGACGGCCCAGATTGCTATCAGAGCAGCCCTGACCGGCCACCTTGTTTTGAGCACACTGCATACCAATGATGCTGTAAGCTCCATAACCCGGCTGGTGGATATGGGAATTCCCCCTTATCTGGTATCTTCAACAGTGAATGGGGTAATTGCTCAGCGGCTTTTAAGGCGTCTATGTTCACGGTGCAGTGAAAGCTATAATCCCGGACCTGAAGAAAGAGCAGCCTTAAATATTGATAAAGGGGTACAACTGCAGCAGGCTGCTGGCTGTCCCCGCTGCAATAATTCCGGCTTTAAGGGCCGGGTGGCTATTCAGGAAATTCTGGTGATGGATAATGTAATTAAAAAGATGGTTCTGGAAGATAAAGATGATCAGGATTTAAAAGAAAAAGCCATTGAAAGGGGTATGATTACCCTTCGGGAAGACGGCCGGGATAAGGTGGTTTCGGGACTGACCTCCTATCAGGAGATGATGAGAGTAATAGTATAAGGAGTGGATTGAATTTATGGATGTTACCAGTTTACTTAAATCGGTGGTAGATGAAGAGGCTGTTTCTGACCTTCATTTGACCGTGAATTGTTATCCGGTGGTTCGGTATAATGGAAAACTGGAGGTTATGGAAGATTATGATCACAAATTTACTTTTGAAGAGCTGGAATCTATTGCCCGGGAGCTGATGAATGATGATCAGTGGTCTGATTTTGAAGAACAGGGTGAACTTGACTTTTCATACAGTGTACATGGGTTTTCCCGTTTCCGGGTTAATGCTTTTCGCCAGCGGGGTGCGGTTAGTCTGGCTCTGAGAATTATACCACCTGAGATTCCCACAATTGATGAACTGGGACTGCCCGATGTCCTGAAAAAAATTGCCCTGCAGCGCAGAGGTTTGGTTCTGTGTACCGGGCCCACGGGCAGTGGTAAGTCCACTACTCTGGCGGCTATGATTAATCGGATTAATGAAAATAAAAACGTTCATGTCCTGACCCTGGAGGATCCTATAGAATATCTCCACGAGCATAAGCAGAGCATAATTCAGCAGCGTGAGGTGGGCATCGATACCAATAATTTTGTCAATGGGCTGCGTGCTGCCCTCAGGCAGGACCCCGATGTTATTCTGCTGGGTGAAATGCGTGACCTGGAGACGATTTCCATTGCTCTTGAGGCAGCAGAAACAGGTCATCTTGTATTTGCCACTCTGCATACCAACAGTGCTCCCAAAACGGTGGATCGTATTATTGATGTTTTTCCTTCCGACCAGCAGGAACAGGTCCGAATACAGCTGGCTTCAACTCTGATGGGAGTTATTTCCCAGCAGCTTTTACCTCGCAAAAATGACCAGGGCCGGGTGGCAGCTCTGGAAATACTGCTGGCCACCTCTGCTGTCCGCAATATCATTCGGGAAGGGAAGAGCCATCAGCTTCAGTCTCAAATGCAGACCGGCGGCCAGCAGGGTATGATTGTAATGAACAATTATCTGGTTGAGCTTTTTGAAAAAGGGATTATTTCAAGAGAAATTGCCCTGAGGCGTTCCACAAATCCTGAATACATAAGGAAAAGGATTGAATAATTAGCAGCAAGAAAAGATCATAAATTTTACAACAATACATTGTGGGGAGGATACAAAATATGGCCCCAACTTTTGAATATGAAGCTCGAACCCGGGATGGCAAAAAAATTACAGGTACCCGTGAAGAAGAGAGTGTATCGGATGTAGCCCGAAGTCTGAAAAATAAAGGTTATTATGTTCTGGATATAAATAAAAAGAGGTCGCGTAAATCACTGAGTGATCTTATAAGTTTTGGTGGAGGAGTGGGCATGAAAGACCTGGCTATTTTTAGCCAGCAGTTTTCCGCCATCATTAATGCCGGTATAAGTCTGGTTGATGCTTTGAATATTATAACAGCTCAGATAGATAACCAGACCTTGAAGGAAGCACTGGAGAGTATCCGTCAGGATGTGGAAACTGGCTCCAGCCTGGCTGAAGCCGCTGATAGCCATCCGGAAGTTTTTCCGGAACTTTATGTACAGCTGCTGCGCGCCGGGGAGATGGGTGGGGTGCTGGATAAGGTGCTCAACAATCTGGCCGAGCACTATGAAAAACAGCAGAGACTAAAAAACATGGTGAAATCCGCCCTGTATTATCCGGTGGTGATTGTTTGTGTTGCCGTACTGGTGGTTATTTTTCTGATTACTTTTGTGGTTCCCACCTTTGTGGAAATGTTTGCCGATTTTGGTGCTCAGCTCCCTCTGCCTACCAGAATACTTCTTGGGGTTAGTGGGATTTTTCAGTCATACTGGTGGTTAATGATGCTGGTAATTTTAGGTGTGATATACGGTTTAAGCAAGTACAAACAGACACCGGAAGGCCAGATGAAATTTGATAGATTGATTTTAAAAATGCCGGTTCTGGGTGATATGCTGAAAAAGATTTACATTTCTCGTTTTTCCTCAACTCTGGCTATGATGCTGGACAGTGGTGTGGATCTATTGGAGTCTTTGGCTCTGGTAGAGGATGTTGTAGGGAATAAAGTTCTGGCCCAGATACTGGTGGATACCAGAATTCAGGTCAGAGAAGGAGTAAATATTACTGAACCTCTGAAAAAAAGTGACTTTTTCCCACCAATGGTTATTCAGATGATGCAGGTGGGTGAGGAAACCGGTGATCTTGACAGTATGCTGCAGAAAATCTCCAGTTTTTATGATAATGAAGTGGAAAACAGTGTGGATGGTGTTGTTTCCCTGATTGAACCGGTTATGATTGTCTTTTTGGCTGTAGTAGTTGGTTCAATAGTTATTTCAATATTAATGCCCATGTTTGAAATGTTTGAGCATTTTTAAAAAGGAAGTATCCCAAAAACAGACAACCTGATAAATATCAGATCTTAATAATTTAAAACATTAGGTATTTACTTTTTCAAATAATTTAATTTATAGATTTTGTGCAAAACAGGAATTGATTGTTTTTGCGGTTATGGGGGAGAGCCCAAAATAATTATTATAGTTGGTGAATTAATTGTCTTATATGCTGATATTTGTTATTGGTCTTATAATTGGCAGTTTTTTAAATGTAGTTATCTGCCGCCTGCCAGAAGGAGATTCAATTATATTTCCGGCTTCCCATTGTCCGGACTGTGGAGCTGTACTGCAGATACCGGATTTGGTGCCTGTGCTGAGTTTTGTTCTGTATCGGGGTCGGTGTCGTTATTGTGGGGCTGTAATATCTTTTCAGTATCCGCTGGTGGAACTTCTGACAGCAGTAATGTTTGCACTGCTTTATATTCAATTTGGACTGGATATTTCATTTTTTATCTATGCTCTCCTGGTTTGTCTATTAATTATTTGTTCTGTTATTGATTTAAAAGAGATGATTATTCCCAATAGAATTACCTATCCCGGTATAATTGTGGGGCTGCTGCTCTCGCTGACGGTAAGCCCCCTGCCCATAGTTTCTGCGCTTATGGGGGTACTGATTCCGGGAGGATTGCTGCTGATTATTGCCCTGGCATATCAGCAGGGGCTGGGTATGGGTGATGTTAAACTAATTGCGATGATAGGTTCTTTTATGGGCTGGCTTTATGCCCTGCTGGGCCTGTTTATTGGAGCTCTGGCCGGTACTCTGGTAGGTCTACCCCTTATCCTGACCGGAGTTCTGAACCGTAAGACGAGGATTCCTTTCGGCCCTCTAATCAGTGCCGGGGCACTGATAATGCTTTTCTGGGGGGAGTTTATTGTTAGTTTTTATCTGGGTTTATTTTAGGAGTTTATAAATCTATGTTTAAAATATTAATGTATATGAATGTATAATGTATATGGTTTTTCTCCAAAATAATTGGTGAAATTATAATAATTTCAAAAGTAATAATATCTTGAGTTTTTAATTGGGGTTAAAGCAAAACAGGGGAAAAATAACAGGGTATTCTTCTGTATGTAAGTGATCTTATTTTATATCTGTCAGCGGAAATTGATGAGAATCATGTATAAAAATTAATCAAAATGCCCATAAATTGACTAATTTTTATTGATAATACTGTTTATAGATGATATTATATGAGACAAGCAAAATATTTATTTTTTAAGTGCTTTTTATTTAAATTGTCACAATAATATTTACTTACATAATAATTATTGATTATACTTCATTGAAAAAACAGAAAAAATAGTTTACAGCTGAGAAGGGGGCGAATATGCTTTTTTTCAGGAAAAGTTTTACTGTGCTGGATATCGGTGCTTCACATGTTAAAGCTGTCAGGTTAAAGAGGGGAAAAAATTCAGTCCGACTTCTCAATCAGGGTAGTGCCCGTCTCCCGGAGGATACATTTGATAATGGGGAGATTGAAGACATTTCAGTTCTGGCCAGTGAGCTGGAGTATTTATTTTCTGAGATGGGCTATAAACCATCTTCAGTGGTAACTTCAGTTCCTAATAAAAATCTTGTTATCAGAAATATAGAACTACCGGGCGTAGTGGCTGATGAACTGGATAATACCCTGCAGTGGGAAGCTGATGAATATCTCCCTTATCCTGCTGAAGATGCGGTACTGGATTACATAATGGTTGAAGAAGGAACAGAAAGGGTGAATATTATACTGGTTGCCTCTCAGGCCCATCTTTTGAACAGCTACCAGGAGCTTTTTGGCCGCCTAAACTGGAATTTATCAGTGGTTAATGTGCAGCCCCTGGGTCTGCTTTCTATTCTGGAGAATCGTAATTCTGAGTTCCCTACTTCAGCGGTTATTGATCTGGGAGCTTCAGGAAGCAGAATTATTATTGGTGATGGTGAGGGTGTGTATCTGTTCCGGACCCTGGATATTGGAGGACAAAATTTTACAGAGGTAATTATGGAGAAAAATTCTGTTGGTTTACAGGAGGCTGAACAGTATAAATATGAGAATGGGCTTCTTACAGCTCTAAAGCAAAGTGAGGAAGAGCTGGAGGATGATGCCGATCTGGAGGCTGATTTATTGAATCTTTCCGATGAAGGAACTGTTGAAGAGGTAATGCTTTCTACAGCAGATGATTTAGTTTATGAGATTTCTCGTTCACTTGATTATTTTTTCCGGAACAATCCCAATCATGAGATTGAAAATTATTATTTAACCGGGGGCTGTTCCCTGCTTAAAGGGCTTAAAGAATATTTAGAACAGGAAGCTGAAATTTCTCTGGAATATCTTGATCCATTTACGGAACTGGAGACTGAAAATCAGGACCAGCTGAATGATATACAGTATTCAGTGGCTTTGGGCCTTGGTTTTAGTGAGGTGCTTTCCTGATGAGAGTAAACTTACTGGGAGAAAAGAGCAAAAGAAGTCATTTAAGCATTAGCTGGTCCCGGGTAGGTATTACTATTGGCCTGGTGGTGCTGCTGTTTTTTGTGGGTTATACTTACTGGACACTCAGGTCTGAGATAAACTTTTTGGAAGAGAGAAAAGGATCACTGGATGAACAGCTGGCTTTATATCGGCCCCGGGAGGAGAGATATTTTGAACTGCGTGATGAAATTGAAGAGCTGGAGAACATGGAGCCGGAGCCAGTAGTTCAGCTGCCCTGGGGTGAATCAATGCTTCAGCTGGGGTATATTGTACCGGAAAATATAATGGTGCAGAATTTGAATATAAATGAATTTCGTGAGATTCAGATTTCGGGAATTGCCCGTACTGAACAGGAGATTATTTCTCTTTTATCCAACATGGATAGAGCCCCACTTTTTGAGGCAGTTGATCTGCTGAATCTTGAACAGGGTGATCTGGTCAGATTTTCTATTGAGGCTGAACTTGTCAATAGGGCAGGGGGTTAAAAGATGTTTAGCAATTTGAGTAAAAGAGAAAAAGCATTACTGGTTTTTCTGGCACTGTTGGCGGGTGGAGTTTTGTTCTGGTTTTACATTTATGAACCAGCCCAGGAAGAAATAGCCGGTCTGGAGAGTGATGTCAGCAGCAGAGAAACAGAACTCAACCGGGCTATAGAACGGGCCGGTCAGCTGCCTGAGCTTAGAGAAGAAGCACAGGCACTGAGAGAAAGGATTCAAACTTTAAGAGAACAGGAAAAATCGGTTCCAGACCTTTTGGTTATGTTTAATGAACTGGCCGGTGATTTTGCCGTTGAACTGGAAGACTTTAGCCCTTATAATACTGAAGAGGAAATTCGGTTAAATCTTCTGCTACGGGGTGACTACCGGAATATTAGCGATATGCTCGTTGAGGCCCGCAGAAGTGATAACCGGCTGGAATTAAGCCGGATAGACCTGCAGGCACCGGAGGAT
Organism: Halanaerobiaceae bacterium; assembly: GCA_003553225.1. Classification (GTDB taxonomy): domain Bacteria; phylum Bacillota; class Halanaerobiia; order Halanaerobiales; family Halarsenatibacteraceae; genus T1SED10-99. Next base: position 46,929 of record PWDW01000135.1, read on the forward strand.
GGTTACTATCTGGAAGCCGAGATACTCAGCATTTATTATAAATATGATTTTTAGAAAACAGGATAAAATGTTATTTATATGTTCTTGTTCTTCCCAAAATGCTCTATAAAATTTTATTTATTATATTTTGTTTTCTGTTGTTCTAAACATTTTGGGAAATATAAAATACAGTAAAAAAAGTTAAAATAAGAAAAATATGGTAAAAAAATAAAAACAAACAGGAATGAGCTATTATGAAAACAAAAAAAGCTGTATTCTACATTTTGTTCTCTTTTTTAATTGTTAGCATAACTGTCAGTGTCAGTGCAGAAGCGGAAATTGATTTTCTGGGTTCAGGTGGTGAGGATGCTGGATCTCAAAATATTTTTTCTGTTGATTTTATTGCCCATGATGGAATTTTCCGCAACCCTTTTTCAGATTTTCGCTCCCGTGCTGAAATTGAAGAGCCGGTCGAGAGGGAATGGGACCCCGCAGAGATCCCTTTCAGGCTTAAAGGAATTATTTCCTATGCGGGCCGTTCCACAGCACTTCTTTCCGGGGCTGAAGGTGATAGAATTGCTTCTGAAGGGGATATCATTAATGGCTACCGCCTGACAGGTATTTTCCCAGATGCTGAAATGATTTCTCTTTATTACCGGGAAGAAACCATAAGGATGAGAATAGGAGGAGATATTCTTGACAGGCAGTAAAAAAAGACCCCTGATGAAGTTAATGACGGTATGTGTTCTGCTTCTGTTACTTACCTTGCCGGTCAATGGCCAGGTAGACAGTGAGATTGAAAATCTAAATTTTCGGGATGCCAATATTAGAGTAGTTCTGGAGACTATTGCCGAGATTGCTGAGGTTAATATGGTTCTTGATCAATCAGTAACCGGTGAAATAACAATACGACTTCATGAAGTATCATTTGATGAGGCACTGTCAATGGTTACCTTATCCCATGGGTTTGATTACATAAGAGAGGGAGACATTTTAATTGTGGCCTCACCGGACCGAATTGAAGAAATATACATGGATGAAATGCTGGAGATTATTATTCCTGAGGATCGAGACCCCGAGGATATTGAAGAGGTTGTAAATTCAGTATTTCCCGATATTAACACTGTTCTTAACCGCAAAAAAAGCCAGCTTATTCTGGCCGGAGGAGAAAAGGAAGTTCAGCAGGCCCAGGATCTTATTGACCGGCTTGATTTTTCGGACCGTCCGGAAGATATAATTGATATTATGCAGATTGAACGAATTGATCTGGTAAAAATCACTTCTGTAGTTGAAGGTTTATTCCCTGAACTTACTGTCCTGCAGAACGAGGCCCGGGGTCAATTAATCCTCCAGGGAGAGGCTGCAGAGATCACAAGAGCTCGAGATTTAATTGAAGATCTGGATCTTTCTTCGGAAGAACAGGTAATAGAAATTGTGGAGGTAAATGTTGAGGAACTGGATATTATTTCAAATATTGTCCGGGAAATATACCCTGAGGTTGATATTCACCACCATCCCCAGGCAAATAGAATTATTGTTTATGGGCCCCATCACCGGGTCCAGGACAGTATTCAGCTTATAGAAGAACTCGATGTTGAAGCAGATGAAATACCGGAAGTAGAAGAAGATATTGTTGATATCGAGGAGGAACCGGATGTAAAACTGGTTGATATAGATTATCTGGAGCTGGCCGAGACAGCCAGTATTATATCTACTGTTTTCCCCGAGTTAACGGTAGAACAGAGTTCTCAGACCGGTCAGCTGGTGCTGAAAGGCAGGGTTCGGGTAATTAATCAGGCCCGGGATCTAATCTCAGATCTGGATAGTGCTGCAACCGTTGACCGGCACCCGGAAAGACCTGAGCCTGAAGAGGAGGAAATAACTGAACCTGAACCAGAAGAAATTGAAGAAGAAGAACCTGAAGAAAAATTGGAGCCTGAAGAGCCAGAAGAGGAGAGGGTTCACCACAGTCTTAATCTTGAGTATCGCGACCCGGATGAAGTCAGAGAGCTTGTTTTAGAAATTATTCCGGAAGTTGAAATTTCTGTTGATAGATATCGCCAGCAGCTTTACATAACCGGTTATGAAGATGAGGTTGACTATGCAGCCGAAATTGCTGCTGATATGGACCAGGAGAAAAAAGAGGTCCGGGAAGTAGTGAGTCTCGACTATATGGATCTGGATATAGCTGTTGATGTGCTGACCGGCTCTTTTCCCGACGATTTTCAGGTACATAAAAATGAACAGTTATTTCAGCTGGTCCTTGACGGTCTGGAGACCGATGTTATAGCCGCCCGGGAGCTGCTTAACAGTATGGATCAGCCTCGGGAACAGGTGCTCATAGAAGCCAGGGTGGAAGAGATTTCACATACTGATATTAAGCGTCTGGGAGTAGACCCCGATTTAAGCAATATTAATTTTCTCCGGGGAGATAGACTGGATTTACCCCAGCTTCTGGATCTGATTGAAAGGGGTACAGCCAGTGAGACTCTGGCCCATCCCCGGCTGATGACTCTCAGTGGCGAAGAAGCCCGGCTGTTGATCGGTGACCGGGTTACCTTCCCGCTTTATGAAGGTGGAGAAGTTGTTGATTTTGAAACTCTGGAAGCGGGAATAAATCTGCATTTCACTCCCCGGGTGGGAGCCGATAATTATATAACCCTTGATGTACTGCCCGAGGTCAGTACCCTGGACCGGAGACCGGAGACACTTATTCCCGATGTTAACACCAGAGAGGCCGAGACAACAATTCGCCTAAAAGATGGAGAAACCTTTGTGATAGGTGGTCTTATTCAGGAAGATGAAATTGAATCCATCCAGCAGATTCCTTATCTGTCCCAGCTGCCTATCCTGGGAGAGCTGTTTAAACATCGAGAAGTTTCCATGGAGAAATCGGAACTTTTGATTATTATAACTTCCCATATTATTGATGATGAAGGCCTGGTCGGCACCGGTTTTGACGATAGTGGAGGTCTTTATTATTCCAATGGTGAACGGGGCCTTTCCGATCAGCTGTCACCTGCTGATCTGGAGTCCGGGCCTGAAACAGAATTGGAAGAAACTGATGAAATCATTATTCAGGATGATGAAGCCGGGGCTCTGGAGTTAAATATAGATGAAAAATATTATTATGAGCTTTTTTCTGAAGGTGAGGATAATTAATACAGAGCAGTTGATTTAAATATATATTTTTCAGGGCGGCCGAAGGGTCGCCTTCTCTTTTTTGGTGTGCTTCGTAGTTTACACTAACTGTCGGTGTAAGTCCTGTCTTTGCTGAAAAGTATGGATGATGCAGTTTGACGAGGGGTCCCAGCAATAGAAGGCTGGTCCTGCTCTATTTACTTTCAAGAAATATTATATAACCGGTAATGGATGTGAATGGTACAGGATGTGAAAAAAAGTATCCAGAAAAAAGGTTTTTAATAAACTTTATTGAATTTTAATATATAGGATAAGAAAATTAACAGGCAATTTTGGAAACTTTTTTATCATTTTGTTTTGTACAGCAGACAGTCAGCCGGGATATTGAAGTGCTTGAAATTTAAAGGATTATAATATAAAATTAAGCAGAGAGCAATAATTTTTAGATTAAGGAGGATGTGGAGTGAATTTAGAAGAGATTGAAGCATTAATAGAAATTTTAGAAGGAACTGATATATCTGAATTGAGTATTGAAGAAGAAGGGCTTTCTATCTCCCTTAAACGAGGGGCAAACCAGGAGTTTACTGTACCCCAGATTAATAATATGCCTCCTGAACAGGTGGAACAGAAGGTTAAAAAAGCAGTCCAGAATTCTGACCGGAGTACACAGGACCAGTCTGCAGCAGAAAAAACAGAACAGCAGGAGGATAACAAACAGCAGATTGAAGCTCCCATGGTGGGAACATTTTATCGTTCTCCGGCACCTGATGCCGATCCCTTTGTGGAAGTGGGAGATGTGGTTAAAGAAAATGATATTTTGTGTATCATTGAAGCAATGAAACTAATGAATGAGATTGAAGCAGAAGTCAGCGGCCAGATTGCTGAAATACTGGTTAATGATGGGGAATCGGTGGAATACGGACAGCCCATTTTTGTTATTGAACAGGTGTAGTTTGCATTTATAGATTATTAATATTTAAAATAGCAAAATAAAAGAATATTTAATTGGTACAGCTAACTGAGGCTTACTGTTTTTTATGAGAGATGTGATAGGGAGTGATACTGTGTTTGATAAGGTATTAATAGCCAATAGAGGTGAGATTGCGGTACGTGTTATTCGGGCCCTCAAAGAGATGGGGGTAGAGGCAGTGGCTGTTTATTCAGAAGCAGATGAAGAGGCTCTACATGTAAAGATTGCCGATGAGGCCTACTGTGTGGGGCCGGCCAATGCCCTGGATAGTTATTTAAATATACCGAGTATTATGAGTGTGGCCGAATTAACCGGGGCTGAGGCGATCCATCCCGGTTATGGGTTTTTGGCTGAAAACAGTGACTTTGCCGAAGTTTGTGAAAGCCATGGGATTAAGTTTATTGGTCCCCGTTCAGAGACCATCGCCCTAATGGGTGATAAAGCACAGGCCAGGGCTGTAATGAAAGAGGCCGGGGTCCCGGTGGTACCGGGTACTGAAGAAGGAGTGGAGGATCCCGAGAGTGCCCATCGGGCGGCGGAGGAGATTGGTTTTCCCGTAATTGTAAAGGCTTCAGCAGGTGGTGGAGGCAAAGGGATGAGAATTGTTCGTTCCGAAGATCAGCTGGATAATGCCCTGCAGACTGCCAGCAGTGAAGCGGGGGCGGCTTTTGGAGACGAGACTTTATATCTGGAAAAGTACCTGGAGGAACCACGACATATTGAATTTCAGATAATGGCAGATGAACGCGGTAATGTGGTTCACCTGGGAGAGCGGGACTGCTCTATTCAGTGGCGTCACCAGAAAATGGTAGAAGAAGCACCTTCACCGGCTCTTTCTTCGGAACTAAGAGAGCAGATGGGCCAGACAGCTGTTCAGGCTGCGGAAGCAGCTGATTATCATAATGCGGGTACAGTTGAGTTTCTATATGATGGAGCGGATAATTTTTATTTTATGGAAATGAATACCCGGATTCAGGTTGAGCATCCGGTTACCGAGCAGGTTACCGGGGTGGATATAGTAAAAGAACAGATTCGGGTGGCTTTTGGACTGCCGCTCAGTATATCTCAGGGAGAGGTGCAAATTACCGGAGCAGCTGTTGAATGCCGGATTAATGCTGAAGATCATCGGCAGAACTTTCGTCCCTCCCCGGGACGGGTGGAAAAATATATAGTCCCCGGGGGTTTTGGAGTCCGGGTGGACAGCAGTGTTTTCCAGGATTATTATATTAATCCTTTTTATGATTCTATGGTGGCTAAACTGATTACCCATGGGCAAAATCGCCAGGAAGCACTGGCAGTCATGAAAAGGGCCTTACAGGAGTTTAAGGTGGAAGGGATAAAAACAACAATTCCCTTTCATCTGGAAATCATGGAGAATGAATCTTTTATTAAAGGCAAATTTTCCACCAGTTTTATTGATAACCATATGCAGCTTAAAGAAAAAGAGGTGGAGTAATCGGGGTATTTCTTTTTGAAGATTAATTTAAACAATTTCAGGAGGTGGAGTTATGGAAAATGAGAAAAAGGCCGGGACAATTAAAATTGCCAATGAGGTGGTAGCAATTATTGCCGGACTGGCTGCTACAGAAGTGGAAGGAGTGGCCGGAATGAGTGGTGGTTTTGCCGGTGGTATAGCCGAAATGCTGGGCCGGGATAATCTTTCTAAAGGAGTAGAAGTTGAGGGGGGAGAGGAAGAAACGACTATTGATTTGTATATTGTTATCGAATATGGTTCCCGGATTCCGGAAGTTTCCCAAAATATTCAGCAGAATGTATCAGAGGGTATTGAAAGTATGACCGGTCTGGAAGTCAAAAATGTTAATGTCCATGTTCAGGGGGTTCATTTTCCTAAAAAAGAAGAGTCCGCAGATATAAAAGAGACTGAAGAAGAGGAAAATGAAGAAGAGTATCTTTAAAAAATTACAGGGATAAAGAGGTGAGGGATATGAAAATTATAAACCGGATTCTGTTAATGATTATCTCCTTTATTTTCATGTTTATCATGCTGCTTTTGGCTATATACAGCAGTGGGGCTTTTGTGGAAATTCAAACTTTGCCCTATTTAATTGAGGATACCTATGGTAATGTCGGACTCTCTATAGTATTTTTTGCTGCCTTTATTATAGGTGCCTGGGCGATTTATCCTTTCTTTACCTCACACAGCAGGGGCACAACCACCTCTATTTCTGAAAGTGAGTTAGGACGGGTAGAGATAACAATGGATGCCCTCAAAAACATGATCAGAGGTGTGGCTAAAGAGCAGGATGGAGTTGAAGATGTTAATACTCTGCTTAAAGCGGGTGAAGGTGGAGTTCATATTTCAATAACCGGCAAGGTGCTCCCGTCAGCGGTGATTCCCGAGGTGACTTCTCGTCTGCAGAGAATTGTAAAAAGTTATATTGAAGAGACCACCGGGGTCGAGGTACTTGATGTAGAAATTCTTATAGAAGATGTTTACCGCGGTAAAAAGAAAAAAGATCGGGCACAGAAACAGACAAAAATTGAGCCGTCAGCTAAATCTGAGGTAAAAAAAAATGAAATAACCGAAACTAAAACAGAAAAAACTGAAAAAGCAAACCCAGATAATACAAAATCCGATAAAACAGAGTCCGATAAAACAAGAAAAACAAAGTCCGACACCAATAAATCAGATGAAAAAACGGATTCAAAAAAAACGGATTCGGATTCCGATAAACAGAAAAAGTCCGGTGGTTTTCTGTGGGGCAAGGAAAAGAAAAATGAGGATCCTGAAAACAAAGATTCTGAAGCCAAAAATTAGGAACAGCAGATACTAACTGAGGTGAAGTAAATGGAAAAAGAAAGTATCCGGGATAAAATTGCAAATTTTGCTGTAGAAAACAGCGGCAAAATCCTGGGAGTTATTGTTGGTTTTGTGATTGGATTTTTGTTTCTGTTTTTGGGCTTCTGGAAAACTCTGCTGGTAGTTATATGTGTGGCCGGAGGTTATATAGTGGGCATGTTTAGAGATGCCGGTGTCCACTGGCGGGAAGTTCTGGATCATATTTTACCACCTGGTTTAAAATGAGGTAAAAATACAGCAGGTCAAACAGGTAATTTCTTATAGAAAGGAATATTGTTTCATGCAGAAATTAAGCAGGCACAAACAGAGAATTATAGCACTTCAGATATTATACAGTCTGGATATCAAAAACAGATTAAATGATCAGTCTGTATTTTTGGAATTAAAAGCTCTCAAAAATAATACCGAGGCCGAAGAAATTGAGGTTAAGGATAGCTATTATGAGAAAATAATTAAGGGTGTGATTACTTTGCGGGAAGGCCTGGATCAAATAATCAGGGATACCGCAATTGACTGGGAGCTAAACAGGATTTCCCCTCTGGCCCGCAATATACTGCGCATAGCTCTCTGGGAGATGAAGAATGGAATTCCCGAAGGAGTGGCCATCGATGAAGCGGTGGAGCTGGCCAAGGAATTTGACAGTCGGGAGACCGCATCCTTTATTAATGGTGTGCTGGGTAAATGCAGCCGCAATTTTAATAAATAAAATCAGATCCGGATAAAGTTATGTGAAGTTTTTTGAAGTTATGTTGTTTAATATTGGAAGTTATGTTGTTTACTATTGGTAAATGGCTGTTGGGTGGAAATTAGATAGGGAGATGATATTTTGAAAGCTTTAATTGTATATTATTCAAGGACCGGAACCACAGCCCTGCTGGCCCGCCTTATTTCCGATGAGGTGGATGGAGATCTAATGGAAATAGGTGATAAAAAAAACCGTGAGGGTCTGACCGGAGTGGCCCGGTCAATATGGGGTGCGTTTATAGAACGTAAGCCTAAGATTACAGAGATAGAAAGAGATATCTCAGAATATGATATTGTGTTTATTGGTACCCCGCTGTGGGCGGGGAATATAGCCGGCCCAATCAGAACTTTTATCATAAAGTACCGGGAGGAACTCGGCCGGGTGGCCTTTTTTAACACTTTTGGTGCTTCCAAATCACAGCAAATATTTGATAATATGAGAGAGCTTGCCGGTAAGAGGCCGGAAGGAGTTCTCAGCCTGCGGAAAAAAGAGGTGGAAGGCAAGCGGGGTGAAAAGGCAGTTTATGATTTTGTTGAGGAGATTAAAGAAGGTCTGGAAGGTTTCAGGCTGTAAGAAATCACTCAATTTTTGCTTTTTTTTTAAAAGCTCAGCAAACATGTGTTTTAATAATAAATTAATAAACTAATATCAATAACTTAATAATTTATCAAGCTAAGGAGAGATGTGTTTTGTTCTGGAATAAAGAGATTGAAACTATGCCGGATGAGAAAATCAAAGAACTGCAGTTAAATAGACTTCAGCAGACGGTAGAATATGTTTTTAAAAATGTGCCTTTTTATAAAAAACAGCTGGTGGACAGAGATTTAAAAGCTGAAGATATTCAAAAGCTGGAAGATACAGAAAAAATCCCCTTTACCACTAAAGAAGATCTGCGAAAAAATTATCCCTACGGACTTTTTGCTCAGCCTATGGATAATATTGTCCGTATTCATTCTTCTTCAGGCACCACCGGGAAACCGGTGGTTGTTGGTTATACAGAACAGGATCTGGAAAACTGGACCAGCTGTGTGAGCCGTCTGATTGCCGCTGCGGGAGGAAAAAAGGGTGATGTAGCTCAGGTTGCTTTTGGATATGGAATGTTTACCGGTGGCTTTGGACTGCATTATGGACTGGAAAATATGGGGATATCAGTGATTCCCGCTTCCAGTGGAAATTCAGAACGCCAGATAATGATGATGGAAGATTTTGGTACTACAATTTTGATAAGTACCCCCTCCTATGCCCTGTTTTTATCCGAAGTGGCTGAAGATATGGGGATTGATCCCCGGGATCTTGATGTAGAACTGGGTCTTTTTGGGGGTGAAGGTCATACCGAAGAAATGAGACATGAAATTGAGCAGAGATGGGATATGATGGTCACGGAAAATTACGGATTAAGTGAAGTTGTGGGTCCGGGAGTCTCCGGTGAGTGCAGTGCTCAGCAGGGGCTGCATATTAATGAAGATCATTTTTATCCCGAAATTGTAGATCCGGACACCGGGGAGACTCTGCCCCCGGGAGAAAGGGGAGAACTGGTTCTGACAACTTTGACTAAAGAGGGAATTCCTGTTCTGCGCTATCGGACCCGGGATATAACATATCTTAAACCTGAACCCTGCAGCTGTGGGAGAACCACCCGCCGGATGCATAAAGTTATGGGCCGGGCCGATGATATGTTAATTGTCAAGGGAGTAAATGTTTTCCCCTCACAGATCGAAAGTGTACTGGTGGAAATGGAGCATATTGGTCCCCATTACCAGATTGTTGTCCACAGGGATGGATATATGGATGATCTGGAGGTTAGGGTGGAGATGGCCAGTTCTGATATTCTGGATCAGTACCGGGCTTTAAAGGAGATTGAAGAAAAAATAAGAAAAAAACTGCGCTCTGTGCTTAATATCGATGTTGAGGTTAAACTGGTTGAGCCCCGAACTCTGGATCGAACCACCGGTAAGGCTGATCGGGTAATTGATTTAAGAGATGAGACAGGCGAGAAATGAGGAGTAATAAGTGCCGAAAGTGTTTTTTAGTTTATACCTGCAGTTTTATAAATGTCGATACATAAAACAGCAGTAATTAATAAGGAACAATTATGAACAATTTTACACTAAATATCAAAATAAAATACATAATTTCCAGGAGGTAATGTAATTAACATGAAGCAATTAATGCTGGGCAATGAAGCTGTAGCCCGGGGAGCATATGAGGCCGGGGTCACCGTGGCTTCAGCTTATCCAGGCACCCCGAGTACAGAAGTTACAGAATATATTGCTGAATATGATGAAATTTATTCCGAATGGGCCCCCAATGAAAAAGTAGCTCTTGAAATGGCTGTGGGTTCTGCAGTGGCAGGGGCCAGGACAATATGTACTATGAAACATGTTGGCCTTAATGTGGCCGCTGATCCACTTTTCACTTCCTCTTATACCGGGATTAATGGAGGACTGGTGATTGTGGTGGCCGATGATCCGGGGCTGCACAGTTCTCAGAATGAACAGGACAGCAGACATTATGCCCGGGCGGCTAAAATTCCGATGCTGTCTCCGGTAGATAGTGCCGAGTGCCGCAGTATGGTAAAAGAGGGGTTTCGGATCAGTGAGGAGTTTGATACTCCGGTCCTTGTTCGCCTTTCAACCAGGATATCACATTCCCGGAGTGTAGTAGAAACCGGAGAAAGAAAAAAAGTCAGGGTAAAAGAATATGAAAAGGATTTTCAAAAATATGTAATGATGCCCGCTATGGGGAGGAAAAGACATGTTGTAGTTGAAGAACGCCTGGATGAACTAAGAGGTTTTTCCAGCAGCACCGAGCTGAATTATATTGACTGGCAGAATCGAAACACAGGTGTGGTCAGCAGTGGTATAGCTTATCAATATGCCCGGGAGGCATTTCCAGAGGCTTCTTTTTTGAAACTCGGACTGGTATTTCCTTTCCCGGAAGCACTCATTAAAGAGCTGGCCCGGGAGGTTAAAAAATTATATGTTGTGGAGGAGCTGGAACCATTTTTTGAAAATCAGATTAAAGCACTGGGTCTGGAAGTGATTGGGAAGGACCGGCTGCCGGTCACCGGAGAGCTGAGTCCGGGTCTTATCAGAGAGAATATGAATCAGGATGAGCGGGAAATAATTGAGTCCCCCCAGGATGATATCCCGGCCCGACCTCCGGTCATGTGTCCCGGATGTCCTCATCGGGGGGCCTTTTATGTACTGGACCAGCTTGATCTAACTGTTACCGGAGATATTGGCTGTTATACTCTGGGGGCTCTGCCTCCTGCTGAAGCAATGGATACCTGCCTGTGTATGGGGGGGAGTGTAAGTATGGCTCATGGTGTGGAACAGGCTGCAGGACCTGATTTGGCAGATAAGACGATAGGAGTTATTGGAGACTCTACTTTCATTCATTCCGGTATCACGGGATTGATTGATATAGTATATAATCAGGGAACTTCCACGGTGATGATACTTGACAATTCTATTACCGGAATGACCGGACATCAGGAAAATCCGGCTACCGGTTATACTATCAAAGGTGAACCGACCAGCAGTGTTGATCTTAAAAAACTGGCGGAGGCTGTTGGCATCAAAAGGGTAAGTGTGGTGGATCCTTTTGAACTGGAGGAGCTTAGGCAGATAGTTAGCCGTGAAGTTAAGGCTGATGAGGCTTCAGTAATCATCGCCCAGCGGCCCTGTGCTCTGCTGGAGGAGATGGAATATTCAGGTATCATGAAAGTTGATTTCGACCGGTGTACTTACTGCAGGCGGTGTATGGAGATTGGCTGTCCGGCAATTGTAGACCGGGGGGATAGAATTACCATAAACAGGGCTCTCTGTGTGGGATGTGCACTTTGTACTGAAATGTGCAGCTTTGATGCCCTAAAGAAGGTAGGAGATAGTGGTGAATAACATTAATATTATGATTGTTGGTGTTGGTGGTCAGGGAAGTATTCTGGCCAGTAAGGTAATCGGAAGTGTAGCTCTACAGAATTCTTTTGATATTAAAATGTCTGAAGTTCACGGTATGTCACAGAGAGGAGGCAGTGTTGTTACCAGTGTTAAACTGGGAGAGAAAGTACATGCTCCGATTATTGACCGGGGGGAAGCAGATATAATACTGGCTTTTGAACAGCTGGAAGCCCTGCGCTGGATTGAACATCTGCAGCCGGGAGGTAAAATGGTGGTTAATACCCAGAAGATTGAACCGGTTCCGGTTATTATCGGAGATGCTGAGTACACTGAAAATGTCCTGGAGATGCTGAAAGAAAATCTGCAGGATGTGGTGGTTATTAATGCTCTGGAAAAAGCCCTTCAGGCAGGTAGTAAAAAAGTTGTTAATGTTGTTATGCTGGGTGTAATGGCCTCTTTTTTGCCCTTTGACCGTGCTGACTGGCTGCAGGCTGTAAAAGAGAATGTTCCCCGTGATTATCTGAACAAAAATACTGCTGCTTTTGATAGTGGTTTTAATTATGTATCTCAGAAAGGAGCTGAGATCAATTGCTGACCAGACAGGTATCTGTTTTTCTGGAGAACAGGTCCGGGCGGCTGGCTGATGTCTGTGAACTGCTGGGAGAAAATGATATTGATATTATTGCTATATCAATATCAGATACCACTGATTTTGGTATTCTTCGGCTGATTTTAGACCGTCCTCAGGCGGCGGAGGAGCTTTTAAGTGAGGAAAGATATACGGTAAGCTCAACTGAAGTATTTGCGGTTCGGGTTCAGGATAAACCGGGAGGTCTGAGCAGGGTTTTAAAACTACTGTCAGCAGAAGGTATTGATGTGGAATATATGTATGCTGTGGGTAAAGAAACCCGGGCGGCAATTATTATAATGAAAGTAGGTCACCCCCGAAAAACAATTCAGCTTCTGGAGGGAAAAGATGTTGAGCTGGTCGATGAAGCTTACCTTCACCGGCTGTAAAAAGAGAGTGTATATTTAAACAATATATTTAGAAAATTTAAGGAGGATTAACCATGAGTAAACTTGTTGAAGGAAGTCTACCCCATATCCCCTGGGAAGAGAGACCTGATGACTGTGACCGAGTGGTCTGGAGATCAAGCCAAAATCCTATTATTCCAAGAGATTTGATCCCTACATCCAACAGTATTTTTAATAGTGCGGTGGTACCTTATAAAGATGGTTTTGCCGGGGTTTTTCGCTGTGATGACCGAAGAAGACATATGGATATTCACGCTGGCCGGAGTGAGGATGGAATAAACTGGGAGATTGATCCAGAACCTATTGAATTTAATTATGAAAATGAAGAGATCGGTCATTCAGAGTATAAATATGATCCCCGGGTGGTTAAACTGGATGGTAAATATTATATTACCTGGTGTGATGGTTATCATGGCCCGGCTATAGGAATGGGTTATACTGAAGATTTTAAAGATTTTTATCAGGTCGAAAATCCGCTTATGCCCTATAACCGTAATGGTGTGCTGTTTCCTCGAAAAATTAATGGCAGTTATGCTATGTTAAGCCGGCCCAGTGATAATGGCCATACGCCTTTTGGCAATATATTTTACAGTGAAAGTCCGGATCTCGTTCACTGGGGCCAACATCGTTTTGTTATGGGAACCCGGGGGGGCTGGGAGTCTACCAAAATTGGTGCCGGTCCGGTGCCTATTGAAACCGAAGAAGGCTGGCTGATGATTTATCATGGAGTACTTACTTCCTGTAATGGTTTTGTATACAGTATGGGTGCCGCTCTGCTGGACCGCAGAGAGCCCTGGAAGGTCAAATATCGAGCTGAACCCTATCTGATTTCTCCCCAGAAACAGTACGAATGTGTGGGAGATGTTCCCAATGTTGTATTTCCGGTTGCTGCTCTGCATGATAAAGACACAGGCCGTATCTCCATTTACTATGGGGCTGCTGACACTGTGGTTGCTATGGCTCATACCAGGGTGGATATGTTAATTGACTTTATAAAACAAAATTCATAAAATGCATTTATCCGGTTAGTACCGCTGATATAAAAATAGATTTTTAGAAAGGAAGGATAAAATGGTAAAGTATCTTGACCATGTAACAATAACAGTATCTGATATGGAAAAATCAGTGTATTTTTACCGGGAGCTGCTGGGTCTGGAAGTAATAGGTCAGCTGGAACAGGAGGATGGTTTATTTGTTTTTCTGAAGGCCGGTGAATATGGTATGATAGAATTGTTTGCTTTTGAGAAACAGGGGGTGCCCTTTAAAGAAGATAAAATCGAGGATATAGGTTTAAAACATCTGGCTTTGACGGTTGAGAATGTCGACCAAATTTTTGAAAGGCTTGAAGGTGCCGGAATAGAAGTTATAATGAGACCTCAGAGCAGGGATGGAGTCCGTCAGGCTTTTGTTGCTGACCCTGATGGAATTAGTGTGGAGCTCATGGAGGGAGAACTAAAGCTTGAACCATACGGGGGATAGAATTTGATACGGTTTCTTTAAAATTGTGAAATGAACAAAAATAATTTGAGACACTTCAGAATACCCGGGTTTACAGCCCGGGTATTATACTGGATTTATATAATTTTTGGTCTAACCTAACATAAATGATAAATTTAATAGATAAGAGGTATTATTATATCTTTAACAAATAGATTTTCAGGAGTTATATCAATCTGCAGGGAAGCTTCTCCGGCGATCTTTACTTCGGGGGGAAGTGAATCTTCCATGATATTAAGGGTATATGATCCGAGAGGCAAATTGTCTGTATAAAAGGATCCATCACTATGGGTAAAGATGGTTTTGTTTAATTCCTTAATTGTAAGACCTACTCTGTCAAGTGACAGATCAGCAATATTTTCTTGCTCAGTAGTGCCGTCGATATAAAGTTCTCCACTCAGGGAACCTTTTTTGGTTAAAGTGAATTCCAGAAAAATATTTTCGTTATCTCTAATGTGGACAACTTTATTTTCGGTAAGAATCTTATATTCATCGGCAAGATTGCTCCTGTTTAATCCCACTTCATAGGATCCGGCTCTGGTATTTTCAAATATAAAATACCCGTTTTCATCGGTAACAGTACTTGATCTGTCTCTGGTGATGGTGACCCCTTCCACCGGAGGATCTTCAGGGTCTTTTTTGCCATTTCCATTTAAATCTAAATAAACAAATCCGGATATATTTGAATTGTGGTCTCCTCTTTGATATTTTTGACCGATTATATTACCGGGGGTAATACTTAGAACCTGACTGAAAGTTAATGATATTTGATGAATGGGTTTTTCACTGGCTTTGGAGGCATAACTGCGGCTTAAATTAATAGAACCTTCCAGTCCGGAAAATAAATGCTTATTAAATTCAATACTGACTTTTTCCTGGGGACTTTTCCTGTTTCCTTCAGGAGCAAGATATTCCAGATCTGCGGCAATCTGCCAGTCCTGTTCCGTATTTTTATAGCTAAAACCGGTGGTTCCCGTAAAATAACTTTCCTGTTTTTCAAAGATATTTTTAATTCCGGCCGTGAAAACAAAATTACTGGGACTGCTGTGTCTTAAAAACAGCTCCAGTTTGTGAGTATCTTCAATAGTACCCTGGCCCTGTAAATTTCTCTTTAAATCACTTTCGGCAGTATAACCGGCTGTGATAAATGTATTATCACCAACCTTGAGGCGGCTGCGAATAATCGCCTGATAGTCTCTATAAAGCAAAAGTTCATCCAGCCAGGTGAATGATGATTTAAAACCTCCACTTAACATTAAATCTTCTGTTAGGTTTTCACTTATATTAAGGACTAGTTCAAGTTCATCCTGTTTTTTTGGAATTTTACCACTATTTTCTGTTTCGAAGAATTCAATATCTGATAAGATATAGACTACTTCTCCCCCCAGCATGGTGGTCCCCGGAAAAGTTCTGCCTTTTAGATGCAGTTCCAGCCAGTTTCTGCTTGTTTCTTTAAGAGAAAGATCCCTCCATAAAATATCTTCTATTCTATCAGCCAGTTCAACTCCTATGGTAAAGGTATTTCTCATACTATCTTTATAATCAAAAACTGCAGCAGCACTTCTTCTTTCAAAAGGGACCATATCATCAAGAGAACCGCTGTTTTCCAGTATAATATCCAGCAGCCAGCTGTCATTTAATTCCTGCTGTAAATTAACCATCAGCTGCTGTCCAGCAGCAAAAGAAACATTTTGGGCTGCAATAGGTGGTATATAGGATACAGAAGCTTCAATATGACCATTTTGCCTGGTATATAAAGTACTGGCCCGGACACCGTGCTCGATTAAATTTACTTCATTACCGGCCAGCCAATCTGCGTAAAAAACAAGGGGCAGATCCTCAGGGCGGAGAGCAATACGCATCAGGCTCCCGACCTGAACTCCTTTATAATCAGAATTATTATATATTTTTTTCCCACCTATTTCCCAGAAAAGTGAAGTTCCGGCAGCCGGAGCATACTTAAATTGGGCTCCCAAAGTTTCTAACAGATCCCGGGGAGGGGTGGATCTTTTGAAATGGCCCAAACCCAGAACTGCTTCACTGGTATTTTTCTCATAGAGATAAAGACTTCCGGTAACTTTTTTTACTATCTCTGTTTCCTGGCCCTCATCATTTTCAATTAATATGCGAATAATATTGGTTCTATTCACTGTAAGAGGGACATTAATAAAATGATAATGTAGTTCACCATAATCAATATATTTTTTGTCCACCTGTCTATCATTCACAAACAAATACACTGTGTTTCCTTCTTCAGCCTCCCCCCAGACTGAAGTATAGGCCCTTCTATCACTAATTTGTTGAAAAGGAGACTGTACATAAAGGCCTCGAAGATTGACTCTGCCCAGGGTGCTGGGTAAAGTGAATCTGCTGTCTCCCAGAATTATCAGACGATTATCTTCAGGATTTTGGGCTTTAAAATTATCCAGATAAAATGAATATTCTTCAGTATCAAAATTGTAATCAATAATTGGAACGGCTGAAAGAGACCAGTCTTCAATTCTGCCGTGAATATTAAACAAATTTCTGGAATACAGGCTAAGGTCTTCTGAATCATCATCAAATTTATAGTCAAAATTTATTTTATACTGGATAGATCCGAGGGAGAAATCAGGACCTTTTATTATTGGTCTGGAATCAGAAAGCTCCGGTATTTTAATAATATTTTTATCGGAGAACAGTCCGGATTTATCCAGAGTTTTATGGCCATAATCTAAAATCAATTCCAGTCTCCGGGAGTCCCATTCCAATCGGGCTCCGGTTAAATATTCAATTAAAGAAGCTGTTACATAAAAATCCCCCTCCAGAACTATTGGAGGCTCTGATGACCATCCGGGAAAATCATAATAAATATTATGTGCTAAATCAAGAGCAAGACTTTCATTTTGCTCTCCATAATATACTGTTAAAAGCTCATTTTCTCTACTGTAATGCAGTTCAATATCCAGCCAGCGGGAAAAAGAAACCAGGGGTACCAAAATATAATCTTCCAGATCCAGAATTTCAAAAAAGTCATCCTGGCCAATAATTTGATTTTGATAATATATGGTAAACTGAACATGAGTAGGGTAATTTTCTGCTCTTAGAGCTGGTTGATGTGGAAAAATAAGAATAAAGAGCAGTATAATCCAGATAAAGTGTTTATATGGATATTTTTTCAAAGAGCTCACATCCTTCCCGGAATTAAAATACAGTAAAGAAAATTATCAAAGAGATTGAAAAGATTCAGAGCAGATACTGATTATAATTATTATTATAATTATTATACAATAAAATACATTAACTGCAGTCACATTCCAGTAACAAAATAGTCTTATTTTGATTATATTTTCATTTGAAGTGATTTTTTTGAAAACTTTCAACAGATAAATCTAAATCCCTCCTGAAGTATTGAAAGTTCCTCTGAAATAGTATATAATTTTTAGCAATAGCCAAAAATAGTCAAAAAGTCCTATAGTTTATAGCAGGAATAATTTGTTATATACTAAAAAATTGATTTTTAAATTAATTTTTCTATACCCATGATATGTTTTGAGGTGGATTATTATGATAAGAATAAAAGAAGAAAAAGGATTAACACTTATTGAAGTTGTGGTAAGTATTGTTCTATTGTCAATTATAATAACAGCTGTTTTTGGAGCCTTTATTTCATTCTTTCGAAGTGAAGCCAGCAGTGAAGAAAGACTTGCTGCGGTCAATTTAACTGAGAGTATAATAGAAATTTTGGAAAGTTATTCCGGGCAGCTACAGGAAGGAGAGTATGATTATTACTTTACTGCTTTTAACTCTGATATAAATGGTAGTTTAAACAGTTTATTTGATCATTACAGATTATTTGAGCAGGGCACAATTCAAATTACAGAATCTGGCAGTCAGGATGAGCTCTTTAATATTTACATTGAATTAAAGGGTTCAAAACAGAATTATGATTTATATGCAGGAATTAGCCGTCATGAAATAAAAGCCAAACATGATAATAAGGGGAGTAATGGGGAAACAGAGGGTGGAAGTGGCAATAATGATAATGAGGTTACCCTACATTTTTATAATTATGTCGGTAATATGATAGAATTAAAAGTTAATAATGCTTCAGTTGAAAATTTATCACTGAACATTAATATTTTAGACATAGACCAGCATCTTGAAATTAAAAATAAGCCCGGTGAAGTTTCCAAAAATTTTGCTAATAACTTGTTTGAAGTTGATTATTTATTTGATAGCCATCCCCAGCATCCGCAAAAAGCAGAAATAGAATTTGTATTGAATTGTGAATACTGTGGAGATGGGGCAGAAGTTATTTTAGCTATTACTGTTGACGGCAATTCAGATATAACAGCCGTAGAAGTGATTGGCTAATTCAAAAACAAATTAAGCTTTATATTTAGGAGAAGATAACATGAATATATTTCGTGAAAATAAAGGTTTTACATTGATTGAAGTTCTGATGGCTGCTGCTCTAACAGGAATGGTAGTCACTCTTGCTTCGGGGATGTTTATCCAGCTTTTTGATGTTTTCAATACCGGGCAGCACAGAATAAATGTCGGCCAAAGGGCTGAGCTGGGGAAAAGTACAGCCGCCCGTATAATGAGGAGAGCAGTTGAAATAGATCATGAAATAGTGGATAACAAATATAAAGAAATTGTGAGCGGCCAAAGGGATGTGTTTTTTAGTACAGCTGTATCTGGAGCAGAATTTGAAATAACAGATGATATAAACAATAATCTTATTTTGTATTATGATGGTCAGAAGAGGTCCATAGCCGAGGCAGTAGAATTATTCCGGATAGAGGCCCTTGATTATGATAATTCTTATTTTAAAATTATAATAGAATATCGAATAGAAAAGAATACTGATCAGCCAGGGACCCGAAAAAAAAGTATAACAATCAGTCCTAAAAACATATAAGTGGGTGATGAATTATGAGAAAAGTATTAAGAACTCAAGAAGGTTTTGCTTATACAATGGTTTTAATACTTATAGTTGTAGCCGGAATTATCATTGCTGCCTTAATGCGTCTTTCAACCCAAAATATTCGTTTTAGTTCTTTTCAGAGGGACAGAAGCAGGGCCTATGTAACCGCCCAATCCGGGATTCAGAATCTGTACGCTCTGGGACTAAATAATATTTTAAACAGAACAGAAAATGATTACATAATTTCCCCCACAGAGCTTGGAGAGTACAAAAGTGGTCGGGCTGAATATAATGTTGAATATCTTGGGAGTGAAGGAACCAGCTTTATTTTTAAATCAACCGGTAAAGTAAGGGATACAGAAGTTGATATTTTTTATTCGGTAAGTCTTTTATCCAATGAACTGAAAGGGATTAATATAAATGGAAAAGAAGATGAGGATTTATTTAAACTGGCCGGCAATCTTGATAAGTCTCCTTTATCTAAGAGTGATATATCTGTAGGACCTATTGTAGATTTCCTGGGCAGCTTTTATGAATTGAGACAAAAGTTTGCGGAGGCAGGAATTAATTATAAAACAGAGGAGGATAATCTTCTTTTTGAAGATGAAGTTATTTTTATTGATGGCAGCTTAAAAACCAAACAGATAAAAAATATTTCCAGCTCAATTATTGTTATCAGAGAAGACTTTCATATTACTGGTACCATTGATATCGAAAATTCGCTTTTTATAATTTATAATGAAGGTCAACAAGAAGAAGTTTTTAAAGCCTCAGGAGTAACTTCATTTCGGGGATTTGAACCTGATCCGGATAAAATCTCGGAGTTTATTCAAACAGAAGAGGGGCTTAAACTAATTGAGACCAGATGGCAGGGAGTAAGTAGGGAGTAAGAAGGGAGTAAAATGAAATTTTCATTTCACCATTTTACAAAATAAGTTTATTTTTTATTAATTTTAATATAAAATGTCTATATACCTTAAATTATAACAATTTTTCAAAAGTTTTGTTACCGACAGATAATAATTATTGCATGTTTAATGTCAGAATCAGCAGTGATAAGCCTGGTGGAGTTGAATATGAAAATGCTGAGCTGTCTCTAAATTAATTATTTTTTGAAGGGGGATTAAGATGGCTTTAACTGAAGAATGGAAAAGAAGGATTGAAAGGTGGAAAGAGGAACTAAAAAACCAGTTTTATTTTCCTCTGGAAATTGTTGATCTGGAAGGTTTTGTGACAGAAAAGCATCTTAAGCCTGAAGAAGTATTTGAACATAATTTTGAAAAGATGCCTCCCGGTACTGAATGGGGAGGAAAATGGGAATATGGCTGGTTTAAAGGAAATATAGTTCTGCCCCAAAAAGCTGAAGGCAAAAAAATTGTCCTCCAGATTGACACCGGTGGTGAAAGTGCTGTTTTTATAAATGGAGAAGCTAAAGGAATGGCAGTTAAAGATTCACTGAGAAAAAGGTATGATATAAGAGATCAAATTCCTTTAACAGAAAAAGCCGATCCCGGAGAAAAGTTCGATCTTTTAATTGAAAGTTATGCCGGTCATGGCCCCAGGGTGGCCAGTACTGGACCGGTACCCCCGGAAAGGGAATCAGTTCCTGAGCCTCCTGCCCGCCAGACTGAGGTAGGTGCAACAACTTTTGGTATCTGGGCTGAAGAGGTTTATCAGCTCTGGCTGGATGTGGAAACTTTGTTTCAGGTTCGGGAGAATATAAATTCTGAATCCCTCCGGGTTAGTGAAATAGATGAAGGGCTTAAAGATTTTACAACAATTGTGGATTTAGAGCTACCCTATAACCAAAGAATAGAAACCGTTCAAAAAGGTAGAGAGAGATTAAAGCCGTTATTGGAGTGTGTAAATGGTTCAACAGCACCCCGGATGTATACTTTTGGGCATGCCCATCTGGATATTGCCTGGTTGTGGCCAATAGCTGAAACGGAACATAAAGCCCTGCGTACTTATTCTTCTCAGCTTAATTTAATGAAACAATATCCGGAATATAAATTTTTGCAGAGTCAGCCCTATTTATACGAAATGGTAAAAGAAAAGTATCCTCAGCTATTTAAAAAAATTAAAAAAGCTGTAAATAGAGGCCAATTCATTCCTGAGGGAGCTATGTGGGTAGAAGCTGATACCAATTTATCCGGGGGAGAAAGTTTAGTTCGTCAGTTCCTTTATGGGAAAAAATATTTTCGAGAAGAGTTTGGTATCGACTCCAGGTTCTGCTGGCTGCCGGATGTTTTTGGCTATTCAGGTGCTATGCCGCAGATTATGGAGGGCTGTGAAGTTGACTATTTTGCAACTCAGAAAATCCTCTGGTCCTATAAAGCTCGCCAGACCTTTCCTTACAGCCATTTTGTCTGGGAGGGAATAGATGGTTCCCGGATTCTGGCCCACATATTTAATGATTATAATGCTCAGACTGATCCTCAATCTTTAATTAATCACTGGCAGAACAGAAATCAGAAAGAAAAAGTAAATAATCGACTTTATCCCTTTGGCTGGGGAGATGGAGGGGGTGGACCTACCAGAGATCATCTGGAATATTTGCGCAGGACAGATGATCTGCAGGGGGTTCCTAAAACCGGGATGTCTCATCCTCAGGACTTTTTTGAAAAAATGGAAGAAGATCCTCCAGAGAATTGTTATAAAGGGGAACTTTACTTCCAGGCTCACCGGGGAACATATACCTCACAGGCCAAAACTAAAAAGGGAAACCGAAAAAGTGAATTTGCACTAAGAGAGGCAGAAATGTGGAACAGTATATCCAGCAGCATGGAGCAAACAAATTATCCTTATTCCGAATTGGAGGACTGCTGGAAAAAAGTTCTTCTAAATCAATTTCATGATATATTACCCGGTTCTTCAATTGCCAGGGTTTATGATGAGGCGGAAAAAGATTATGAAGAAATATTAAACAGGACAAAATCATTAACCAGAGAGGCCTTAGAGAAGTTAACTGAAGATGATTCAGGAATAACTTATTTTAATTCACTATCCTGGCCGAGAAAAACATTTGTTAAAGTGCCGGAAAACATTCCGGCAGTAAAAACAGCTGATGGTCAATTTTCAGCTGTTCAGGAAGTTGATGGCCAGCATATTGCTGAGATTGAATTACCGGCCTGTGGATGGTTAACAATTACACCGGCAGCAAAAATGGATATAGATTCAGAATTAACAGCAGAAAAGAATCTTCTGGAAAATAAATATATAAGAATTGAATTGGATGATAAAGGGAACCTGACCAGTATTTATGACAAAGAAAATGATTATGAATATGCTGAAGGAAAATGCAATAACTGGAAGATGTATAAGGATGTACCGGGCAATTTTGATGCCTGGGATATAGACAGTATGTATCAAAAGACACCTTTATCTTTAACCGGTAAAGCAGAAATTGAGGTTGTTAATAATGGTCCTCTGGCAGCTGTAATTGAAGTTAGCCGCAGGCTGAATAATTCTAAGCTGGTCCAAAAAATAATCCTGGGTCGGGAGAGTAAAAGAGTTGATTTTGAAACCAGAATTGACTGGCAGGAAGATCATAAGCTGTTAAAAGTAAACTTTCCGGTTAATATATTTTCCCGGGAAGCTATTTCAGAAATACAATTTGGACACATAAAGCGGCCCACCCATAATTCAACTCCTCATGACAAAGATCAGTACGAAATATGCAATCAAAAATGGACTGCTTTAACTGAGGCTAATCGTGGTTTTGCTGTTTTAAATGATTCTAAATATGGTTTAAGTGTTGATGACAGCAGTATAAATCTAACTCTTCTCAAAGCTCCAATTGCTCCGGATATGAATGCTGATAAAGGGATACAAAAATTCACCTATTCCATTTATATGTGGGCTGGAGATTTTCAAGACAGTGGAGTAATTGAAGAAGCATATGATCTAAACACTCCAGTTCCTCAGGTGAATGGAACCTGTGATAAAAAATCTGTCTTTAACGTAAATCAAAATAATATTATACTGGAAACTGTTAAAAAAGCAGAAGATGAATCAGGTGATCTAATTGTTCGTTTGTATGAAGCCCAAAAAGCTCATACAAAATGTCAGCTGAGTACTGAGCTTGCAGCTGAAAAAGCTTTTGAAACCAATATGCTGGAAAAAAAGGAAAAAGAGATAAAATGTACTGAGGGCAAACTGGAATTAGAATTTAGTCCTTTTGAAATAAAAACTGTCAGATTAAA